>JAJCXQ010000295.1 GCA_029263355.1 Acidobacteriota bacterium | reverse complement strand
GATCTTTCAGGAGCCGATGAGCGCCTTGAATCCGGTGCTTAGTATCGGCTATCAGATCTGTGAGGTTCTGCGATTAGGCAGACGCATGGGGCGAGCAGAGGCGTACACAGAAGCTCGCCGTTTGCTCGAGAGAGTTGCGATGCCGGATCCTGAAAGTCGTCTGGACAGCTTTCCGCATCAACTTTCAGGCGGTCAAATGCAGCGGGCGATGATCGCGATGGCTTTGGCTTCGGGGCCGGATTTGCTGCTTGCCGACGAACCGACAACCGCATTGGACGTGACGGTTCAAGCGCAAGTTGTCGAATTGCTGACTGATCTGCGAAACCAACTCGGCCTAGCGGTGTTGTTGATCACCCATGATCTCGGGGTTGTCGCTCAATGTTGCGATCGTGTGGCCGTGATGTACAGCGGGCAGGTGGTGGAAGAAGCGCCGGTCGAAGAGCTCTTCAGTCACCCTTCGCATCCCTATACCCAAGCGCTGTTGGACACCGTCCCTAGGCTTGATGGTCGCACTACGGGCTTTCGGGGTATTCCAGGTCGGGTTCCTGAAGTTGGGGCGCTGCCGACCGGTTGTACTTTTCATCCGCGGTGCCCCGTCGTTATGGACAAGTGCAGCCTGTCCGAACCAGATCTCTATCTGCGGACCACTCGGCATGCCTGTCGGTGTTTTCTAGCTGGCGACGCGATGGCAGAGGAGAGGAATCTGGGAAGTGCTCAGCCCGGCAATCCCGGATCCGAACCAACTGGACCTCGCGGGGCGGCGAGCCCATGAAGCGTCTGCTGAGAGCTCGAGGGCTCTCCAAGTCCTTCACCTGGCGGCGACCGTGGCGACGACGCCGGCAGCTCAAAGCAGTTGATGAGGTGAATCTCGACGTCTACCGCGGCGAATGTTTGGCGGTGGTGGGGGAGTCTGGCAGCGGCAAGACCACCCTGGGGCGCTGCCTTCTGCGTCTGCTGGACCCGGATGCAGGCGAGATTTCTTTCGATGGCGATGACCTGATGGGGTTGACATCCCGTCAGCTACGTCGTCGACGAGTGGCATTCCAAATGGTGTTTCAGGACTCCGCCGCGGCACTCGATCCGCGGATGCGGATCTCTGCTTCGATTGCCGAGCCGATCAGATATCATCGCCTACGATCGCCCAGCGAGATTGGTCCGAGGGTCACATCCTTGTTGGAGTTGGTTGGTCTTGCCGCGTCCTTCCTCGAAAGGTATCCACACCAACTCTCGGGCGGTCAGCGTCAGCGAGTCTGCATCGCAAGGGCATTGGCGACCGAGCCCAAGCTCCTGCTCCTGGATGAGCCGGTGTCGGCACTCGACGTCTCAGTTCGAGCTCAGATCCTTGGTTTGCTTGCTGACCTGCGACAACGTCTGGAGCTGACCATGATCTGCATTGCCCATGATCTCGCCATGGTTGAGCAAATCGCCGATCGTGTTGCGGTCATGTATTTTGGCAAGATTGTCGAAATTGGATCCCGTCGCGACGTCTTCGAGCAACCGCAACACCCATATACTAGGAGCCTGCTGAGGGCGGTCCCGATTCCAGATCCTCGCCGCCGTCAACGCCGCGAAGTGCTCACTGGAGAAGTCCCAAGTCCATTGTCACCTCCTGCCGGTTGCGCCTTCCATCCTCGATGCGCGACAGCGCGGAGTGCGGATGGCGCTATGCGACCACTCTGTGTCGAGCTCGAACCCGAGCTAACAATGCCCGATCGAGAACATTCCGTCGCCTGCCATTACCCGACACGGTCGTAGCGGCCGCGGGATCGAACAAGAACTCGCAAGTGACCTCGAGAGCATTGACTCTTTGTAACTTTTGCGTTGGACTTACGTACGATTGACCGAGCTGGTACCGCACTCGATCGGCGCAGGGAGCCTCCTCCAGGAGCCGTAGACATAACACCCAAGGGAGTTGAGAATGAAGAATCCTATTCAAGGATTAACCGTGAATGCCTGGCGAACTGGGCTGTTGCTGTTGGCGCTGTTGTGCCTGCTGCCGCTGGCAGCCGATGCGTCGGAGGTACCTACCGCGGTCTCGCCCGGTGACGCTCACGGTATGAATGACCTACCATCCGACGCCGCTGAGCTCGGCCTGCGACGGGCCGGCGACAAGGTCGAGCTCGCGCTCGAGGACGCGGTGGCCTTGACCCTCAAACGTAATCTATCGTTGGTGGTCGAACGTTATCGCCGAAGTCAGTCGGTGTTGGGCGTCCAGGAAGCGATGGGTATCTTCGACCTCAACATAAATTCGACGGCACAGTTGACGGAAGATACACGTCCCACGACCTCGACGCTGGAGGTGACCGACGAATCCGCGATCACCACCGAGCAGAACACTCTGAATCTCGGCCTGTCCCAGCTGACCGCCTTTGGCGGTAACGCAAACTTGAGTTTCAACAATAGCCGGTTCGAATCATCGAATCAGCGCGTCCAGCCCAATCCCCAGTTTGGCATCGACTTCGATCTTTCGTTTTCGCAGCCGTTGCTGCGCAACTTTGGCCGTGAGGTGACCTACAACTCGGTCCTGGTGGCGAAGAACACCAGCGCGATCAGTCGTGAGACTTTTCAAGCCCAAGTCGAGTTGGTTGTTCAAGAGGTCTCGGATCGCTACTGGCTACTGGTCGAGGCGTTGGAACAGCTCAAGGTGACCCAGGAAAGCCTGGCCCTCGCCAAAGAGCTCCATGGGATGAACCGGATCCAGGTCGAGGTGGGAACGATGGCGCCGCTGGAAATGGTGTCGAGTGAAGCCGGAGTGGCCACCCGTGAAGAGGAGATCATCCGACGGCAAGCCGAAGTCGAGGATTCTGCCGATGTTCTGCGACGATTACTCAATCTCGATACGGTACAGTACTGGGATGTCGAGATCGTGCCGGTGACCGAACCGATCACCGACTATGTGAAGATCGATCTCGACGAGGCTTACAAGATTGCTCTCGAGAAGCGTACCGATGTCGAGCAGCAGCGTCTGGACAATGCCAACCGCGAGTTACAAGCGCGCTTTGCGAAGAACCAGAAAAAACCTCGTCTCGATGTCACTGCCGGCTACAGTTTGAACGCGGTGGATGGCGACTTCATCGGCATAGATCCGACCACGATGGAGGAGGTACCGGTGAGCCGGGGCTATACCGATGCCCTGGATCAGCTGATCGAGGCCGAGTCCGACGGCTGGTTCCTGGAGGCGGTTTTCGCCTATCCATTGCAGAATCGAGCCGCCAGAGCACGCAACGCACAAGCCGACCTCGACGTTGAGCAGGGTGAGCTCGAGATGGCTGATCTCGAGCAACAGGTGTTATTGAATGTACGTCGGTTGGCGCGCGCGGTCCGGACATCCGAGCAACAGATCGAGTCCGCCAAGGTATCGACCCGGCTGCAGCGCAAGAATCTGGAAGCGGAGCAGAAGCGCTACGAAAATGGCCTGTCGACGAGCTTTGAGGTGTTGCAGATTCAGGAAGACTTGACCGAGGCGCTGAGCCGCGAGGTCAGCGCCGTTACTAGCTATCGCCGGTCGCTCAACGCTTTCTACTTGGCGACCGGGGAGATCCTGGAACAGGTCGGCGTCGAGTTGGTCGGCGACTAGCCTGTCGCGCGGGCTGGGTGAGCGGGTTTGGCTTTTGCCGGCTCGCCCGGTGCCCCACCCCGGCTTGCAGTCGGCGCTGGCTTCATGTCGATACTGCCGCGAAAATTGCAGCCATTTTCTAGTGTCACCCGCGGCGCCTTGGCGTTGCCTTCCACTCGGCCTGATTTGCGGATCAGGATTTCATCACCCAATAGGTCGCCTTTGACTTCGCCGTCGATGCAGATGCGTTTGCCATGAATGTTGGCCACAACGCGCCCGTTGCGACCGACTGTGACGTTGTGTTGGCGGAGCTGGATCGCACCCTCGACTTTTCCTTCGATCAAAAGGTCTTCTTCGCCGGTAATGTCTCCCTTGATGGTGATCGAGGGTCCCAAAGTGGCTGAGGGGGTATCGCCGGAAACCCTACGGGGGGCGGGGGAGGTAGGGGCTGTAGCAGCCTGAGGGGGGGCATCTTCAAAGTCCTCGTTCTTCTTCCACATGATGATCTCCTGGGTGTTCGGTTCTGTTCGAGAGCGTTGATTTCAAATCAGCTTAGATTTATATATCTGCATCAAGCTATGGAAGCTGCAACCTTCTGTCAAGGGTGGAAAGGAAGCAAATGTTCAAAGCCCACCCGGGGACGGTAATCTGTCGTCCGTCAACCGGCAGGAAGAGGCTCCGGGAGCTGGTAGCATGGAGCACCCATGCGAGTTTTTTTTTCAAACCTAGGCTGCAAGCTCAATCAAGCCGAAGTTGACGCCCACGCCCGTCGATTCGTGGCTGCCGGGCATTCTCTAGTTGCGCGGCTAGAAGACGCTGAGCTCCACATCATCAACTCCTGCACGGTGACCCATCGTGCGGCGCGCGATTCGCGTAAAACAGCTCGTCGCGGGTATCGTCAGGGCCTTGATCTAAAGACCGTACTGACCGGGTGTTACGCGACGGCAGAGCCGACGGAAGCTGCCCGGGTGGCGGGCGTGGACCTGGTGGTCACCAACGACCGAAAGGACCGTCTATTAGAGCTGGTGCACGAAGCCTTTCCTGAAGCTGAACCAGCGGACGGAGTTCTCCCGATCCCCTATGTTCCGATCCGATTCGGTCGATCCCGGGCATTGGTCAAGATCGAGGACGGGTGCAACATGGGCTGTTCCTTCTGCATCATCCCCTCGACCCGTGGCCGCCAGCGCAGTCGAGCAGTGGACGAGATCGTGGCTGAAGTCCAAGCCCTCACGTTGGGGGGATACCGGGAAGTGGTGATCACGGGTGTTCAGATCTCCGAGTACGAGGACAACGGTCGACGACTCTACGATCTTGTAGCAGCCTTGCTCACGCGAACCGCAGTGCCACGTCTACGACTGACGTCGATTGCGCCGTGGAAATTCGACCGGCGGTTGCTCGAACTGTGGTCGGATCCGCGCCTCGCCCGGCATATCCATATGTCCTTGCAAAGTGGCTCGACGGCAACCTTGCGGCGAATGCGTCGGCCCTATTCGGCAGCCAACTTCGAAGAGTTGGCTGTGGAGCTGCAGACAGCGATTCCAGGGCTGGCCCTCACCACTGACGTGATTGTGGGTTTTCCCGGCGAGACGCCAGAAGAATTTGATGAGAGCCTGGCGTTCGTCGAGAAGATGGGATTCGCCAAACCGCATGTCTTCTCCTATTCCGAGCGTGCCGGAACCCACGCCGCCAGTTTGCCCGATCGGCTGGCTCCGGAAGAGAAGAAGCTTCGGACCGCCGAGATGTCACGGGTCGCGAAGGACAGTGACCGCAATTTTCGACGCAGGTTTCTAGGACAGACGCTCGAGGTCTTGTGGGAAGATCGCAGAGCAGGACAGTGGAGCGGATTGACCGACAATTACATTCGAGTTGTTGCCGGTTGTGAGGACGAACAGTCAGGAAAAGACTTGACGGGAACCCTCCGGCGGGCTCGACTCATGGAGTTGGATCGGGGTGGAATTTCGGGGATCTTGGCCGACTCAGTCCACGGTAATCCGCCCGAGCTTCAGGAGACGTTCGGTGTGGGCGCGTAGCTGACGTGCCGCAACTGGATGGATTTCCTCAGCGACTCCGCGATAGATCAACTTCACCATCTCCAATGGGTCTCGCTGCCCAGCTTGCCAGGCTTGGAAGACTTCCTCTTCCCGCGCCAGACGATGGTGCTCGAGCTTTTCCAGTTTCCGCACAGCATCCAGGACCGCTGGCCCATGAGCCGGGAAAAGGATCTCGGGCCGCAGCTGACGCACTCGACGGAGCGACTCGAGATAAGCATCCATGTCACCCTCTGGCGGATCGATGACGATCGTGCTCAAGGATGACACCAGGTCTCCGGCGATCAGCGAACGGTGGGCTTCCACGAAGAAGCAGAGATGCCCCTGGGTATGACCCGGAGTGTGGACCACGCGGACCGGGAATGGCTGTTCATCTCCAAGATCGAACACCTCCCCATCATGCAATTCTTGGTCGACAGTCAGTCCAACACGGGCGAGATGACGAGCTGAAAGCGGATGAGCACAGATCGGTATCCCCAACTCCCGGCGCATCGCATCGGCGGCGCCGATGTGGTCGAGATGATGGTGGGTGAGCCAGATCGCTTCGATCTCCAAGCCCTGATCCCTTGCAGCTGCAAGCGCCAGTCTTAGGAGCTGCGTCTCGTCCGCATGAGGTGTCGCCGGGTCGATGAGGACGGCGCGCTTTTGGCCGACCAGGTAGGCATGGGTGTGGGTGGCGGGCGGCAACGTAGGGGTGAGCAATGGCAACAAGACAATCCCGGGACGCAGCTCGATTCGGCGCATGGATCCGAGGTTGGCTTCCCGAGTGTCCCGCAGGCGACGAAGTCCGACGGCGGGCTCGTCTTCAGCGAGGACGTTCAGAATGTGGAGAATCGGTGGGGCAATCGTAGCCTCACCCCGATTCCACCGCTCAATCGCATGCGCCGGTTGAATCCATTCGCCGAAATCGAGCTCCGAGCCCATCAAACTCGGTTGCTGCATTTGATGAAGGTCCCAATGCAGAAGGAAAAATCGGTTGTCGAAACGCATCGGTGCGAGCGGCGGCGTCAGCCACCGCCCCGCGAATTCGAGCGCAGCGGCACTCAATGTCCACTGCCTTTCGGCGAGAAACTCGGCAAACGACACTTCCTTGGCGAGCAGCTGCTCGCGACCGGAGTCCAATTTGGCGCCAGTAGGTATCGGCTCCGACGTCAACAGCAATCCTGTCTCCTCGAAGAGCTCACGAAGAGCGCAAGTCACGAGGCCGGGAATCAAGTCGGCGCCAAGCCGCCGGATCTCCTCTGGCGGGGTGTTGGGATCGGCGTCGGAGAACGTGGAGTCGGACGTGCCAGACGGCGTCTGACTCACCGCCAGAGCAGCATCGCTGCGCGACAGCCCGCCTCCGGGGAAGGCATACCAACCGCCCATAAAGCGCATCGTCGGCGAACGTCGTACCCAATAGACCTCGGTTTCACCACTTGGGTTCCGTCGCCAGGGTACCACCGCAGCGGAAGGGCGGGGTGGCCGGGTGGATGGAGTGGTGGCGCCAGTTGCTTGCGGCTGCAGAAGTCGTTCGTAAAAGCTTGTTTCGTCGAGTGCCATGAAACCTCCTAGTGGATCATGTGCTTATACCAGGGACTCGCTTCAAGCGAAAGATCGAATGTTCTTTCCCTATCGGCATTTAGCTTTATGGGCGGTTTGCGCTACGATCAAGCCGCTAGAGATACTTTTGGCAGGCGACCGTAACTGGGAAGTGAGATGACCAAAGACAAGCAGGACGAGTCCCACCGCCGTAGCGCTACCCGTGCGCCGATCGGTCGTCCGATCAGGCTGCAGTTCGACGACTCGATGGATGTGATCGTAGGGCACTGCCGAAACATATCGATCGGCGGCATGTTTATCGACTCCGATTGCTCGCGGCCACCTGGCAGTCTGGTTCGTTTCGAGCTTGAATTGGAAGACGGAAGCGCGGTTCGAGGCCTAGGTGAAGTGGTTTGGATGCGTGCCAAGAATGACTTCGGGGGACCGGATGCCGGTTTTGGCCTGAAGTTCCGATTTCTCGAGCAGCAAGATCGCCAGTTGATTTTTAAGCTGGTCAGCCAACACATCAAGGATCGTCTGTCGCGCCGTGAAGGCGAACCCGGAGCAGGCGCTGGCGAAGCACTTTCGATAACTCCAGTGGCGACGATCGACTCGGTGATCCCTGCTGGTGTCGAAGCGACGAAGCCAACGGTGGAAACTTTCGAATCACCCTTACCCTGGTCGCCAGAGGAGCCGTTCGTGCCGCCAGCACCAGAGCGGACGCCAGAGCCAGAGCGGACGCCAGAGCCAGAGCGGACGCCAGAGACAGAGCGGACGCCAGAGACAGAGCGGACGCCAGAGACAGAGCCAGGCATACATTCGATGGCCCCACTGGACTCCGACCCAGAGACGCGGCCGCAACCCCCTTCGGTTCCGGCGCCTGGCAGCAATGCCCAGGCTGACGAAGTACTTCCATCCATTACTCACGAGATGGAAGTCGAAGCCTTGCCGCCACGCATTTCCCCAGCGGAGATGTCGCAGCAAGCAACCCCGAGGCCCGACACCAATGTCGTGGCCAACAAGGCCGAGACACCGTCTGCGGTTGATTTCCAGTTGAGTTCTATGGATCTTAACCCTTCTGTCGGCGATACACCTCTCTATGAGATGGGACTCGACCCAGAGCCCCAACGCCCAAGCTTGTTTCAGCCACCTCGCTCACCTACTCCTGACGGGGCAGCTGATGCTGATTCAGCAAGAAACCCAGCTTGGGGGGGGATCGGGTCGCCGGAGCGCGATTTGGGCACAGGCCTCGAGACGGCAGCAGAGCCCGAGGTGGTTGCCGTCCCACCCGTCAGGCGATCCTTCGCTGTACTGCCCGTTCTGTTGGTTCTTCTCGTCGCGCTTGGGGCGGCTTATTATTTCTTCGG
>JAJCXQ010000294.1 GCA_029263355.1 Acidobacteriota bacterium | reverse complement strand
AACAGTGAGAAGTCCCACTGGAGATCTTGGTTGACGACCGCCCACAGATAATTGGACTTACTGTCCCGCTCCATCTTGAGAATCTTGGAGCGGTGCATCGAGCGCACCAGCATGGCGGCATAGCTCAGATGTTTCGCCTTCTTGTTGTCGGGCTCGTGGGAAAGCTCGATCAGCTCACGCAACGAATCGAAATTATCGCGTTCGGCAACATCTTCTTCGCTGTCCCGTTGCACCAGGTTGACCACCATGCCATGGGTGATGCGAAAACGTGATCGAAGAATTTCGGGCGGATGGTAGATGAGCTTATTGAACGTATCCTTGTTCCAGCTGACAAATCCCGGTGGCGGCTTCTTGGGGCGCGCTTTTTTGCCTTTCTTGGGATGCGTCATCCGTTTGCGAGTCTCCACCACATGTTCTGGAGCCTGACTCACTACGCTGCCCTGAACGTCGAAGCCACGGCGACCGGCACGGCCGGCGATCTGCTTGAAGTCACGCACCTTGAGGAGAGCAACCTTCTGGCCGTCGTACTTGCTAAGCTTCGTGAAGAGTACGGTGCGGATCGGGATATTGACTCCCACTCCTAACGTGTCGGTGCCACAAATCACTTTCAGGTGCCCTAGTTGCGCTAGCTGCTCCACCAACAAACGGTATTTAGGTAACAGCCCGGCATGATGGATGCCGATACCGAAGCCTAGATAACGCCGGATATCCTTACCGTAGGGAGTGTCGTAGCGAAAGTCACCAATCGCCCGGCGGATCGCTTGCCGCTCCTCACGATCGCAGAGCTGGACGCTGGTCAGACTCTGAGCAAGCTCGGCGCACTCCCGCTGGGTGAAGTTGACGATGTAGATCGGCGCCTTGCCAGCGTTGAGTAGCTCTTCCAGGGTCTCGTGCAGCGGTGTCTCACGGTACTCGAAGTCGAGAGGAACCGGCCGGTCCTCCGAATAGACCAACGACACCTTGCGACCGGTGCGCTTCTCGATGCGCTCGGCGATCGGTGCGGTGTTGCCGAGGGTCGCCGACATCAACAGGAAGACGCTGCGCGACAAAGTGATGAGAGGCACCTGCCAAGCGACGCCACGATCGGGATCGCCGTAATAGTGGAACTCGTCCATCACCACGTAATCGGCGCCCGCATCGTTGCCCTGGCGCAGTGCGCGATTCATCAGAACCTCAGCAGTGCAGCAGATAATCGGAGCCTCGGGATTGATCGAGGCGTCGCCGGTCTGCATGCCAACGAACTCGGGTCCGAGATCGTCGCACAAGCCGAAGAACTTCTCGCTCGCCAGCGCCTTGATCGGGCTGGTGTAGAAACAGGTCTTACCCTCACACAGCGCCTTGAAATGCATCCCCATCGCCACCAGCGACTTGCCCGAGCCGGTTGGGGTGTTGAGGATCACGTGCCGCCCCGCCATGATCTCGAGCAAAGCCTCTTCCTGCGCCGGGTAAAGCTCGAACCCGAGGTCGGCGACCCAACCCAGGAAGAGATCGAGCATCTCGTCGGGATCGGTGGTGCCACCTTCCGGGATGCGAGAGGTCAGATTTGGCTTGTCGGAGCTGGCCTCAGCGGTGCTGGCCTCAGACTCTACTGATGGATCCTGGTTGGGTATCGACACGATGGCAACCTCGTCTTGGGTGGAGCTTGCCAGCTTACCGCACTTGCCGAAGGTTTACCGGATCCCGTCTTATCGAGCCATGGAACCAAAGCTCAGCGTTGCAACATCCATTTGATCTTCTCCACCCGCTCGACGATCTTGCTTTCGCTCATCTCCTGCAAACGAGCCGGCAGCAACTTCGGATAGCTACAGTGGAGCGCCGCGATCAGCTCCTGGAGCTCACGCTCGCGCTCGATCGAGCGGCTCGCCTGCCAGCCTTCGAGCACCTTGGTGGCCGCGATGTCAGGACTCTTGCGCCGCGACGCCAACACTTCAGCTACCAAGTTGCGAAAGTCCCGCGCCGAGTAGTAGCCGGTTTGCGCCAGGATCGATACCAAGTCCTCCTCGCCGAGCTCGATCCCTTTGCGCCGGAACATCTCGGTGACGAAGGCTTTGCGCTCGTCACCTTCGAGGTCAAAAATCGGTATCTGGATCGGTGAGCGACTTTTGATGTCGGGGTCGAGCTCATCGGGACGTGAGGTCATCATGCCCCAGAGAACTTTGCCGAGAAAACTCGGATCACCCATCATTTTGATGATGTTGCCGGACAACCGCTTCTCTGTTTTGTGGGTCTCACCGGAATGGATCGAACCAAAGGCGGTGTGGGCCTCGTCGACCAGAATCAGGATCTTGCCGAAAGTCGCAATGTGCCAACGCAACAGCTCGAAGAACTTGTCCGTCTCGCCAAAGAACGCGCCGCGGATGCCGGCCAATTCGACCACAACCCGACCCGACGCTGCGGCATGGGCTTCGAGCTGGAAGGTCTTGCCACCACCGTTGGGGCCCGAGACCAGGATCGCCGACACCGCGGTCTCTTCTTCCTCGCAACGTTCGAAGATGTTACGAAAGATGTCACCGGTCTGCTGGTAGCCGATGACGTCGTCGGGGCCGTGCTTGGGGTATTTGATCCGGATGATATCGCCGAGCTCCGCCTCGAGTAGACGATTGACCTCTTGCACAACATCGCTGCGCGCCACCCGGTTACCTCCCCGCGACGCAACTTCCAGCAGATCTTTGATGCTAGTCAGGGTCAGCCCAGCGGAGTCATGGCAGAAGTTGTCTTTGCCGCCTTCAAAACGCAGCTTCTTGTGATCGCGACGAAACCAGTCCACAAACCGGCGCCGCTCGTCGAGCTCGGGAAGCTGGATCTCGTGATGGGCGGCGGCCGGCAAAGCGATAATTTTGCTATTGACCTCGCTCTTAACCGGATTGACCAGCAACAACAGATCGGGACCGTCGACGAAAACCGGATCATTGGCCCAGTGCAGAAACAGCACCAAACGCTGGCGGTCGAGCTCAGAGAGGCGGGTGAAGTCACCGCCTGGGAACAAGGCGCCAGCGTACTGCACCACCAAACACAACGGTCGAATCGACTCGCCGGCCTGTCGCACTCGGTGGAAGGCATCCGCCATACCGCGCAGCAACACCAAGGCTGACAGCGGGTTGTGGCGACTGCGATCGATCAGCTCTTTCATCAACCGACGACGGGACTCCGGCACTTCCTGGCCATCCGTCGACTCACAGATCCGGATCACTTCGCGCTCGGTCTCCGAGTTGTAGAAGCTGACACCGGAGGCGATATCGATCCGCACCAGATTGAACTTGGTCCCAAGCTCTCCGACCACCGCTTGCTCCAACGACACAAAGTCGTCGTCTACCGAGTTGTAGAACGAGCCATGGATGTCCCCGGTGAGGAGCACCAAGCTTTTGCGGCGCAAGTTGTACGCCTCGCTCAGATCGTCGAGAAATTTGGCCCGGCGGGCGTTACCGGTCAGGGGGGCTCTTGACGAGGCTTTCTTGGACATGGCGACGGCTCCTCGCGCTGGCGCTGCCGGATCGCAGCGGCCTGCGTCGAGAATTGTAGATCAGTCGCAGCCCAACGCGACAAGATAGACTCTCTCAGCACATGGCTTTTGTCCCCGACTACAAACACGACATCTTCGTGAGCTACGCCCATGTCGACGACTTGGCGTTCCCAGGTGTCGAGAAAGGGTGGGTGTCGACCCTGGTCGAAACCCTGGAGATCCTGCTGGCGCAGAAGCTGGGGCGACAGGAGGGTTATTCCCTGTGGATGGATCATCAGCTGTCCCGTCACGTCGACCTGACGCCCGAGATTCTCGAAAACCTGGGCAAAACCGCAACCCTGTTGGTGATTCTCTCGCCGGGTTACCTGGCCTCCGACTGGTGCCTGCGGGAGAAGGACACGTTTCTGAAGCTGCTCAACGACCGCCAGCTCAGCGCCGAACAGCGCGCCGGCTCACGGGTGTTCATCATCGAGCGCGATCACGTAGAACAGGGCGACCGCCCCGCACAATTCGCTGACCTGCTCGGCTACCGCTTCTGGGTGCAGGAGGGGGACGGCAGTCCACCGAAGATTCTGGGGTCTCCCTGGCCGGATCCGAAGAATCCCCAGAATATGTCGTACTTCGATCAGTTGACCCGCCTCGCCACCAACCTGGCGGACGAGCTCAAGGCTCTCAAACAAGTGGCGGAGACCACCGCTCCCAGCACAACAACGACGGAGGAGTCGACAGCGACGCCAGCGGCCACCGTCACGTCGCAACCGACGGTTTATCTCGCTGAGGTCACCGACGATCTCGACGCCGACAGTGACGCCATGCGCCGTTACCTCGAGCAAGCGGGCATCGCGGTGCTGCCCAAAACCTGGATCCCCCGCGAGCCGGAGGCCTTCCGGCAGCAGGTTGCGGGCGACCTCGATCGCAGCACTCTCTTCGTTCAACTGCTCAGCGCCTTACCCGGCAAACGTCCGCCTGGAATGCCCGAGGGTTACGTCCGGGCACAATACGATCTCGCCCACCAGGCCGGCAAACCGATCCTCCAATGGCGTAACCGCAAGCTCGATCCGACAACCGTCGACGATCCGGAGCATCGCGCCTTCCTCGAGCTCGAAACGGTGATGGCGGTGGGCAGCGAGGAGCTCAGACGCACGGTTGTGGAGCGCGCGACGCCACCCAAGGAACCCGAGGCCGCCAGCGAGACTCGCGACGCCGCCACCGACGCGTTGGTTTACATCAACGCCGAAGCTGGCGATCTCGAGCTGGCGGAAGCGGTGGGAGAGCTGCTGGAGCAACGCGGTATCGCCTACGCGCTGCCGTTGGGCAGCGGTTCGCCGACCGAGGTGCGGGAAGATTTTGAGCAGAACCTCATGTTCTGCGATGCCCTGATCCTGGTCTACGGCGCCATCCACTCCAAGTGGGTTCGCGACCAACTGTTGGTGTTGCGAAAACTCGCCTGGAAGCGTGATGAGCCGCTGAGGGCATTGGCGGTGTTGGAAGGCCCTCCGGCGCCCAAGGACCCGGTACGTCTGGCGCTGCCCAAAATGATGACCCTCGACGCCCACCAAGGCCTGAGCCAGGACACCTTGGCCAGTTTCATCGCCACCTTAGAGGGCACATCGAGCGATGACTGACGCCCCCTACGCCGGCCTTCGCCCTTTCCACGCCGACGAGATCGACGTCTTCTTTGGGCGCGAGTCGCATATCGACCAGCTGCTCGAGAAGCTCGACCAATCGCGCTTCCTTGGGGTAGTGGGCACTTCGGGCTGCGGCAAGAGCTCATTGATCAAGGCTGGCCTGATCCCGGCGCTACAGACCGGATTCCTCGCCCGCGCTGGAGCCCGGTGGCGGGTCGCCGAAATGCGTCCCGGCGATCGCCCCTTGGAACGCCTGGCGGACGCTCTGCTGGCGGATTCGGCCCTTGGACCAGAGCGCGGGGGACATCCCCTAGCGAACGCTCTGACCCTTGCCAGCCTGCGTCGCGGCCCCCTCGGGTTAGCGGAGATTCTGACCGACACGCCGCTGCCCGAGCGCACCCAACTCTTGTTGCTGGTCGACCAATTCGAAGAGATATTCCGCTACCACCAGCACGGCGACCGTGACCAGGCCGACGCCTTCGTGGCGCTGCTGCTGCAAGCTGCAACACGAACCGATCTGCCGATTTACGTCGTGATCACGATGCGTTCCGACTTTCTCGGCGACTGCACGATTTTCGACGGTCTGCCCGAAGCCCTCAACGAGAGTCAGTACCTGACCCCACGACTCGATCGCGAGCAACGCCGGGCGGCGATTGTCGGCCCGGCCAGTGTGTTCGGCGGCAAAGTCGAGCCACGGCTGGTCAACCGACTGCTCAATGACATGGGCGACGAGCCCGACCAACTGCCGTTGATGCAGCATCTGATGATGCGGTTGTGGACCGAGGCCCACCACGCCGGAACCAAGACCCAACATGGACAACACATCGCGCTCACCGTCGCTGACTACGAGACCGTTGGTGGCTTCGCCAACGCACTCTCGCAGCACGCCGACGAAGCCTTCGCCGAGCTCGA
>JAJCXQ010000293.1 GCA_029263355.1 Acidobacteriota bacterium | reverse complement strand
CGTCGAAAGCCGCGAGGGCGTCGGTTCGGCGTTCTGGTTCGAAGTGCCGATCGATTGACGGTAAGTGGGGGCGACGGGTGCAGCCGTTTCCCCTCCTCTAATTCAGCTCCACCGAGAGCGGACGGTAATGGAACGATCCGTCATGGCTGGCGAGCATGAGATTGAAAGCAGTCGACGAGGCCGGCGGCTCGGTGAAATCGAACCAGTGGAAGACTTTACCGCCGGCTGGAATCGTCTCGACATAGATCTGGTCTTTGCGCATGCCGGTGTCGGAACCTTGGAGACGGTAGTTGCGGGAGCCATCCGCCAGATGCACTTTAGCGAAGTCGAAACCGACGTCGATCGCCTCGCCGCTTTCGTTACGTAGCTCGATCTGCCAGCGCAGGCGGCCGTTTTCGAGACGCTCGACTTCGACCAGGCGGGCTTCGAGACTACCGAGGCTAGTGCCGAAGTTACCACCGCCTTCGGCTGCGAAGGCAAGGGTCGCGGGCGTGTAGCGATAGGTGTCGGCAATTTCGGGGAGATCAACCGCGATCTCGTCAAATTGCAAACGACTCGGTTCATGGTTGGCGAAGCGCGCTTTGAGGCGCCGAACACCGGGACGCGGCGCCGGGAACTCGAACCACGGCTCGCTACGCAGACCGGCTTCGAGGTCTTGGATATAAAGCCCTTCCGCTGGTCGCTGGCCAGCACTCGAGGCGAGCACCGAGTAAATGTTGCCGTACTCATCTTCAAGGTGGATGGCAGGCAAGGCGAGCCCCACCTCGATCGAATCGAAGGTCGTGTTGTGGAGGGTCAACACCCAGCGCATACGGCTCTGCCTGCGACCGGCGTTGATATCGGCGGCGAACAACATCACCGCGCTGACGTTTGCTTCGAGCCCCTTGGTGCCACGGACTCCGATCGCCGGCACGTTGACCGCCAGCGGCAAGGCGCCTTCGGGTACTTGTGGCCCCGGCGCAACTTTGGCGTCGACGGAAACTTTGTCAGCAAGCTTGACCCGAAAGGCATCGAAGCTCACACCACGCTTGGCGCTGCGCAGAAAAGCGATGAAGTTCTGCTCACCTCCGATCGGTGGATCGAACACCATCCAATACCCGCGTTGGGTTCCTGGCCCGAAGGCATCGATCACCGGCTGAATTCCCGTTGACGTATCGGCTCGCACAATCGGGTAGCGCGCTCCTTGGTTGTCTGCGAGGTAGCTTTTCTCGAGGTCAAAACCTGCATTGACGAGAGAGGAGCTCCCATTGTGCAACTCGAACTTCCAGCACAACAGCTTATTAGGCATTTGTACAACGTCTACGAGCTGCCCCCGGAACCCCTGCGCCGAGCTCTTGAAACTCTCCGGAGCTGGCAGAACGGAGTCGCCATCCGGCGCAGGAGAACGAGCGGGCTGAACCTTTGGCGCCAAAGGCTCGACCACCGGTGGCGACTCCGACTGACGCACCGGCGCCGACGACTTTGACGACTGGGGTTCGGGCTCCTTCGTCGGTGGCTCTTCTCGAGTCGCCGGCTGCAGCGCCGCCTGCTCGGTCACGGCGACTCCTTGGTCGTTCAGCGTGAGCCACCGCCAAGTGCCGAGAGAGAACAGCGAAACCAGAATCAGGGCGAGCGCCAACATCCAGCGACCTCGCCGAGGTCCGCCCGGCTCGGGGACCGGTTCGGCAACCGGTTCGACGATCGGCTCCTCGACGGTGGCTGCGGGCTGGAACAGCTCACCGTTCGGAATCCTCAGGAAGAGGATCGGCGTGCTCCACTCGGAACTGTCAGGAGTCGCGAAGTGTACGGCTTGACGTCCCTCGGTGAGCGCGGTGTCGATCGGCGTGCCGGTGGTGAGCTGGCGATAAAACGCCTCACTGAAGACGATGGCGGCGTCATCCGAGATTGGCGCCTGCATCGCGACCACCGCCGGCAGACCGCCGAGGACAAGGGCGTTGGCGACCCCTGCAAAAGGATGCGTGTCTTGTCGACCGGCACGCGCCGACTCGCAGGCGTTGAGCACCGCCAACCGTAGGGTCGGCACATCACACAGGATCGTCGCCAAGGTGGCGCCAGACATCGGCAGAGCACCACCCTCCGGTCCGACGAGGTAGAGAACCCCCTCCCCGGAGTCGGGATTGAACCCACCGTGACCGATGAAGTGGAGCATGTGGATTTCATGCTCCACCAGGGCACGACGCAAAGCACTGGGACGAGCGGCCTCGATGAACATAACCTCGAGCAGGCCGGCGCGGCCGAGGCCTGCCAACTGCTTCTGCTCACGGCTGACATCGAGTTCGTCGAGATCGTTGGGATTCGAGATGACAACCAGCAACCTGAGAGGGGTCGGCAAAGGCAGCGCATCTGGCGGCCGGGGGACGTCGAGATAACGCACCACCGGGCTGAACCGACTCAGACTCAGGTACTCCTGAGTGTCCGCCCGTCGCAACAACTCCCAGGGTAACGCTTGCAACTGGCCCGAATTCGGCACCTTGGGATCGAGCTTCAGTTTGATCCGCAGACCGGACTTCGATTGGCCACGTAGGGTGCCGAGACTCTGATCATAAAGACTTCGAACTTGGCCGGAGAACAGGGCCTCGAACAACGCCTCCCCGACCGCCGCATTGCTGGCGGACGGAGCCGTCGTCGTCGTCGGCGGCGGCGGCACCAAATGGCGCGTCCCGGGTGTGGCACGCCGCGTTTTGGTTTGCGCCCCCGCCCGGGCCAGCTGCGCCGTCACGATGTCAGGAGGCAGGCGTAGGAAACCTGTCCCCTGGCCTGCCGGTGAATCGAGCACTCGCAGGCGATGCCCGTCACCATCGTCACGGCCGATCTGAATGACAAAGTCTTCGTAGTGCATGACCCAGCCCCAACGATGGTTCAGGAACCGCCGTCTTGTTCGGCCAACTCGACTTGCGGCGTCGCAGTGATGGCCTGGGGCTTACTGTTGGGATTGTCTCCACTCACTGGCGATGGTGACGGGCTCTGATGCCGTGCGCTCCGAGCCGTTCCAGCTGCCGCCTCGCTCAGGATCTCGACCCGGTCGCCGCGCGTGACCCCATCGCAACCATCGACGATCGCCGCTTCGGAGAAGCCCGGCTCAACGGCGGTGACGCGTGCCGTGCCAATCACCTCGACGCGCGAGCCACGGCTCTGGCCGGTCTCGGGATCAATCAGCTCCCGGCCCTTGTGGAGCACCGTCATTATCATGTTGCGCTCGATGCCCTGATCACTGCCGGCGTTGATCATGACGACGTTGTCGATCACATCCATCACCGACCCTCGCCAGGGTCTTTCGGTGAGGAAGTACGCGATCTTGTAAGTCGCTTTGGCCATCGCAGCCTGCACCGCATAGCTGATCGGAGCGTTCTTGCTGAAGCCGAGACCGCCGAAGAGTCCGCCCCCCTTGCCCCCACCGCCGCCGATGCCCCAGCTCTTCGAAACCGCACGGGTCGTAAAGGTCGTCAGGACGGTGCTGGTGACGGCATCAACCACCCGAAAGTTGATCGCAACTTCCGCCTTCGATTTGCTTACAGAGCCCGCGATCGCACCTCCCTTGCGATACCAACTGCGACTCTTACCCCCTCGGCCACCAATCTTGCTCTTTTCGGGCGCCCACTCGACAACTTCGGTGAAGATTAGGTACTCCGCCCCTTGCACCTTACCGATCGCCGCCGCGGTCGGCTCCGAGATCCGACCGCCGACCCCAAAATCTTGCTCGTCGAGGGCGTTACTCAACCTCTGACGCTCAACCAAGACGAAGCGTTGGGTGTTGAATATGATGGTCCCCAAAAGACCTTCGAGGCCGTCGATCGGGATGTCCTGGTAACCGCTTTGGTTGTCTGCCCGCATGATCGCCAAACGCGGTTTGGGGCCCCGGTATTCGGTAAAGCGAAGAAACATCCATTCGCGGTCGGAGGCATTCTCGACCGGCTGTGGCATCACACACTCCTGCCCCTTGTCATCGTGTAAATAGGCCTGCCACGCGTCACTCTTTTGAAACGGCGTGCAGCCTCCGCCCTTCTTGCCAATCTTTGGAAACTTCGCGGCAGCAGGGCTAGCAGCGAGACCCAAAAGGCCGATCAGTACCAAACTTGCAAGCGTCTTCCTCCCGGTTGCGTTCATCACAATGCTCCTTCGTTGGATGGGTGGTATCACTCAGGAACGCGCTCCCAGCGCTCCTGATCAGCCGGTGAGAAACAATCCACCACAAAGGGTTTAGTGCGCCGGTCCAGGACGACGAATATCGACCGCAACCTGTGCTGCAATCCAGTCGCGTCCGGCGTGTGGGTCACGTGCTGCAACCGGGCCAGAGCGGGTAAACTTCCCAGTCAGATGGCGATCGGTGAGTGACGCCAAATAAACCTCGAGCCCGCTGCCGGCCGCAAACGGCCGGACCATCCGCTGAGAGCTGACCTGGACCAGAGGGGGTAACTCGAGGCAGCGAAAGTCGGTGGGGTCGATGGCGGCGAGCACCATCAACACATCGCGCCCGCGGTCGCAACCCGCCGGCAGATCGGCACGCAACGGCAACAATTGTTCGGCGCCGGGCTCGAGCTCAAAACATGGCGCGGCGGTGGCGGTCGGAAAAACTTGGGAGATGCCCCAATCGGGCTGTAGGTCGAGAACCGCCAGGTGGAGCACAAGCTGCGACGTGTTGACGAGACGCACGCATAACCATTGGCCAATGTCGGCAAGGTGCGACGATCCGAAACTGGCAGGATCCGGCTGTGGCGATTCGGTTGCCCGATAGGTGCCGTCCAGCCTCCCGAGTTCAACGCGCAAGGCGTCACGCAGATAGGGCACAGGATCGGGATTCTCGAGATTACGCACGTTGATGAACCTCGCCAGATGACGCAGACGCTGCACCAGCCGCGGCAGGCTCGCCGATTCGATCGCCAGTCGCGGCTCCTGGAGCGACAGCGCCACCCCGGCAGCATCACGCAACTCGAGAACACCCTCCACCGCTGCCACCAACAAATCCGGCGGCTGACGAGCGCCAACCCATTCCACCGAGCCCTCTGACCACCGCTCGATTGCGGCCTCGATACGGGCCATTAACCCGCTCGCCAGCTCACCTTCAGCGGCAACGCCAAGCCGCAGACGTCCGCCACAACCAGGCTCGATGATCCGGGCGCGGCTCTCCCGCGTGAGGCTGTTGACAGCGTCGGCCTCAGCCCAGGACGTGACCGCATCCACTACCACAACCCGCGCTGCCAGCCCCTGTGGATCGAACCGTAGGCGCGCCCCCAGTCCAACACCTTGAGCGACGCCGGCAGCGATCTGTACCCGCCCCTGTCCCTGGTCGATTTCGAGGACTGGCACGCCGACGGGCCGCTCGCCGTCGATCTCGTGACCAAGGAAGGCACGATCCGCTTGCCCCTCGAGCTGCGGATGCTGCATCTCGAATTGGGACCGTACCCGACGCGCGACACGCTCGAAGATACTCCGAACGGACCTGCCCTCGGCTCCTTCGAGAACCGCCAACAGCCAATGGCTCAGGGCGCCGCTGAACTGGCCATCAAAAGGATATTCGTACGCTAGCTCCGCCGCTCGGCAAGCGGCGAGGCACACATACCCCTCGGGTATCGGCACCCAACCCTTCTCCGGTCGCGCCCCCTTCGCCCGTGCCTGACGGCGCTCGAAGGCGCGACGGATATCTTCGCCACTCGCTAACGGTGTCTCAGCAGGTTTGGCAAGGGTCACACGTTTTGCCAACCCCCGGGCATTGGCCGGGCCAGGATTGGCCGGACCGCGGGTGGCGCCACCGGAGTGGCAGGCGTCGAGTATCAAGGTGACGAACGCTCCCTTGCCACTGAGACGGTCGAGCAACGCCGCAATCTCGAGGTCACGCAGGTACAACGAGTCGTTGCGGCCGATGTCACAGGGCACCAGACACTCGTCGAAGCCGCCCGGTCCTTTGAGATCTGGACGCGCGGTCGGAACACGGGCGCCATGCCCCGAGTAGTGAATGAGTATCTGATCACCCGTGGTGGCATAAGCGACCAGACGATCACAGGCGCGCATCAGATTGTAATGGGTCGGCTGACGCTCGGGCGGCGCCTCGGGGCTGGCCAACAGGCAGTCGATGTGCTCTTCGGGCACTCCGAAGCGGTGCCGCAACAAGCGCTCCATACGAGCTGCGTCACGGGCCGCCCCCGCAAGTGAGGGAAAACCTGGCGAGTCGAGGTAACAGTCAATGCCGATCACCAAGGCGCGAACCGACGGCGAGCTCACCGACGGCGACTCACGGGTCAGTCCTGGAGGTGCTCGCGATGCGCTGGCGAAGGCGAACCGCGGGGTCACCCAATAACACCCAGCCGCGAGCGTCGCGAGCAGCGGTCCACAGGCTGGCGATCTCGTCCTCGTCGACCTCTGAGTCGCGAGCCCGTTCCAGAGCCATGAACAGGGCAACAGCGATCTCGCTGTAACGCTGAGCAAAACACTCGAGGGCCCAGCCGACCCGCCGACTATCGAGCATTGCCCCCAGGGCGCCGGAGAACGCCTGAATCTGTGCCTGCTGAGTACCCGCCCACAGGAACGAATAACCCCAAGCGCGATCAACCCGCCCGATCACCGCTTGAGCGGCGCCCCCGGGGTGCGACAACAACCGGCGCGGCAGATCGGCGATAAACGCCGCGGGAGCGAGCGATCGGCGCTCCTCCCCGGGCTGAGGAAACCGGCTGGCTTGCGGCGTCCCCGCACTGTAACAGGCGAAGAGGCAGGCGATGAGACCGCCAAGGTCGACCGCCGGATCAAGGTCCGCCCCAGCAAAATAATGATCCGGCGCCACCGGTCCCGTGGCAACTCGCGGCCCTGGCCAGTCCTGACACAGCAGTGCACCCTGGCCGGCGGCTTGACGCTTGTGGTCCGCCGCAAAACCCATTCCGTGGCTGGCGGCAAATAGCAACTCCGGCGCGGCCCGCAACAGACGATCGAGCGCCGGCTTACGAGCGGCGTCCTCGAGCAGACGTTCCACTGTCGCTCGCGACGCGAGCTCGGACGCCAGGGGACCGGCGAGGTAACGAGCGGTCAGTAGGGTCGCGCGATCGTCTGGATTGGCCGGCGCAAAAACCGCCGCCCGCGGCTTGCTCTCAGCAGTGAGTCGCTCTCGCTCTGCCGTGACGACGGCGCGGGCATAGTGGGCAAAATCTTCCGCAGTCTCGAAGTCGAGCCGACCGACCGCATATTGCACATCGAGCTCGTCCTGCACGGCGAAGGGAATCTCACCAGGGTTGCCGACCAGCAGCAGGTAGTAGGGCAAACGATCGGGCATTACTGGGCCCGGGCCGACACCATGGCGCACCAGGAATCGATTCTTGGTTTCACCGGGATAGTAGGTCAGCTCGCGGTAGCGCGGAATCCGGCCACTATCCACTTCCTGGCGCCGCCGGTCGAGCAAGGGTGCCAGCGCCGCTCGCACAGCGGGATCACTACCGTCGGGAAAGACGATCCCCCAGCCGGTGGCTGAGAGATCGTCGGGATCGATGCTGGGCAGCGGCATGCGCGCCTGCGGTGGCGCGCCGAAGCCGTTCTTCAACAGATTCGACGCCAGCTGGGAAGCGTCGAGCGGCGGCCGCAGATAGCCGCCGCTGTCACCGTCAATCCCATTCCCGACCCAGGAGTCCAGGGTCATGGCTGTCATCGGTCCGCCTCAGCCGCCAGGGATTGGGTAGTCTTCCTCGGTCCCGTCGTCGGGTGGCGGCTCCAACGGCTCTTCGGGCTCCCAGCCCAATTGTTCGTCGCCGTCTTTCAGATCACTTGCCCGGTAAACTTCAGACTCAGATGCGTTAGGGGCCATCGGCTCCTCCCTTCCAGTGGTTGAGGGTCGTCTCACGCCGGTCTCCTTCAAAGGCGGCGGTGAGGGGTTCGGCCGGTGAGAAACGGCCGCAACCGGAAGGTTGAGTCGAGCGGCGAAGAAAAACTAGCGCCACTCGCCGTGGAGCACAAATCCGGCCCAGAATCGGGGCTCACGCCAGCGGTCCTGCCGTCCCATCCAGACCTGAGTAACCCGCAAGGCATCCGCAGCCGATCGCTGGTTCTCGAGCAGCTCTTGGTAGAAATGCTGCATAAACTCCGAACCCGCCGCGTCGTCGACGTCCCACAGGCTGACAATCACGCGCCGGGCGCCGGCGCCGAGGAACGCCTGGGTCAAACCCACCAATCCTTCGCCACGGATCTCGCGGCCGAGTCCCGATTCGCAGGCGCTCAATACCACCAGCTCCGCTGACAACGACGTGCGATAAATATCGCGAGCACTGAGCAGACTCTGGATCTCCCTACCTTCAGCGTCGAATCGTGACAGGACGAGGCCCGAGTGTTCTGGACGGACGGGATTGTTGTAGCCGTGGACGGCAAAATGTAAGTAGCCAGCACTCTCGAGCTCGCGCAAAACCGCGTCCCGGTGGACGTCGACGCCAAAAAACCCCTGGCTGTTGGGAGCCAGGCGCAGGATCGCTTCCCCTTCGGCGCGTGTGGCTCGCAACTGTACATAGCGGTCGCCGATAAACGCATCTTCCGCGACGCTCTCGACGTTACGCGATCCGTCAGCCACCTCCCTCGTTGCGACGGGTCGAGTGGTCACAGGATCCACAGACGATGCCTTGTCAGACCCGTCCACAACAGATCGCGAGTTGATCACGGACTGCTCCGTGTAGACCGCATCGGCAAAAACCACTAACGAAGACGAAGACGAGGCGTCTGTGGGATCGGGACGAACGCCACGGAGCTGCTGCAGGACGCCTGCTGACGGTAGATCAACGATTTCGTGGGTGGTCACCAGCGGCGCAGAAGCCAGCATGGGATGCCCAGAAGGCATCGGTAAGACGCCGAACGGGACAGAATGTAACGCGCCATCTTTGACCACCACCAGCCGGCGGCTCGTCAACTCCGCCGCCAACGACGGTGGAAAGAGAGCCCTCGACAACTCACTGAGGGCTTGCTGCCGCCGTTGTATTGGGATCGGTCGACGTGAGCTGCCCTTCAGACGCTCGTAGACCTCTCGAGCCAGTTCCTCGAGTTGATCCTTCGGCCTCAGCCGATGCGCCGAAAAGCTATCGTGGCCCACCAACCACACGAAGCTCACGCGCTCTCCAAGGGAGTATTCGAGCAGGATCGTGTCGTCCTCCAGCAGTTGTTGGATGGTCTCGAGTCTAGGCGCCGGGCGGCGCGACCTGAACTCCGGTGCCCGGGCGGTGACCTCCGCCTCGAAGGTATCGAACCGTACGTAGAGTCGATCGAGCCTGTTGACGAGAGATGCCCGTTCGAGCCTGCCGGCAGCAGCCCCAATCGTTGCGTCATGCTGCTGTTCAAGGGTCAGGAGATCGGCCCACAACGTTTCCTCACGCACCTGCAGCTCCGGGTCGCGTGGCGTCAGCTCTTCCACCGGTGTGTGCAGGCGCTCACTCAGGGTCCGACCTCGGCGACGGCCGCTGACTTCCAGCGCCAACGCCTCGAGCTCCAGTGCCAGCGCCTCGTCCTGCCGCGCCCGCGAATCCTGCGCCATGTTCATCAAGATCTCGACGTAGAGATCGTAATATTGCTGCTTGTTGTGCAGATAAGCCGAGCGCAGCGGGCGCGAGCTCTTGCTCTGC
>JAJCXQ010000292.1 GCA_029263355.1 Acidobacteriota bacterium | reverse complement strand
CCATCGAGCCCATCGAGCCCATCGAGCCCATCGAACCCATCGAGCCGGTCGAGCCCATCGAGCCGGTCGAGCCCATCGAGCTGGAGCCCTTCGAACTGCCAACGGCTGCGACTCCGGTCGTTGGTGCGGCCACGGTTCGTCTCCCGATGATCCCGTCACCGGACGCCGAGACGCTGTCGGCTGGCGAGTCGCAGCCGGCCAGTCACGACGTCACGGAACTGTCGGTGGACGACTCCGGCTCCTGGCGCAGCGATTCCGTGCCGGCGGTTTCCCTCGACGACACGCGGCCCGCCGAGGTCGAATCTTCGAGCGGACTCGACGAGACGCGACCCGCCGAAGTCGAATCTTCCAGCGGCCTCGACGATACACGGCCTGCCGAGACCGAAGTTCCGTCCACTCACGACGATACACGACCCGCCGAGCTCGAAGCCCCACTGGTCGAGCTGTTGCCGACTCTCGATGCCGAGATCGATGGTGGCTGGGAGGATCGACTGGACGCGGCGTTCTCGGAGGCAGAACCTCCGACAGCCAGTGTGTCTCCAGTAGATACTGGATCTGCGACGAGTGTGCCTCCGGTAGCTCCCGCTGCCTCCAGCGCGTTCGGTTTTGGCTTGGTGGAGACTCCTTCGTCGACCGCCTCTGCACCACCTGAAGAGATGCCCGCAGTGGAGTCGTCAACCCCTGCTGCCGCCAGTCTCGATGCCATAGCCCTCGACCAGCCTCATGTCGAGACTCCTCAAGAGAGCAGTTTGCCAGTGTCTCCGGCGCCGATCTCAGGTCCGGCGCTCGGCGAATCTATCGCCATGAGCAGCGCGCCAGAGTCGAATACTCTGCGGCGCTCGATGGTGTTCTTTCTACTTGCGATCGCTGTCGGCGCGGTGCTGTTCTTCGTTTGGCGCAGTCAAGTTCCGACAACGCCTGATCCACCCATCGTGACGGCAGAGCTGCCGGCTGGCGTCAGCGACTCATCCGATGCCGCCAGCTCGTCTACCCTCGACCCCGAGGCCGAGGTGCCTGCCCAACTGGGCACGGCAGCGGTCGAGTCTCGCGATGCCGGTGAAACCATGGGACAGGGTGAAACCATGGAAGAGGGTGACACCGCCGAACCTGGAGCAACAGACCCAGCGACCGAGCCAGCTTCTGCAGCCGAGCCCGACCGTGTCGCGACGAGCCCCGCCGAGCCCGCGACTGCCAGTACCTTTGGGGGCGACAACGCGACCGCGATCGTCGGCGAGGTCGAGCGGCTAATGCGGGCCTGGGCGGTCGCTTGGTCAGAGCAGAAGCCGGAAGACTTCATCAACTGCTACGCGCCCGACTACAGCCCGCAAGGGTTGACTCATCAGCAGTGGACGGAGCAGCGTCGGGTTCGGATACGGGCCCCGTCCAGCATCTTTGTGCAGACCAAGAATCTGGAAGTCAAAGTGATCGATGAGTCCACCGCAGAAGCGACGTTCTTCCAGGACTATGAAACCGACTCCAAACATCTCTATACCTGGAAGACGATGGAGCTTGCACGTCGGCCGGAGGGATGGCGGATCGTTGGGGAGCGCCAAGGCAAATGAGGTTTGTGACCATACTCGGAGAGTTCCGCCAGTGAAGATCCTCGTCATTGATGACGCCGCCGACATTCGGATGTTCGTGGCCGCGGTGCTCGAAGGCGCTGGCCATCAAGTACTGGCGGCCGCTGATCCGATGAAGGCAATTTCATTGCTCACGGTGGCGGATGTCGACGCGCTGATCCTCGATGTCTTGATGCCCAGGTTCACCGGCTTCGAGCTACTCGAAATCTTGCGAAAAGATGCCAAGACCCGACTATTGCCGGTGTTGTTGCTGTCGTCTTTGAGCGAGACCAAAGAACGGGTTCGCGGTATGCGATTAGGAGCGACCGACTTTCTTCCCAAGCCTTTTGATCCCGAGGAGTTGGTGGTGCGGGTCGAGCGCATGGTGAGTCACCGTGCCGTGTCGCCAGGAGGAATGGCTGGAGACCTCGATGATTCTGGGCTGATCCGGGTATTGCAGGGGCTGGAGCAGGAGAAACGTAGCGGCATGCTGCGCCTGGTCACGCCGACGCGTCACGGATGGGTAGAGCTTTACAAGGGGCAGCCGGTGGCCGCGCAATACGGACTGTTGAATGGTGTCGAAGCGCTGTTTTCGATGATGGTCTTGAGTGATGCACGGTTTGGTTTCGAGCCCAGTAATCGAGTCGAGGTTCCGTCGGGTGAGCCCGATGACGAGTTGAACTTCACCGGGGTCGCGCTCAAAGCGGCTCAAATGGAAGACGAGCTGGGCCGCTACAATGACGAGTTACCGTCCGATGATGCCGGGTTGTTTGTAGTCCGGGCTTTCAGTACCGGTGCTCATCCGGCGCGGGACCTACCGTTCAAGGAAATTTACGAACGCATCGACACTCTGCCCGGTCTGACGATCGAAGAGCTGATCGCCCATGAGTTCACCTCACCGATCAAAGTCCGTCTGGCGGTCGCAGTGCTGGCACGGGCGGCGGTGATCGAGGCGGTGATCGAAGGTGGAAGCGACGGCGAAGCGCCCAATTGATAACCCGCGGGGTGGCGCCCGCGTAGATCATCTGTGAGAGGCAGGCCTCACCCCCATTCGAACTAGCCCCCCGAAGATTTCCCGGGATGGACCTTCTGTCGACGACTCAATCCGAACCTAGAGAGCTGACCGACCATTCGTTTCGGCGCCGCGCACTCACCGAGGCGGCGCGTTATGGCTCGGATTCGTGGGTCTTCGTTCGCGAGCTGCTGCAGAATGCCCGCGATGCGGGCGCCAGCCGGGTGGAGTTCGAGGTGTCGAGCTGCGGCGCCGGTGGTTCGTCCGCGGGCCAGTTGATCTCTTGCCGCGACAACGGCCGAGGCATGACTTACGAGCACGCCCGGCGTTATCTGTTTGCGCTCTACGCCTCCAGTAAGGAAACCGACAGCGCCGAGGCTGGAAAATTCGGTATCGGCTTCTGGTCGGTGCTGCGTTTCGAGCCGCGCTCGATCATCATCCGTTCCCGCGCCGCTGGTGAGGACGCCTGGCAGGTGTCCCTCGATGGCGGTCTGGAGCATGTCACCGCCGCGACAGTGGATCTCGCAGTCGGCACCGAGGTGATTCTGGAACGCGCTGCATTCAGCGAGGATCTGGAGCAGCAGGCTTTCGAAGCGGCGCAGGTTTACGGTCGTTTCTTGACCCTTCGTGATGCCCCGGATCGACCTTTGTCGGTGACTGTCAATGGTCGATCGGTCAATGCCGAATTGTCGCTGCCGGCTCCTTGTGCGACCTTTGACGGCAAAGGTTTTCGCGGCGCCGTCGGCCTGGGCGCCGAGCCCAAAGTTGAGCTTTTTGCTCAGGGTCTGTTCGTACGCTCTGCCAACAGCCTGCAGGAGCTGCAAGAGGTTGGCGACCTTCCCAGCCAAGCGATGACCACCGAAGACGCCCTGGCCGAGCTGCCCAAGCTGGCGCCGCGGGTGCTGATCGATAGCGCCGAGATCGACCTGCTCTTGGCCCGCAGCGACGTGCGTCACGATGCTCATTTACGTCGTGTCCTGCGGACCGCCGAACGGGAGCTCGGGCGTTTGATCAAAGGTCAGCTGCAGGCGCTTCGACCCCAGCCTTGGTATCGGACTCTGTTGGGGGTCTTGCGGGACCGGGTCGAACCCCTGCTCGGCTGGCGACTGTCCACCGCGGTTTTTGTTGGATTCCTGCTTGGGCTAGCAGCCTTCTGGTGGCTGCCTCCAAGGTCTTTGTCGCCGCCAGGGCCTTTGTCGTCGCCAGGGTCTTTGTCGTCGACAGCGGACTCGTCGGCAGGTGACTCGCCCACAGTGCGAGCCGGGGCCAGCTCTGAGGAGCGTGATGCGTTCGCTGACCAATCCTCGGCTGGGCGATCCTCGATAGAGGGTGGTCTCGACGGTCCGCACGAAGGGGCAGTGTTCGGCACGGGGTCTGATGAGGTGGCCTCGGCGTTGCTCGGCAGGATGACGAGCTCACTAGGTGGAGATCACCCGAACGCCGAACGATCGACCCGTTCGGCATTCCATCCTTATATCGACCTGGCCAAAAGTTACGCCGGGCCACGGCCGAGTAGCGGGCAAAACGAGCACTCGCGGTTGACTCTGCTTTACGAGCCGGCGACCGCGTCGCCGTTTTTTGCCGCGTTGGTCGTCGATCGCCTGGACGGCGTGCGTTGGGAAGCTAGCCCGCTACCCGCCGACTTGCCATCCTACCGAGGCACACAGTGTCGGAAAGACTGTCTGGATGTCCGCCTGCTGGTGGCAGGGGGGCGAGGTGTGTTGCGACTTCCAGTCCCGACCGGGCACCGTTTGGACAGCGCTTCAGCGCGGCTCGATGGCGAGAGTGTGCTGATCTTCGAGACACCGAACGGCGAGGCGTTAGTGGCGGCGCCCGATGTCGACCGGGGGGTACTCGAATACCGCACTGGTCCGGTGGTGGGTTTGGGTCCGTTCATGGGCGCCGTGCCGGCGCTCGATAGCTCCGCTCGCTTGACGCGTTTTGCCCAGCGGGTTCGCGACTTGCCGATCAATCAACGGGTCCAACAAGGGCTTGACTTCATCGCTGATCACATCCGTTATGACCAATCCGCAGCGGTCGCCCGAGCCTACCCGCCATTGATGGACCAAGGCAAAAGTCTGGTTGATGCCGCTCTCGATGTGGGTGCGGGGGATTGTGATGTTCAGAACGGGGCGCTCGTAGTGATGCTGCGTTCGGCGGGGGTCGAGGCGCGCCTGGCTCTCGGTTATGTCGGATCTCGGGGCACGGTCGCTCCGGGGCTACATGCCTGGGTCGAGTTTGTCGATGAAGAGGGCCGGTGGACGGTCGCAGACGCCAGCTTGACGTCAGATCCTCGACTGGCTCCCGCCGTTGCAGAGCCGACGGTTGCCCAGGCTGCCAACTCGGACCTCGCGGGGGTCCGGACGCCAACCGGCTTGGCGACGTCGGCGCCGAGCTGGTGGTCGGGATCGAGCTGGAATCCTCGCTGGGCCGCGCTGGCGTTATTGGTGGCGTTGGTCGGCTCGACGAGCATGGTGCTTCGTCGGCGCCCGACGGGAGCCCTCGAGCTCGGTGTCGGCCAGGATCTGGCAGCGTTGCTCGGCGGCGCCCTGCGTCACCCGGATGCCTTCGCCGGGCTACCCGCGATGTTTCACGGTCGCTTCGTGCCATTGATAAACGAGAACGGGGCAATATCACTTCACCAGGCCCGGCGGCTGGCGGATGACAACCACCTGTTCCGCTCGAGTATCGGCTCATCGCTGGCGCGCCAAGCGGCAGCACGCGGAGTACCGGTGATCGACGCCGCGACCGCTGAAGGTCGAGTCTCGAGCCTGGCCCTCGGCGCTGTGGATCTCGACCACTGGTCGAATCTGTTGGATCGGTGCTCGAGCACCGAGCTGTGCCGACGTGTCAATCGCTCCCTCGAGACCCTGCGGGCGCCCTGGAGGATTCGCCAGGGTGATGGTCTGCCGGTTCCCTGGGTCGAGATCGCCCTCGACAACCTGGGTCTCGGCCAGCGGCAAGTGCTGCTGGATCTCGACCATCTCGAATTTGCTCCCGTCCGCCAACTATTGGCGCGGCAACCGGCTGCTGCTGCATTCACACTGTTGGACGTACTGCTGCGCGGGCTGGATTTGGCCGATCGCGAACGATCACGAGTCTTGGCCGCGTTCGCCGTCGCCGCCGTTTCGGAGGCGAGTGACAAAACGAGTGCCGGCGAGGAACAGACATGAAATCTCGCGAGGTCAACGATCTGCTGCGGATCGATTTTGACGCGGCGCTCGAGAAGCTCGCCTGGTCGCAGCTACAGGGCGCTTGGCAGCTGCCCGCCGAGCTTGCGCGTTTGGCGATCGGTTGTGGCGCGCACCAGGTGACCATACGGATCGCGGCCCGACAGCTCACTATGGAGGCGCCGGGGGCCAGCCTGCTGGCAACGACAGTCTCGGACTTCGCCAGTGTTTTGGACCAACGACTCGACGCCGCGGATCGCCATCGCGCCATGGTTGATCTCGAAGAGCAAGACGCCTTCGTGCTGTCCGCGATCGCCTGCTCTCGACTGCGTAGGCTGACCCTCACCCTCGGCGGCCAGACCGGCCTGAAAGTTGAGCTGACGGCATCGGGGGACCTGAGTGTGGTCAACCCCAGGGCGTCGACCTCGGACCTCGACCTCAACCTCGAGGGGTTGGAGATCGAGCCCGATCGAGCCACAGAGTGGTTGCAGCGCGTCGGCCGATTTTCGAGTGTACCGATCGTGCTCGATGAAGCCCGCGTCGATCGGGGTTTCCACAAACCCCTGATCCGCAAACAACTGGTCATCACTCCTTCGGAGCGCAGCGTAAACACGGGTGAATTCGAGGCTGGCCCGGTGTCGCTGAAGGCGGCGCTGGCCATCCCACGACACGGCAGCACGCCGCGGCTGTGGCTGTTGCGTCACGGCATCATCGCAACCCATGCGACGGTGCCCGGGTATCCCGCCTTTGAGGCTGCCGTCGAGATGGCGCCGGTGAGCGGTGCCTTGCGGAGCGCGTCGGGGTGGGTAGACCTCACCTCACGCGCGACCGGCGCCGCGTTGCGCGAGCGGCTCAATCCCTACATCCGGTCGTTGGTGGACGAGTCGATTGGGCTGTTGATCCGATTGGGTAGAGAAGCCCCGAATCTGCACGAGACCATCCGTGAACGCCTCGCCGGGCTACTGCTCGCTGCTGCCCTCAAGCGGCGGCGCCTGAGCGAGATTTACGGGGTGGAGGTCTTTCCGCTGTTGAGCCGTGAGACGCGACGGCTGGTCTCGATCGACGTCATCTCCCGTTTGGTGCGGGTCGAGCAAGGAGGAACCTGCTCCCTCGATGCGATTCCGCCCGGCCAGGACCCGCGAAAGTTCTCGTTGACGGGGCACGGCGCGTTGGCGATCAGCCGCAACGAGCGGGCTCTGCTCGGTGAGCTCCTGCAAGTGGTCTTCAGCAACCCGCCGGCCCGGGTTCGGCAGGGTCGGGTGAGAAGACTCCTGGACTGGGTCGCGGAGGCGGCGCCCTCACTGCGCTTCGCCAACGGCGCTCCGGTTCCAGAATTCGAGCTCACCAACGCCGAACAGAAATTCTTAGTGCAGCTGCGCCACAGGGCTGCCGATATTGGGCTGTCGGTCGTCGAGTTCTGTACCGGCGCCAGCAAGCCGACCGCCCTGGACAACAAGCTCCTGCTGCCACGCGATAACCAGGTGGTTCGAGCGGCGGTGCAGGCGGTGGTCAGTGATCCGGCGTGGCTCTACCCGGCCACCGTCGCCTTGATGTCGGGCAAAGAACTCTCCGGACCCGAGCTGCGGCGGGCTTGGTTCGCGAGCTTGGACAGCGAAGGCTAGGTAAGCTCAATCGGTACCTAGTCAGACGGTGCCTTGAAGGTAGGCTTGGCGCTCTTCGGCCGGGAATTTCTCGATCGCGTAACGCAGCATGGTGCGGGGCATGTCGTGGTAGTGCTCTCGCAGGAAGGCTTGTTCTGTTGCCAAATCACGTTTGCCGATCTCTCGTAACATCCAGCCGACCGCTTTGTGGATCAGATCCTCCGGATCGTTCCGCAAGACGACGGACAAGCCGAGAGCATCCTCGAAGTCGTCCGCCTTGATGTAGTGATAGGTCGCGATGATGGCGATTCGGCGCTCCCACAGGCTCTCGGAGCGGGCCAGCTCATAAAGTGGCTGCCGGCTGCGGGTCTTCAAATGGGCGCCGACGATGTGGTGAGCCGAGCTGTCGACCAGATCCCAATTGTTGATGTGCTGCGTGTGTTTCAGATAACGCTGGTAAATCGCCTGCTTGACCTCTGCGTCGCCCTGGTTGAATTTCCTCACCAACATCAGCAGAGCGAAGAGGCGTTCCTCGTGGAGTGGTGACTCGAGGACGTGCCAGGTTTCGTCGAGCGGCAGCTCGCGAAGTTTGACGACGAGCTTCCGGAGGACCGGCACTCGAATGCCGAGGAAGATATCTCCTTCGCCGTATTCACCCGGGCCGGTTTTGAAGAATCGTTGCGAATGTTCGGCGATGGTCGGGTTCGCCAGGTCGTTCAACGCTCGCCGTACGTCCCTTGCCTTCATTGGATGCCTCTGGTGGAAGTGGGTGGAGATGGGGTTGGGGGTGATGGTGTGGCGGTAGGTGCTTGCGGCGTGTGCTCGCGGATCCTAGACTGATATAAGATCTCACCCATGCTACAAATTGATCTTACAGGGAAGCGCGCCCTGATTATGGGCGTTACCAATCGTCGCAGTCTCGGCTGGTCGATCGCCGCCAAGCTCCACGCTGCTGGCGCCGAGTTGGCGTTCAGCTACCAAGGCGAGCGCCTCAAGGGCGAGCTCGAGAAGCTGACGAAGGACATACCCACCGCCCGCCTGTATCAGGTCGACGTCACCGAGGAAGATCAGCTCAAGGCTGTTTTCGCCGACCTCGCCGACGTCTGGGGAACCATCGATTATCTGGTGCACGCGATCGCTTTCGCGCCCCGGGAAGCGATGGAGGGTCGTTACATCGACACCTCGCGCGACGACTGGGTCACCGCCCTCGAGATCTCCGCCTACTCGCTGGTGGCGATTGCGCGTGAGGCCGAGCCGTTGTTTACCGAAGGCAGCTCGATGGTGACTCTGACCTATTATGCCGCCGAGAAAGTAGTGCCCAAATACAACGTCATGGGTGTCGCCAAAAGCGCCCTCGAAGCGAGTGTGCGTTACCTCGCCTACGATCTGGGCAAGAAGGGCTTTAGGATCAACGCCGTCTCCGCCGGGCCAGTCAAAACCGTCGCGGCGCGCAGCATCCCGGGCTTCATGAAGATGTACAAGCGGGTGGCTGCGGTTTCGCCTTTGGGGCGCCAGGTCGATCAGGAGGATGTCGGCAATTTGGGGGTGTTCCTACTCTCGCCGATGGCTGGCGGCATCACCGGCGAGACGATCTACGTCGACGCCGGTTTCCATGTCATGGGCATGGATCTCGGCGACGATTAGGGCCAGGCCGGGTCGCCTTCGTGTGGATCCATACGATCCGTCTGTTGGGACGAAGACCCGGGCCTGAGAATTCATCGGTTTGCCAAGTTGAGCCGCGACCCATCACCGATTGAGCCATCGTCGCGATTACGCTGGAGCGTCCTCGCTGGTCTGGCTCTGCTGACAGCTTCCAGGGCGCCGCTACTGGTTCTCGGGCCTCGGATGATGGCCGAGGAAGCGTCGGTGTACCTGGCCTATGCCTATGATCACGGAGTGCTGGCCTCGCTTCTCCTGGTGCCAACGTCCGAAGGTCCAGCGGGTTATCTACATTTGGTGGCGAACATAACGGCGGTCATTCAGGCGCGGCTGTTCTCGCTCGAAAGCGCTGCCGTCGTGTCGACGGTGGTCGCATTCCTCATCCAGCTGATACCGTTCGCGTTGGTGTTGTGGGGGAGCTCCAGAGTCTGGGAATCTCAGGGCTTCCCGGGCTCAGCGCGACGGCGATCACTGGCATGTGCTGTGTTGCTTTTCGGGCCAGCGATCTCGCCGTCGGTGTGGCTGTCAACGATCAATGCTCAGGTTTTCTGTGGCATCGCATCGTTGTTGATTTTGATCGAGGAACCTTCCCGGGTCGGTCATCGCCGACGGTGGCTCTACCGGGGATTGCTCGTGTTCAATGGCTTCAGTGGGCCCTATACCGCGTTACTCGCTCCTGGTTTTGTCTGGCGGGCGTGGCGAATGCGGTCGCGGGAAGCTTGGCTCCAGGTTGTGATTGTCGGTACGACCGGCGGCCTCCAACTGCTGTGTTACCTCTACGCTGGACTCGGCTCAGAACTGGCGCCGGATCGCTTGACGCCGCTGTCGTGGGCAACGGCGGTGAGCTCGATATTAGTTTTTCATCTGTTCGGCGCACTGGTGGGTAACGAGCTTGCCGACATCGTCGGGGAACCCCTCGGTCTCGTTGTCCTGCCTGACTACATCGTGCCGACGACCTCGGCGCCCTGGGGAATGCTGTTGGCCGCGATGTTCATCCTGGTACTGGCTGGCTACGGGCTGCTGCGCGGTCGGCGCTCCTGGGTGCTCGAGGCGCTGCTGCTCAATTTTGTTGTCATGGCTGCGAGTCTCTCTCAGCTAGCTCACGGGCTGCCATGGCGGCGATACTCGGTGGTGCCCGGGGTCCTCTTCTTGATGGTGACGTTGATCGGCAGTTGGGAATCGGAGCGGACGTTGCGCCGGACGGCTTGCCGAGTGTTGTTGGCGATCTCGTTGGCTTTCGGCGTCGCGACCTTCTGGCGTGATGCGCCGATGCATCTGCAAGAGTTCACCGTCACCAATTTTGGCAAAGCTCCGGGGCGACCGGACTGGCGTGAAGAAGTGGCGGCTTGGCGGCGAGATCCGGCGTATCCGTTGCGAGTGTGGCCGTTCGCCGGCGGTCGAACCTGGAAGGCTTACTTGGCCCAGCCTGGAGACTTTCAGCATGTTCGGCTCGAACCGTCTGGCGGATGGCGTTTGATCGCTCTGCGAGAGCCGGTGGAGCGGCGGGTGCAAATCATTGAGCCCCCCGGAGATTTTAGAGTCCATGTCACGGGCAAAGTGAGTGCCGACATCGACGCTCTCGACATTTCGGTGCTCCTGATCGACGGCGGCTCCGAGCCTGCCGTGTTGGCCCGGCGCCGGATCCAGGCCGTAGATTCCGATGGTCGATTCGAGACCTATCTGAATCCGAGTTACCTCGAACAGCGCACCGATGGCAACAGCGAGGACCGCTTCGTGGTGCTGAGAGTTGGCCGTCCGTCTCAGGATGGCTTGCGGGTCGTCTTCGACCGCATTGCCGTGGTGCCGCGGATCGAAGGCTTGCTGGACCGTTGGGACTTCCAGACGGCCCGCACAGGGTCGGCTCGAGCAGAGACGGCTCGAGGAGGCACGGCGGGTACGGCCAGGCTGTCTGGCCCTCCGTCCAAGACGGACAGACCAGGATGATGTCGGACCGCGGCCTGGCCTGCTTGCTGTTCTGCTCCGTGTTCTTGCCAGCCCTAGCGATTGTTTGGCGCGTCGACAACGATCAGGTCGTCTTCGTACTCTATCGCGAGCCCAAGCTAGCGTTCTGGATGCTGTTGGGGTGGGCTTTCCTGGCTGCCTTGTGGTGGCGTGATGGGCAGCGCATGACCACGACAAGGATTGTGTCGGCGTTGTGTCACCCAGTCGTTGCCGCCTTGGGCCTATTCCTGATGTGGGCGACAACAACCGCACTATGGGTGGTGGTGCGTCGCAATCTGTCTTACGAGCTCAGTCAATACCTGCTGTTCTTCTTCTTGCTGGTGTGTTTGATCGCCCACCCCGAGTCCGATCGCTGGCGGCGCGTGTTGGAAAACGGATTGCTGGCCGCCATGGCTGTGCTGACCGGTGTCGGCATTTTGCAAGCAGCGGGCGCCTTGCCCGTTCTGCCGGCGATCGACCCGCAGTATGGTGGGCAGCATGCGTCGTTGATGGGGTATAAAAACCCGATGGCACTGGCCCTGGTCGGGCAACTTTTCCTCGTCGTCGGACGGGCGGTTGCGGCGACGGGCCGGCGACGGGTGTTGTGGTGGGTGTTGGTGGCGGTTGAGGTTGGCTATCTCCTCACCTTGCTCAGTCGCACATCGTACCTGGCAGCCGGCGTAGGCTGCTTTTGTCTTGTGTCACTTTACGTCCGCTGTCATTGGCATCGGCCGACCGCCGCTACGCGATCGTGGCTGGTGCCGTTGGTCGTCATCCTGTTTGTTGCAGGCGCCGTTACGGGTCTC
>JAJCXQ010000291.1 GCA_029263355.1 Acidobacteriota bacterium | reverse complement strand
GCTCTATGGCACATTCCTCACCCGTTCAGGAGTGCTGGCAGACTTTTCGGTTCACAGCTTTGTCGATCTCGGCATTTCTGGGTGGCTCGTCGCTTTGATGGCCTTCTTCGCCTTCACCTCGATCTACTTGCTGCTGACCCGCCTCCCTCGTATCAAGACGACGTCGAACGAGGATCCGTTCCTCTCCCGCGGCTTCGCATTGGTGGCGTCGACAGTCACCGTCGGCATCTCGGCGTTTGTCATCTCGATCGGCACTTCGGCGCCGCTGTTGACCAAGTTCATGGAAGACCCCGGCCAGGTTGGCCCGGCGTTCTACAACCGCGTCAACCTGCCCCTGGCTTTGATCATCGCCGTGTTGCTGTCGGCAGTTCCCTTCCTCACCTGGAAAGGCGTACCAGCCAAGCAGTTACTCCGCCAGCTAACGCCCAGCCTCGTTTTCGCCCTGGTGGTCACCCTTGGCGCAGTAGCGAGTGGCGTCGAAACACCTTTCCACGTCATCTTCGTCTTCTGCGCTGCTACCGCGCTCGCAGCGAACCTGCACAAGGTCATCACTCTGATCCGCAATCAGGGCCTGGCGACCAGCGGTGGGTATCTCTCACACGTGGGAGTCGGCATCATGTTTCTGGGGGTCCTGGCATCCTCAGCCTATGATCAGAGCGCCAAGGTAACCCTCGAACAAGGCGTCGCTCAACGTGTCGGAGAAGATCTGACACTAACCTTTCAGCGTTACCTGCCGCGGCAAGGCAAAGAGAAAGAACGGATGGAAGTCAAAGTCGCCCGTGACGATGGCTTCACCTACAACGCCTACCCAAAATTCTTTCTCAACGACCGCACCAAGCAGCTGATGGTCAACCCCCACATCAAAAAGGTCCCGCTGCAGGATATCTACATCTCTCCGATTCAATACGAGCCGGGCCAACCGCCCGGTATCGATCGCCGAATTCAACTCGCCCGCGGTGAAAGCGCGACGATCGGAGACCTGACGGTACGCTTTGTCGACTACAACTTACAAGACACCGGAAACCCTTCGATGGCCTTGGCGAATGGAGGCCTGGTGACCATCGGCGCCGACCTCGAGATAGGACGGGACAACCAGATCATGCCGGCAACCGCCGTCTATCGCTTCTCTCAGGTCGGGCAAGTGGAGACACCGCCGATCGAGTTGCCAGGGGGTGGATGGCTGGCGATGACCGGCATCAATCCTGGTGTAGGAAAAGTCCAAATCGACATCGCCGGGATCGACTCCGAGCCGCAACTCGCCAAGCTATCGATCGACGTGACCCGCAAGCCCTTGATCAACCTGGTCTGGTACGGGCTTTATGTGGTGCTCTTCGGCGGCCTAATGTCGACCTGGAAGCGGTTGAAAGGGGCGCGTCAAGTCGACGAGATCGCGGCCAAGACTGTCTCTTGATCAAGACGTAGCTTGATCAAGACGTAGCTTGATCAGATTCCCAACGCTAACCGGTCGGCCAGCACTTTCGGCAGGCCGGATTTGACGATCCGCTCTTGAGCCTTGGCGATTGCGTAGTCCACCCGGTGCCAGCGGACGGTGCGCGTCTCGCTGTCATATGTGATGTAGGAAGCGCGCGGATCTCGATCCCTGGGTTGGCCGATCGATCCCGGGTTGAGGAGATAACGTTTGTCCTCATCGAGCTTGAGGGTGAACGACTCACCTTGAACCACTGCTACCTCGATACCCTTGGGTTGTTGTACGAACAGCGATGGGATGTGAGTGTGGCCAAAGAACACGACCCCTGCCTCGTAATGAGAGAAGATCTCGTAGGCATCATAGATCGAGAAGACATAGGTGTCTTCGTCGAGCGGTGAACCGTGGCAGATGTGTAGATCCTTCTCGATCTCCATTGGCCCCAGAGGCATCTGGCGGACGTAGCGCATGTTCGCTGGGGTCAGGCGCTCAGCCGTCCACCGCGCCGCCGCCAAAGCGGGCTGGTTGAAGTTGGAACCGTCCTCCAGGCCACAGACCACTTTGTCGTGATTGCCTCGGATGACGTCAACCTGACCTTCCAAATTTTTGACCGCCTCGACCACCTGATTGGGCCCCGCGCCATAACCGACGAGATCCCCCAGCACCAATGTGGCGTCGAAGCGCTTACGCCGGACACGGCGCAGTACGGCCGCAAACGCGTCCCAATTGCCGTGCATGTCGGACAGAATTAGATACCGCAACTTCTCTCTCTAAGTAAGAGCTCGATTCTAGCAGCAACACTACGAGCTGTGGCCTCTGGCGGACTGGTCACTCGAAGATCCGCCATCCTATAAGCGTCGAGCCGGCGATTGTAGAGGTTCCGGGTTTGTTCGTCACCTAAATACAAAGGACGATCGGACTTCCAGCTGCGCGCGAGCCTCGCGAGAATCGTCTCGAGTCCCGGATCGAGCCAAATGCTGAGGCCTTGACGGCGGATAACCTCCCGATTACGCTCGAAGACCATCGTGCCGCCACCGGTAGCGATCACGCCACCTTCTATCGCTTCTGTTTGACATAGGTACTGATGCTCGAGATCACGAAATGCCGACTCGCCTCGACGCTCGAAGATGTCTTGGATGCTGGCGCCGACCTGCTCCTCGATCACCGCGTCGAGATCAACGAAAGGACGTTCGAGTAGACGCGCCAACTCTGCGCCGACCGCGGTTTTTCCTGAGGCCATGAAACCGACCAGGTAGAGCCGCACCATATCTCGCGGCTCGGCTCTCTTCACGGTTCTTGCCGGCCATAGTTCTTGCGTCCCTCTCGCTTGACTGCTCGAAACAGAAGGGTCGCAAAGCCTCCCCAGACTAGACCGCAGATTAAAACCATCACAGTAGTTGCGATTGGTAGCTTGATCTCCAACACTACGATCAATCCAATCACCAGAATCGGTATCAAGAGTGACCAAGGCGTTCTCACTGAGCCAGGACCGGCGCCGTTTCGCTTGGCCAGCCACCGGTTGGCCAGCAGGAGCACGACCAAGGCAATCGCCCACTGCACCAGAACCGTCCCGACGCTGAAGGGTTGCCAGGGATCGAGCCAGCCGTCGACATCCCAGCCGCGAGCTTCGTAGAGCCACCACACCATCAGTGTGACGGCTTCGATCGGCACGAGAACACCAACGATCACCACCCACCAGCGGCCGATGCGAAGATCACTATGGTCACCATTGACGACGTCGTTACGCAAACGTTCGAGCCCAAAACGAGACGCTGCGATCGAAAAAAAGAGTCCCGACAGCATTAGACCGACACCCCACACCCAGTCCTGATTCCTAAAAACATCAAGTGACAAGGCGGAAGGTAAACCGAAAACCAACCCGGCGCCGCCGACACAGAGCAGAGCTGGACGTCGCGCCATCCCCATATCGATAAGAACTCGGGTGGCAAGTTCGAGCATTGCGATCAAGCTGGTCAGGGCGGCGAAAGAGAGAGCTCCGAAGAAGAGCACCATGAATAGGCCGCCGGCTGGCATCGCTGCGAAGAGCTCCGGCATCCAAATGAATGTCAAGCCCTCATTGCCGGCCCCGACGATTTCTTGTTGAGCGGCTGGATTGATGGCGAAAACCGTACAAAGCACCATGATGCCCGCCAACAGGGACATCGAGTTGTTGCCGAAGCCGATCAGAAAGGCGTTCAACGCCACGTCCTCGCGTGCTCTCATGTAGATCGCATACGTCAGGATCAATCCCCAACCGGCACCCGTATCCCAGGCATTTTGGGTCAAGGCTTCCAGCCAAATCTTGGGACTCGCCAACGCCGACCAGTCAGGGGTGAAGAGAAACTCGAGCCCTTTCGATGCTCCCGGCAAAGTCACGGCTCGCACCGCCAAAATCACCACCATCGCAGCCAGGCTCGGGATCAGAATCTTGGCCGCTCGCTCGATACCTCGGACACCAAACCAAACGACCCCGATTCCCAGGCCAAGGGCAAGAAAGTGAGTCACAACCGCTTTCGGCGTGCCGGCAAATGAAACCCACAGCGCCTCAGCGTCGCCTTGCTCGTTCAGACCACCGGATACCGCTGCGGCAAGGAAGCGAAGGCACCATCCGGTGACCACCGAGTAGTAGAACATGATGGCGCTAGCGCATATCGCGACAAACCCACCCATCCAGGCAAAGTTGCGCCCCCCCATCTCGACGAAGGCGCCAATAGCGCCCCGCCGCGTTCGTTTGCCGAAGGAGAACTCGACAATCATCAACGGCACCGACCACAGAAAGAGGAAGACAACCCAGGCAACCAGGAAGCTGCCACCGCCGTTGGTCGCTGCAATGCGAGGGAAGCGCCAGATGTTGCCGGTACCAACCGCCATGCCAAGAGTCGCGATGATCAGGCCCCAACGACTGCCAAACTCTTCTACACGACTCATCGCTGCTCCTTCCCGTCATCCCGCGGACGACGATTTTGCAGTGGCCAAAAGACTTTCGCAGTTGGCGCGGATATCACCATGGCAGACCGCCCCCAGCACCGCCACCGAGTCGGCGCCGGCCGCTAACACCGACAACAAATTCGAGGTGTTGATACCGCCGATAGCGACCAACGGCTTGCGCACCCGATCGCGTACTCGGCGTAATAGTTCGAGTCCAACAACAGGATCAGGCTGCTCTTTGCTGCCGGTTGGGAAAATGGGTCCTAGGGCCACCAGGTCGACGGCTGGATCGGCTTCTGCCGCTTCCGCCTGTGCCAGGTTGTGAGTCGACTGCCCAACCCAAGTTCCGCGGGTCACCACGGACCGCACCGCGTTCGGCGGCATGTCGAGCTGGCCAACGTGGACCCCCGCCACCGGCAGCAACGCCGCAAGATCAACTCGATCGTTGATCCACAGCCTGGTGTCGCCCTCGATCTGTTCGAGACATTGCTCTACCAGGGTGAAGAGCCGATCATCCGCAACCTTCTTGGCCCGGATCTGGATCCACTCGACACCGCTAGCTGACATGGCCCCCACCGCGGCTGGGGTATTCTCGAGGCCCAAGACCTCAACGTCAGCAATGGCATAGAGATGCGGTGGTGAGAGCGATCCTGCCACAGCTAAGCGTCAGCTTCTCGCTTGGCTGTCCGTTCGAAAAACTCTTCCATGAATCGGGTCGAGATATTGCCGCTACGAAACACCTCGTCATTCAGAATCTTCCTGTGGAGCGGGATCGAGGTCCGGATACCTTCAACAACAAAAAAATCGAGAGCGCGACGGGTGCGCTCGATCGCCTCGGTCCGATCCTTTCCATGAACGATGAGCTTGCCGATCATAGAATCATAGAACGGCGGAATGAAGTATTCCTGATAGGTGTGGGTGTCGATCCGGACGCCAGGACCGCCCGGCAGATGAAGGGTCGTGACGCGCCCCGGGGAAGGAGTAAAGGTCTCAGGATCCTCGGCATTGATCCGGCACTCGATCACATGCCCGCGAGGTTTGAGGCCGCTTCGAAACGATACCTCCTCCCCCGCTGCTACCCGCAACTGCTCTTTGACCAGATCGATGCCGAGAACCATTTCGGTCACTGGATGCTCTACTTGAATGCGGGTATTCATTTCCATGAAGTAGAAGCTGCCGTCTTGATCGAGCAAGAATTCGATGGTGCCAGCATTCTCGTAGCCTACCGCCCGTGCCAAACGGACTGCCGCGTCTCCCATCCGGTCTCTCAAGTCCTGATCCAGAGCCACCGAGGGTGACTCCTCAATCAGCTTCTGATGACGTCGCTGGATCGAGCACTCACGCTCGCCAAGATGCACCACGTTGCCGTGGCGGTCACCGAAGATCTGGAACTCGACATGTCGGGGCACTACCAGATACTTCTCGATGTACATCGAACCATCACCAAAGGAACGGCTCGCCTCTTCACTTGCGGTGGCGAACTGCCGAGCGATGTCGTCTGGCTCCTTGACGATTCGCATACCTCGACCGCCGCCGCCGGCGGAGGCTTTGAGAATGACTGGATAGCCGATTTCATCCGCCAGCTGCCGCGCTTCTTCAGCACTCGCCAGCGGCTTCGAGCTTCCTGGCAACACTGGCACGCCGGCTTCGATCGCTACCCGTCGGGCGTTGGCTTTGTCGCCCATCTGGCGAATCGTCGCGGGGCGTGGACCAATCCATGCGAGGTTACATTCTGCCAATACCTCGGCGAAGTGCGCATTCTCTGCCAAGAAGCCGTAACCTGGATGAATCGCTTCTGCCCCAGTGATCTCGGCAGCTGCGATAACACTCGAGATATTGAGATAACTCTCGGTTGGAGACGGCGGGCCTATGCAGATATCTTCGTCGGCATAGGTGACGTGAAGACTCTCGTTGTCCGCGGTGCTATGGACCGCAACGGTGGCAACACCGAGCTCGCGACAAGCCTGAATAATCCGCAGAGCGATCTCTCCGCGGTTGGCGATCAGAATTTTCTTGAACATTGCGTAACAAGTTGGCTGACGCTAGTCCGCTTTGATTGCGAACAGCGGCTCGCCATATTCGACCGCTTGGGCATTTTCGACATAGATCTTGACGATCGTGCCGTCGACATCCGACTCGATTTCGTTCATCAGCTTCATGGCCTCGACGATGCACAACGCCTCACCGGCCTTGACCTGTTGCCCAACTTCGACAAACGCTGCCGATTTGGGATCTGGTGACCGATAGAACGTCCCGACAATCGGTGAGTTCAGGATGTGAGAACCGGCCGGTACATCGGCCTCTGGCTCAGAGACGGCCACCACGGGAGCTGCGACTGGCGCTGCAACAGGTGTAGTCTCGACGGGAGGGAGGCTGGTCGCCGGCATCGCTGGTGCTGCCATCTGCACGATGTCAGGCGCCGACTCGACGAGCCGTTGGCCATCTATTCTCAGGCGAAATTCTGAATCTTCCAACTCAATACCGTTCAGGCGATGGTGTGCCACCTGATCGATGAGCTCTTTGATTTGCTCAAACGTCAACACGATCGTACCTTTCGTCGAAGGTGAAGAAGCCAACTCGTGGGGTGCCCCCCAGGGTCCTCAGATCAAGTCCTCTTCGAAGAGCAGCACCGCGCGGCGCAACTCGAATCGAGCTCGGCCGGCATTGGCGCCGGCTTCGAGTACGAGCAGCAGGTAGTAGTCTTCTGTCAACGAACCGATCATCAAGATATAGAGGTCGGTGGTCACAGAAAAGTGCTGGACTTGACCGACCGATAGTTCTTGATGATTCTGCGAAACTGCCCTGACCTGAGACATGAGCTCGGCTGACAGCAGCTCCAGATCCAAGGATTCTTCCTTGGTATAAGACTCGACCGAAATCCCGTCTTTGGCGATCAAGGCCAAGGCCAAGGCACCGTCGATCCGATCGGCTACTTTTTGTAGTCTTTCAGTGAACATGATGTCCAACACGCAGGTGTTTGATGTAGTTATCCAGTATCAGGATCTTCTTCGCCGTCAACCCTTCCGGGATCTTGCCACTGGTCGATCGAACCGCCAACAAGTCCGCCGCCGTCAGGCTTTTAGCTACCGGAGCTTCGACATCTCGGCCTTCTACCTCGGCCAAACCGGCCAGAGCAGCAGCATTCCCGGGTTCATCCTCGAGGACTTGACGGAAAATTCGTTCCGCTTCTTCGCGATGGCCTTGCTGCAAATAGATGGAGCCGAGGGTTGCCGAAGCGGGCTCGGCGCGCGCATCAACAGCTTCACCTGATGTCGCCTCTTCAGGTTCCGAGTGGACCGCCGAATCTAGCGACACAGCCTCCGGATCCGCTAATGCGTGAGCCGCCACGTCTTCGGGGGACGCGACTTCAGGAGACAAGTCTTCGGGGGACGCGACTTCAGGAGATACGTCTTCGGGGGACGCGACTTCAGGAGATACGTCTTCAGGAGGCGCCATATCGGCCGCAACGTCTTCGAAGGGCGCGGATTCTGTGACGACCTCTGCCACCGCGGCATCCGCGATCGGAGTTTCCTCCGGCACTGCGGCGGCAAACAGATCTGTATCGAGATCATCCGATGCCCCGCCAAACTGCGCCGAGTCTTCCGAGGCGTCAGGGAGCCCGATCGTCGCAGCTGCCGCTGCACCCGCCAACGCGGTCACACCTGCCATCCAACCCGCGACGGCTCTTGACTCGTCTGCAGACTCGTCTGCAAAATCAGGCTCAGACGAGTCTGACGAGATGGCCTCTGCGCTATCCGTCGTAGGTCTGAGATCCGTCACCTGGGGATCAACCATGACCGACGCTACAGGCTCTGAGACGGGTAATGCCTGATCTTCATCACTCGCAGTAGGTTCCGGTGATGCCGTTGTGACGCTCGCCGACGGCGCGAAGATCCCCTCTCGGGTCAAGGTCGCCCAGTGTTGATCGGCGTCCACTTTTGGCAAGCCCTCAAAGGGGTCGGCAAGCCTCTGCGAAGACGATGTCCGATGCCTCCAGAGCGCTGCAAGATCGGGCTCCGGTAAATCCTGACCGGCCAGCAGGAACGGGTACTCCCAAGTCTCTTTCGGGCCTTCAACACCGGTCACCGCTTCGGAGGAGGCTACCGGAGGCGTGAAAAACGTCTCGCCGGTGGATTCGGAAACCGTGGATTCAGAATCCGTGGATTCAGAATCCATGGATTCGAAAACAGTAGAAACCACGGCGGGCTCGCCATCGCCGGGAGCTGTTTCCTCGGCTACCAGCTCAAAGTCTCCGGAACCATCGTCTCCGGAATCATCGGTGAGCGCCTCCTCAGCGACAAATTCCGCCAAAACTACCGTCGAAGCCTCGGTGGGCTGGTCTGCCCGCAGCCGCTCTAGACGATACTCGAGATGGCCGAGTTCAGGGTCTCGGCCGTTCAGCAGTCGATAGGTTTCCAGGCGGGCTTGAGCCCTCTCGGCATCACCTTGTTGCAGATAGGCATCCAACAGCAATTTATTGGCGACGATGTGGGTGGGGTCGCGAGAAATTACAGTCTCGAGCGCTGCAACGGCTTCGTTGACTTGGTCGAGTTCCAGTCGACAGCGCCCCAGCGCCACCAATGCCGAAAGGTCGTTGGGCCGATGCTCTAGTCCCTTTTCTAGCACCGCCACCGCCTCCAGCGGCTGACCAAGTTTCCGATGTTCGTCAGCAAGCTGCAAGAAGAGACGGGATGAGGGATCCCTCTCCCAGCGCTGCTTGAGATCATCGAGACGGTAGTTCTGGCCGGCGTCTGGCATCGGAGCTTCAGCGGAGAAAAGCGCGTGTGTGACGGTCTCACCCGCGCTGGCTATCAGACGTTATCGGTCGGACGGCGATTGGAAATCCTGTGAAGCGGGCATTATAGCAACCAGAGTCCCAAGATGCCCAGCAAGAAACTGGGCCGTTTCCAGGAACGACCCACTCAACGGTTAGTTGACTCTGATTCGCCCTTCGGGCGACGTGACCGAGCCACTTTCAGTACTAACGGTAACCGTCACCAGAATATCGTTCCCCGCCATCAGATCAACCTCTTCAAGGACTAGATCGATCGGCGCAGTACCATCATTTCCTGTCACGACAGAGCCGTCACTCGAGTCACCGCTAGGCAACTGGAACTCTCCAATCCTATTGCCGCCCATCTCTAGCACCGCGGTGTAAACAGCGATCACCGAGGAGACGCCTTCGTTGCGACTGTTGAGTGCCCTGGCGACAAGGCGAAGCGTTTGGTTTTCAACATTAATGGACCCGGGCAGGGTCACGAACTGAACGCTGACAACCTCTGGATTCACGGTGACTGTTACAGAAACGACTTCACTCGAGCCCAAGAAGGCTTGAATGACCGCATCGCCGAACTCATCATTCGGATCGAAGGTAGCCGTCGCTCTGCCGTCTTGATCGGTGGTCGGCGTCTCGGGATCCAGCTGACCGAACGACGCTAGCAACTGAATCTGGAAGCCGGCACCCAACGGTACGTCGTTCTCGTCACGAGCGATGATCGTGATCTGGGACGTCTCGAGCGGAGAAATAATATTGGGATTGGCATTGATGATTAGACTCGGTCGCTGATTCTCGATCGTGACGGTCGCCGTAGCTTCCGCGCTGGCGCCGAAGGTGCCGGTAATGTTGGCGGTACCAGGCTGCTGTCCGGCGCACAGAAAGGTTCTCGCCTCACTCGCGGAGGATGTCGTCAACGTCACACTGTTGGAACCGCTGCTGCAGGATCCCGATGTGTCAAAAAATCCCAAGTCAGTGCGCAAAAGCACCGAGCCGCCAGCTCCAAACAAACTCCCGTCTGCGTTGCGGGCCACGGCAGTCACTGTCGCTCGCTCACCGAGTCCTACTGTCGAAGGGCTAGCGGTCACCGTAAGCTGTGGCCGCGTCGTATCGGTTTGGCCAATCTGTACCGTGGCCATAGCACCAGTGCCCTCGCCCCCGGTGCCAGATGCCGGTCTAGCCGAGATCATCGCCACCCCAGGGGTTCCATCGCTGGTCAGAATCGCCGTGGCCCGACCGCTACCGTTGGTCTCGACCAACGTTGAGCTCAGAACACCGATGTCCGTGGACAGGGTGATCTGAGTCCCTGGATTCAAAGGATTGCCATCGGGCTTGAACCCCGTCACTGTCAAGAGTGACGTCCCACCGTTGAGGCTGATCTGGGTTGGACTCGCCGACAGCGAAAGGATGGTCCCGGTGGGCGCCACTGGGTTGGCACTGTCACAGGCGAGCGCACAAACGAACAAGAGCAGTAGGAGGAATCTTTGTTTCATCTCGTTGGCAGTATACGGAGAGAGGCGACGACACGTCTAGACAAAGATAGGCGATCGTCAGTTGACGATCGCCTATCTTGCCGAAAGCCTCGTTGCGTGGCGATCAGGGGATGGTCACGTCCTTTTCGATCGAGGCCGTGCCCGCTGCGTTGGTTGCCGACAGCGTCACAGTGAAGGTCCCTGATGCAGCGTAGGTATGCATCCTTGTCTCACCCGGGGTCCCGTTGTCGATTGCTCCGTCACCGAAATCCCACTGGATCGAGGTGGGGCTGCCGGTCGTGAGATCCGTCACAGAGACCGTCATACCCGCAACCGAGAAGCTGAACTGAGGTACCGGCACCACAGGAGCTACGGGATTCGCTCGACAACTGCCATTACTTGGAATGTAGGTGAATGAGGTCGCCGCCGTATCAGAGCAACCCGTATCCCGTGCGGTCACGACGATATCGACTCGTTGGTCCGTAAACCGCATGCCTGCCGCGCCACCTCCCGTCTCACAATCCTCTTCCGGGAACGGAACCCGGAACGACGGGATGCTCATCACCATCACATCACCGACGCCGAAGCCCTCGTGGAAGGGATTGGAATCAAGACTGGTGATCGTTACTCCGCCAGCACGTTCGCCGCCGAACGTGACTTGCGGAGGCAGGCTCTGGCGGTCAAAACCACTACCGGTCATGGTCAGACTTGTGGGCCCTTCGATCGCCCCGGTGTCGACATTGGCCGTTGTCGAGCTCACCGAGATTGAGCCAATCCGCGGCTCAACCGGTCGATAGGTGAACGTCAGCGCGGAGTTGAACGTCTCATTAGTTTCGATATTGACCACACTGAAGGGACCGCTGGGTCGGCTGCAATTGGTGATTTCGACCGGTCCGACCGACCGCGCAACGATCTCGGTGCCACTCACGGAGACAACTTGCTGTCCTCTGCCTCCAAAGCCCACCGCAACGGGACCTTCGAAGCCGTTGCCGAAAATCGTCACCAAGTCACCGCCGAAGTAAGTTCCTTCACTCGGTGCGATAGTAGAGATGAACATGTCACCCCCACCATATTGAAAAGAGTTGTCCCGAGTCGCGGTGAATCCAGACCGGATATCGAAGACCTCGATGCCGACCGTTTGATTCAAGTTGGCCGCATTCTGCCCGGTGGCAGGAGGACTCCGCACCAAGATCCTGCTTGGCGAGATATCGAGAACCTCGGCTTCGATCCTGGAGCCGATGCCGAAGAACACTTGGACTTCCGCGCCGAAAGCTTCACCGAAGACAGTCACCGGAGTCCCCCCCTCGTTGGGACCCGAGGAGGGAGTTACGGAAATGATCTTGGGGATCAATGGCGTTTGATTGCGTGTGTACGTGAACGCGTTGTTGAGGGTGTCAACGGCCGCGTCTTCAGCACCGAAGTTGACCTCAAGCACAAGCCCAACCGCCTGATTCTGGCCGGCTGGCAGCTCAACTTGTGGGGTCAAGATTCGAATGGAACTCGAGCTGAGACTGAGAATCGGAACCGTGATGCCACCGAGAGTGACGCGCGCAGGCTCGCTGAAGCCAGTGCCTTCGATGCGCACTTCGGTATTACCCGCAGGCGGCCCAAAATTCGGCACCAGCCCGGCAATAGTGAGTGGCACAATTTCCGGAATCTCGCTGACCTGAACCGTCGTCTGCCCCGAGCTCTGCTCGATTTGCGCCCGGATGATCGCGGTCTGAGTCGGTCCATCGAGAGTCGCCGTCGTGGTGCCATTCGGCCCAAAAACAATGGTGATGGTATTGCCGATTGCGCTCCCTGCAGCGTTAGTCAACGTGCCGCTCGTCGTGGTCAGGACCGCGGTCGAGCCCTGGGGCACAAACTGGTTATTGTCCGTCCTGCGGGCGACAATCGTCACCGACACTGGAATACCACTTTCTACCTCGATCGTCCTGGGGCTCGCGGTCACAGTGATGGCAAAACCGGTTGCCGAGCCCCCCCCTTGCGGGGCGGATGGATTCGGTGTCTGATCCGGCTCGGTCGGAGAGTCGGAGTCACACGCCCCCAGCATCATCGCCAATGCGATGACCGGCAGGGCTTTGAAAAAGTTGAGTTTCGTCACTGGGCCTCTCATGGCGACTCTCCAATTCAGGATCATCTGTCCTCTATCCTTCATCACTTTGACTCTTAGAAAGCGGCCAGACTCGAAACGAACTCCATGGTTTGAGTTCGCGTGACGCTCGAGACGGCGGTGCCGCCCAGTGTCGTTCCATAGGCACGAAAGTTGACATTGAGCCGGACGGTCGTGTTCCCGGTCTCACGATCAAAACCACCATTGGCGACCAGCAAGTCGGAGAGCGGCGGCACACGGGTTTGCTCATTGGACATGATCGGGAAGTTAGTCAACGTCAAACTACCGCCGACCGGCACCGTACCGATGATGTTGAATACGTAGGGTGGCGGTATCCGAGTGCCGGAATCTGCACGCGCAAACGTCACTTCCAAGGTTCGCAGCTGGATATCCATCAGGGAAGATGTCGTGGCGGTCGGGTCCGCGACGATGCTGGTCACATTGATCGTCGGAATGGTGACGGTTTCGGACTCTTCGACTCCGACCCGCAACACGGTGCTGGTGAACTCGACTTCCAGTAGAACGCCACCGGAATCTGTCTGTTCCGTACGCTCCTCGCAGCCGAGCGCGAGAAGAGCGATGACGACGAGCATGGTTACTTTTGCTAGGGCTCTCACCTTTGACCTCCAGAGAGTCGAGCTACATCTGAACGATGCGCGGAGTGATAAAGATCATCAGCTCGTCGTTCTGGTCAGTACGGTTTCGGTTCTTGAACAAGTGGCCGAGAATGGGAATATTCGATAGGCCGGGCAGTCTATCTTGGGACTGGTTGGCAGACACCTCATAGATGCCACCGATAACCGCGGTTCCGCCATCACGGACGATCACCTTGGTTGATGCTTCACGGGTTGAAATGGGTGAGTTGGTCGAGCCCACGACCGCGAGTCCTGGCTGCGGTGACCTCTTGGCGACCGTAATCTCCATCATGACGGTGCCCTCAGCGGTGACTTGCGGCGTCACCGTCAACTGCAGGGTTGCATTGACGAACTGCACCGACACCGTCCGATTCGAGACCGTCTGAATGGGGATTTGGATACCGCTTTGAATCGAGGCCGCGTTGTTGTTGAGGGTGGTCACCCGCGGCGCCGACACCAGATTCACCAAGCCCTCCGTTTCGGCCATTTGAAGCGCCGCGTCGAGAGTGAAGCTGTTGAGGATGTTGCCCAAGGTGAGGTTCAAGAAGCCATTGGCTCCGCCGGTCAACAAACCGACACCACCATCGATCGTGCCGTTGTTCGGGAACTGCAGACCGGTGGTGTTGCCGAGCCTATTGCTCGATTCACCCATGAAGCCCCACTCGATACCGAGGGAACGACTGAAGGTTTTGGTGGCTTCGATGATCCGAGCCTCGATCGTGACTTGGGGCTCTGGCGAGTCGAGATTATCGATGACCGCCAACACCACATCGATGCTGCCGGGTAGCTCACGCAGAATCAAGGTGTTGGTGCGAGTGTCGACTTGTACCGTGCCACGATTCGAGAGGATCGACCCAGTACGGTTCCTCAGCAGTTGGGCAACTTCTGTTGCGTCGGAATAGCTCAAGCTCTTCAACACCGTCCGCAGCGGCACAGATTGCTGTTGGATCTGACGCAGGCGGCGGGCCTCTTCGGCCTCGGCCCGGAGCTGAGATGTGGGCGCAATCCGAACGATCGTCCCGTCGATGTCCAAGCCGAGGTTGTTGATCTTCAGGATCTGCCACATCGCCTGATCCCAAGGCACACCCTTCAGCTCAACCGTCACGCTTCCGCCGACATTCGGCTGGATGACAAAATTCAAATCGCTGATGGTGGAAAACGAGCGCAGCGTCTCGACAAGGTCCGCTTTGCGGAGAGACATGTCGATCAGTTCGCCGTAGTACTGCTTCTCTTGAGAGCCAATCACCAATGTGCCGAAGGATGACAGGAATTTTTCCTTTTCCTGCATCCGCGGATCATCGATCTGAACTTGCTGCGCCTCGAACAGCGCAACGTCGCTGGTCGCCGTAGGTTTCGACAATGATGTCGCCGCTGGCCGCGGAGCGGCAGCTGTGGGTTGATAAACGGCGACCGGCGCTCTGCTGGGCTCGATTTGGATCGGAACGGCCACTTCTTGCATCGTACCAGGCGTTGGCGCCGAAGCGTCCGCTGCGACCCATTCCGGTTCTGCCATCGCTGGCTCGGCCGCAGCTTCGGTAGATTGCCACCCTTGGGTCTCCTCCGCCACCGCAACGTCTTCAACCGCGACGTCTTGAGCGGTAATGACCTCAGGTTCAGCGATCGGTTCACGGTCAACCGGCTCAAAGGTCGTAGTTTCGGGCTCGCTCGCTGGCATGCCAACATCCGCAATTTGCGGTTCCGCAGCATCGTCTGGCTCGACCATTGCCGGAGCAAGCTCGCGCGCCACGGTCACGGGTTCCGGGACCGGAGGCTCGCTGGCTCGCGCCATCGTGGGATCCTCGGTGCCGAAGGTGACAGTCAACCCATCTGGTGTGCGGTTGACCTTTAAGGCGGCAGCCTGCTGTAGATCGAAAACCACCCGTGATACCGGATCTGGCCGCGGTTTGAATTGGCCGATACGAATTTGATCAACCTCACCGCTGGCGACTGGCATCGTTGCACTACCCGCAGTATTGACTACACCGGCCAGATCAACGACGAACCGCTCTGGATTCTCGAGACGGAACATCGAGTAGGCGAACTCTCCATCACCCGAAATGCGCACCACCGTCGGGTTCCCACGATTCATGACATCCACTGAAAACAACTGACTTGCGGCAACACCGCTTGGTGGCGGACCCACGACCGGCGCTTCGGGAGTCCCCAAAGATGTCGCGGAGTGGGCGGCGGTCTTATTACTTAACCCAGAGTCGTCGATCGGCGAGTCAGCGATCAAGTCCTCTTCCGGAACCGGCTCGTAGGCAAGTTGGACCGCTGGCCGCGGCGGCTCGGGGGTCGGCCGATTGGCGACGCTCGTCTGCGGCGCGGCGCCAACCGTAGCAAGCTGAATCCGGAGGACCTTACCCTCGCCGGACAACGAGTGTTCACTCGGTTCACGGGTCTTGACGATCAGCCGGGTCATCGGCCGCGAGGAGTCATCGACATGCTCGATATCTACCGCGGCGATCAGCCCTTGCGGATTGTCCAGACTGCGAACAGAAGACGCGGGCAAACTATTGGGCAGCTCGATCACCAGATCGCCAGCAGCGTCACGAAAGCTGGTCCAGACGAGAGGCCGATCGGCGACCAGCTCGACCGACTCGACACCTGAGGCATCGGTCAGATCCAAAGAGCGGATCTCTGCCGGATTTCTAACCTGGGAGGCGGCAACCGCCCCTTCAGACCGGGTACTGCCTGCAGGCTGAGGAGTCGGGCCCGCTGAGGAGCAACCGATCTGGGATGCCAGAACAACTACGGCGACAGCGATGAGTCGCCAGCTACCATTGGGCGCTGCGATTCGTCGTCCTGAACCCGCTCGATTATCGATGCGCTGTCCCATCTCATTGGCCTCCGACCGGTGTCCGGTCAGTATTGTCGGCTCGGCTGCTTGCTCCGCGGCGAGAGAAGAGCTGCGGCCTCGGGCTGGACTCAGATGTCCGCGGATGCGGAATACTGCTCCGGTTCGTCAAATCCCACATGCTCTTCTCCATACCTTCCTCGCGAGCTTTACTTTTCGGTCTATTCAACAATGCGCTACCTGAGCTTCTTGACGACTTCTCGAAATGGCTTGAGAGCTGTCGGATCGTTCACTGACTGCTTGAACACCACTTCGTCCAGATTGATTCGAATCACGTCTCCGTCCCAGAGTTGATCGCCAACTCGCAACAAGAAACTTGTCTCCTGGCTGGCAGACTGGACCTGCACCACCGGGCCGTCATCGAGCACGAAAACGCCATCGACCGAGATCTCGTCAACCAGCAGCCCGGCCGGACCTTCGGGTCGTTTCTCTTCGCGCCGCGCCGAACTCCGCACCTGAAAGAGAGAGACGAACGGATCACGCCGAGCCCCTGGGTCGTACGAATAGGTTGTCGGATCTGACAGAACCTCTTCGTCGAGCTTCAACATATCGTCGATAGCGCTGAAGTCCGAGGCATCTTCGGTAGCTAGATCACTGTCTGGAACATACTCTTCATCTTGCGCCGAGGCTGGAACAGCGAGGCCACCAGCAGCCAAGCATCCGATGAGACAGAACAGCATCCAGCAGCGACTCTGCACACCAGCATCAGTCCGTCGTTCGCGTCGCTTTCGGGACAACATCAGCTCTGCTCCTCCGGCGGCGGATTGTAGATGAACGTCTTGATGATGAAGTTTGCCGAGATGCTATGTCGACCACCCGTGGCGGTGATCCTCAGATTCTCGACGTTGATAATCCGAGAAAAGCGGCGAACCCGATCAAAGAACAACGCAAGGTTGTGGTATTTGCCATTGAGCTGGATCGCGATCGGCCATTCGCTGTAGAAGTCACGCGGAGAAAGTCCCCGCGGAGTGAAGCGCAACAAATCGAAGTCACCCTGCTCGGTCAAACGGCGGATGCGCCGCAGCAAGTCTTCCGTATTACGCCGCGACGGGAGAATCCTCAGAAGCTTGTCGAGTTCGAGTTGCAGACGCCCAACTTCCTCCCGAAACTGCGGCAGGCTCTTCTCCGCCGCTCGACCTTCGTTGATCTCCCGCTCGAGAGTTTGCAAGTGCCTTTCGCTGCGAACAACCTGATCCTTCATGTCATTGAACTTGAGGTATTTGAACGCCACCACGAGGGCAATCGCCAACGCGACCGCGACTCCCGCAGACATGTACCACGGCTTACCTTCCAATCCGGTTTCAATGGCCATAAACATTCACCTCGATTCTGCAACCCACCTCAAGGAGCAGCTTCTGCAACCGCAGCTTCTGGCGAAGCAACATCTTCTTGTGGCACCGGCGGCGGCTTCTGATCGAATTGGAAACTGATCCGAAAATTGTAACTCGATCCGCCTCTGTCACGGGTGATATCTCTGGTATCCGGCTCCCTGAACTCAGGAACCTTGTCGAGGTTTTCGATGAACGAGGCGATCGCGTTGGTGTTGAAAGCCGTACCGAGCAGATCCACTGTCTGTCCTCGGAAATTCATCGACCTGATCCACACCAAGTCAGGAAGCGCATGCGAAACCTGGTCCATGATCTGAACCGGCCCTTCCTGTTTCAGAGTCAGATCATTGATGACATTGATCTTGCGATCGAGCTCTCGCTGCTTGGCCTTGAAGTCGTTGACTTCCTGCAGAATGGGACGTAATTCAGCGACTTCACGTTCAGCCCGGCGGACTTCTGCCCCGACCTCCTTGAGGTCACTGTTCAAGAAGTACCACCACCCAGCGGACACCAATAGCCCCACCGCCACACCACCGCCAAGGAAGAAAAGACTGGGATCTTGATCACCCAGATTGATCTTCGGGCGCGACCGACGCGCGACGACCGGACGGCGCCCTTCCGACAGCAAATTGATTCGTGTCAACTGATCCGCTGCGTCCGCGTCGCCGGCTTTGCGTACCCCCAAACCGACCGACACCGCCAACATCGGGGCGATTGAATCCAGCCATTCGCGATTGAAATCGCTCTCTTTGAACTGGATTCGACGGAACGGGTTGAGCAACTCGGTCGGTACTCCAAAGCGCTCTCGCAGAACCTCTTGTAGGTTCGGTGTCAACGCGCAGCCGCCGGACAGCATGAGCTCGTCCACCGGCCCCTCGGACGAAGTCGCGCCGAAGAAGTCGAACGTCTTCTGGATCTCGTTGGCCATCTCGGCCGAGACTGCGTCGAGAACCTTGCGCGCATCGTTGGCCGAGTAGCTGCCTACGGATTCGCCGCGCTTGAGCAGCTCAGCCTGATCGAACGAGAGATTGAACTCGCGCTGGAGGGCTTCTGTGAACTGGTTGCCGCCAAACGAAATGTCGCGCCAGAACACACTCTGCCCCCGGGCGATGACATTGATGTTGGTCACACCGGCACCCATATTTATGAGCGCCACCACCTTGAGGGGATCGAGATCGTAGTTCAGCTGGTAAGCGTTCTGGATCGCGAAAGCATCAACATCAACCAACGAGGGGCTCTTGCCACTCTGGGATATCACCGAGACGTAATCGTTGACTTTCTCACGCTTGACGGCGACCAGTAGAACTTCCATGTTCTCGAGGCCGGGATCGTCTTCACTGAGGGTCACATAGTCCAACCGGACATCATTGATGTCGAAGGGGATGTGCTGCTCCGCCTCCCACTGGATGGACTCAGCGAGCTCGTCGGGATCCATCGCTGGCAACTCGATCTTCTTGATGATGACCGAATGTCCGGATACAGAGGTGCCGAAGCTGGTGTTCTTGACACCGGTCTGATCGTTGAGCTTTTGGATCGCGTCAACAACCAGCGACGAGTCCATGATCGAACCATCGACGATCGCCTCTGGTGACAGCGGCTCCACGCCGATTCTCTGCAGCGTGAACTGGCCCTTGCGCTCCTTCAGCTCGACGAGCTTGACGGTAGCACTACCGATGTCCAGGCCGACAATGCCTTTCGAGCGATTGAAGATCATGGCTAGGATGCCTCTTTGCTTTCCGCAGGCCCTGATGACGACGCTTGGAACATTTGCCCACTCCTGGCGGCCACCCTCGGTACGGGCATGTTGGGCTCAGGTCTACGCAACACTTCAAACATGCAGCGCGATGTCCTCATCAAGGTGATACGGAACTCTCCAAATGGTGGCGTACTATCCTCGAAAGGGCAGCGTTAATGCTGAGTTAAGGCTAATACTTAAAGCTTTGAACGAAGCGTAGCAGTAGCCTTATGTGGTGTCAAGAAACCCGATTCGCCTTTGGCTATAAGCGTCTCGGCATTTCTACATCGATAGCGTATTTTGCATATCTTAGCTGAAAGACTCTATCCGCGCCACCGGAAGGAGTCTTTCAGCACCACCAGGAACTCCATGTTGGCACGACTACCAAACGCATCGATTCCAACATCATCACCCTCCTTTGATGCCGACAGAATCTCTCCACCCAACCGGGGTCTATCGAACGTCCCGGAACTCATCGAGCCCGCTAGGGTCGTACTTGCTTCCGTAGCTGCTCTGTGAAATGCTCCCCGTCCCCTCGCACAGCGCGTGCGATGTCCCTCCTCAGAGTTAAGGAAACTTGATCATGGCCAAGAGATGTGCGATTTGCGATAAGGGTACCGTCAGTGGGCACAGCATCAGTCACGCCCACAACGTCACCAATAGAACCTGGAAGGCGAACCTGCAGCGGATGCGCGCCGTCATCGACGGCACGAGTCGACGAGTCTGGGTTTGCACTCGATGCCTCCGTGACGGCAAGATCCAGAAGCCTTTGGCTCGCAACTGGAGCCCGGACCCCGAAGCTCCGCAGAGCTGACGACTCGTTCGATTCCGTCCAGAAGCACAGTATCCGGTGCCCGCATTCGGGACTGTAGAGCGAGCACGGAGCTGATTGTTTGAGCTGCGAGCAGCGGCTGAATCTGGCTAAGCACTAGGCATCAAAAGAGTTGGGGGCAGAACGTAAGAGGCTGTGCGAGTTAGGCACCGCGCGCAGCCCCCAGCTCCGAACGTCCTCAAGAGCTGCTGCTGCGCAGGGTCTAGCTTGGTTCTCCGTCCGTCAGTCCGCGCTGCAAATCCTTTTCGGCTCGACTCGTTTTCCGCCGCTGCTTGGCGCCTCCTCCCGTGCGGCGGGAGACCTGTAGCACCCCGTTCAGCGCGTCGATAGCACGGCAGAGGCGATCGAGGTGCTTGCGGTTGCGGACCTCGACAACAACCCCGATCACCCCACGACCGGACTCGGTCGCTTCAGCCTCGAAGTGACGAATGTTCGAGGACTCATTGGCGATGACCTCGGTCAACCGAGCGAGCATGCCCGCGGAGTCTTCGGTCTCGATCGCCAACAGTACCGGATAAACCGCGTCGGACCTTCGGGCCCATTCGACCTCGATCAGCCGCTCGGGATCAAAATTCAGATCCTTGAGGTTGGTGCAATCCTCGGAATGTACCGAGATACCACGACCGCGGGTGACATAACCCACCAGCAGATCACCCGGCACCGGATCACAGCACTTGGCGAGGCTGGCCATCAAATCGGACTCCCCCTTCACCGTGATGGGGCCTCCAAAAGGCAATAGGCGATCTACCGCACGGCGGATCGGGCCAACCTCCAACGAGGTCGAGATGGTGCCGTCGTCTCCGATCAGACGACTGAGAACCCGCTTGATCGGGATTCTGCCATAGCCGATTCGCTGATGGAGATCCTCGACGCGCCCAAGGCCTTCACTCTCCAACAAGTCGCGCATCAGTGGACTGTCCACAACTTTCCTCGGACTGAGGCGCTGCTTCTTCAACTCGCGCTCGAGGATACGTTTGCCGATCGCTTCGGACTCTCGTTTCTGCTCGACGTTGAGCCAGTGTCGAATCTTGCTTCGAGCGCGAGACGTCACAACCAGCTTCAGCCAATCTCGACTCGGTTTCCGCCCCGCACCGGTCAAGATCTCGACCATATCGCCGTTGCGCAACGGTCTCTTGAGCGGTACGAGTTTGCCGTTCACCCGTCCACCGGAGCAGCGGTGTCCAAGCTCGGTGTGGATACGATAGGCAAAGTCGAGCGGGGTGGCGCCGCGGGGAAAAGCATAAACATCACCTTTGGGTGAAAACACATAAACCTCGTCCGGATAGAGGTCGATCTTGAGCGCCGACAGGAACTCCCGAGGATCCTTGACTTCCTTCTGCCACTCGAGCAGCTGTCGCAGCCAGTTGATGTTGGGATCGCTCGAGTCAGAGCCGCGCTGCTCTTTGTACTGCCAATGAGCAGCAATGCCTTCCTCCGCGACCAAGTCCATCTCGCGGGTCCGAATCTGCACCTCGAAGGGCTGCCCCGTGTCACTGATCACGGTGGTATGCAGTGACTGATACAGATTCGGCTTCGGCATTGCGATGTAGTCTTTGAATCGCCCAGGGATCGGACGCCAATGCTGATGCACGACGCCAAACGCGGCGTAGGTATCGGTCAAATTCCCGGTGATGATTCGAAACGCCTGATAGTCGTAGAGCTGTGAAATGTCGACCCCTTGACGCCTCAGCTTGCGATAGATCGAGTAATAACGCTTCACGCGGTAACTGATCTCCGCCTTGATACCCGCCTTTTCGAGACTCTGACTCAACTCGTTATTGAGACGCTGGAGCGAGCTCTTGGCGATCTTCATCTTCTGCCGAATCTTGGCTTCGAGCTCGGCGAATTGACGCGGATAGAGGAAGTAGAAGGCAAGGTCTTCAAGGTCGCCCTGAACTTTCGACATCCCCAACCTTAGCGAGATTGGCGAGTAGATCTCGAGCGTTTCCGATGCGATGCGACGCCGAGCCTCCGACGACATGTGCTCCAACGTCATCATGTTGTGGAGCCGGTCCGCGAGCTTGACGAGAATGACCCTGAGGTCACGAGCCGAAGCCAGAATCATCTTGCGGAAGGTCTCGGCCTG
>JAJCXQ010000290.1 GCA_029263355.1 Acidobacteriota bacterium | reverse complement strand
CCTTCCGATCCAAGCCGACCACCCTTCCGACAGGCGACCACAAAGTGGTCGCCTTCAGATCGGAATCGGTGGTCGCTTTGCGTCGGAACGAGTGGTCGCCTTCCGTCGGAACAGGTGGTCGGATTCCCTCGGAATATGCAGACTGCCCGCGATGCTCGACTTTCTTCTAGCGTTCGACTACTCAAACATCGACCTACGTCGCCCCCCGCAGACTGCGGCTCTGATCGAGCAGAAGCTACACAGCCTCGATTCGCGCCAACGGTGGCTTTTCGAAAAACTTCACGAGGGCCGGCTGCTCCCCGATCATGATGGTTGGTGCTTGGAGATCAGCAAAGCAGAGCTGCATGAGGACTACCGCGAAGAGTTGCGCAAGAGCGGTGACCGTAGAGCCAACACCCAGGCTGAGTTCGGCAAGTTCCTACACAGAATGCTCGATCCCAAGCTCACTGCGAAGCGACCGAACCGAGACGGTCGACGAGTCCGCTGTTGGCATTTCCCCCAGCTTCAAGAGTGTCGCGAGCTGTTCGACCGGAAACTGGGCACCACTTACGACTGGCCCCCCGCAGACTTGGTAGCAGTCGAGCCGCCCACAGAGTCGGCATCTGACCAAAGCCGGTTTTGCCGACCGGCGACCTTTGGGAACTGACTGTGGATCACACCTGAGGCGGGTCCAGGGTGTCCACAAACCAGCCAGCAGGTTGGACCGCGTAAACCATTGAAAACAAGGGGCGAGTCCAGGGTGTCCAAGGTGTCCAAGGTCATAATGAGTTTGGGAGAACACAGAAACAGTAACCCCTGTAGCAAACCCGAAAAAGCCTGGACACCCTGGACACCCTGGACTCAGCTATTATTTTCAATGGTTTACGAGGGACGAGTTTAGGCAAGCAAGGTGGACACCCTGGACCGCGGCGTGTGTCCCGTTCGGTGGAGTTGCTCGGGCGACGGGCGGCGCTCAAAAGGGTTCGGGCGATGGATGCCGGTCTAAGGTGCGCGATTCGGTAGCCTTTGTGGGGTGTGGCCCACTCCCCGTGTCGCAGTGACTAACGACCAGCTCACAGGTCATGGCAGCCCCTGTGGTGGGCGTTCTCCTCCAACCGGCAGTGGGCGCATGCCCCTCGGTCTCGGTCACGTCATAGGCCGTGGAAGAGCCGGACTCATGGACGACGAAGGGCCAGCGAGCGACGAGGGCGAGGCTGGCGGGTTAGCAGCAACGCATCCCACCCGCTTGCATCGTGACGGCGGCGATGTGATCCACAGCCAGTCCACAGGTCATGGGCGGCTCTCTGGGGTGAGATCAACGGCGGGCGGCAGGGGTGACTTGGTGTCCGGTGTCGGTCCCGGGATCTCACCGAGGGGGGCGGCGGTCAGCGAGGTCGTCAGGAACGCCAATCGCCGTGCGCGAGTCCAATCGGTTTGAGATGCCCGATACCCGACCAACCGTCTCTGGCAGACCGTGTCCCGCTCCCAGATTATTTCTGAATATGAATCAAAGCTTGATTACCTAGCGAATCCTGTCAACGATTGGTAGCGGATTCCATCATTGCCCGCCCTGGCAACCGAAGTCCTGGCATAGCCGTCTTCCCAAGACGGCTGAACGCAATCGCACCGCCTGCTTAGAAGTAGCTGGCTCCGCCGGAGCACCGATGGGACGATTCTCATCGTGTTAGACTACACAGCCGCAACAGAGTCAGGAGAAACGCTATCGTTGAGAGGGAGCCCTATCACCAGAATCCGTGGACAGATCCGAACCACGAAGTGGCCTGCCCTAGTCACTCGGAGGCACAGTCGTTCGTGCGACCCGTCTTGCTGGCTCCGATTCTCAGCAGGCACCGCCGAGCCTACCTGCCGCCGCATTTACACCTTCTCCCGTCTAATCCCGGTAAGGTCAAAGGGCAACCCGCAGGCAGTCATGGCCACTCCTGAACCGCCACTGGCTTTAGTTGAGATGAGCCTTCCCAAGAAGATCGTCAGCACTCTACAGACGACCTAAGCCATCTTCAAGAAAATTCGGAGAAGACTCAATATGGTCCTCAGAAAAGAAGCTGACTGAGCCGTAGGAGGAAACTGCGAGTATGGGAGATTCTGAGATAACTTGGCTCCACTTATCTGACCTTCACTGTTGTGACGCCAGGGTAGGCTGGGACTCCTTCAGAGTACTTGAGGCACTGAGAGCAGACTTGGTACGTCTTCGGAAATGCCACGATCTTCAACCGCAGTTCCTTCTCTTTACGGGCGATTTTGTTTTTGGGGATATCCAAGACTCTCCGATATCTGACCAATTTGGAGAAGCCACCGAGTTTATAGCTAAGATATGCGATACGCTCGATCTGCCGCCAGAAAGGGTCTTTCTGGTCCCAGGCAATCATGATGTAGCGCGCAGAAAGATTCTTGCAAGTCAGACCTCCTGGCTCAAGGGACTACAGGCAGAAGAAATTATCGAGATAATGCGCCGCGGCGACGAAGAATGGAGCCTAATACAAAAACGTTTATCGGCGTATCGAAACTTCGTAAAGCAACCAAGATTCAGACACCTTCTAGCAGACGATAAGCATCTGAATTACTGCTATCGATTGAATATAGACAAAATAGAAATAGGCATCGCGGGACTAGATTCAGCATGGTCATGCTCTGGCGACGACAAAGGAAATCTTTGGCTAGGGGGCGAATGGCAGCTTGCGGCAGCAGAAAGATCTCTTGCTGGGTCAGACATATCAATTGGGCTCATTCACCATCCCCTCTCATGGTTTTCTCCAAAGGAAGAGCCCGAGAATCTCGAGCCACATTTCGCACGGATTTTTGACTTTCATCTTCACGGTCATGAGCACAAGCCCTGGGTTCACCTATTGGAAGGCGGGACGGTTCGCATAGCAGCTGGCGCTTGCTATAACAGGAAGAGAAAAAGACGCCCTGCCGGCTACAACATCGTGCGACTCGATTTTAAGAGGAAAGAAGGGGAGGTTTGGCTACGCCGGTATCAGGAGGACACCGGCGACTGGATTCCATATCACCTTCAAGGCAAGACGACTGTCGAAGGAATTTGGCATTTGCGCAATTTGCGTTGTTTTTCAGAAAGGAGCTCTCAACGACAACGAAAAAACAACCTGAAATCTGTCGACCACAAAGATAGGTCACAGCATGATCGAATAGCACGAGAAGGTCATACTACAGCCCCACCAATGACACCAAACCACATATCCTCGAAGAAAAAAAAGAGCATCTTCACTTTTGTAGCCGCGACTTCGGCAGTCACCCTTCTCTCCCTATATTCTCTGCGCGAAAGCGACGACGCTACGAAAACCCGCAACCCCGCAGGCCTTGTCAACCGAAGCTTTAGCGTCGAGATCAAAAAAGAACTAAACCTCTTGAGAGTGAATGGCCTGGCTATAACAGGCGCGGGCCCGGCGGCCTGGGACAAGAAAGAACATACGCATATCTATATTGCCGATGGCAAGACAGGTTATCTTTATTCTTACCGGGTCGGCAGCCGAGAAATAGCAGAGATACAACTCGATATCTTCTCGAATCACAAACCATGGCCGCAAAGAATCTTGAATCTTGCTTGGCACGGCGACAACCTATTGGTTGAGACTTGGAACGCCCACTTCGTCAGCCTGGAGCCAGACTTTTCGTTTAATACCGAGTATAACCTTCGGGACTCTGGTATAGTGTTTCTCCACAAGAGCCCCTGGATAGCTTCTGGATCGGACAGCGTAGCCTTTGCGCTAAGAGCTCTAGAGGCTGGCCCAGAGGAGGAACTTGTCAGACCCTACGTCGGAATAGCTGTAGCCGGTACCAACGTCGGCCGGGAGGTTGTAACCGTCGAGCGCACTTATCCTGGCAAACTCGTGAGTCCATTTTATGACCAGGTATACCCCCTGCTCGCCTTCAGCTCGGGCAATCAATATATCCTTAATCGGAATTATCAGGAACCTCTATTGACACGGAAGAGAACTCCATGGGGCGACGGTGAAAAGATCACGCTATCAGAAGACCTGGACAAGCTTAGACTCCACACAGAGCCATGGCAGACGCCTCGCGATGTGAGAAATGTGCCTGTTGTATGGGGAGTTTATGCAGGAACTGAAGGAGATGCTATCCTGCTTGTTACTATACCCGCAAGTAGCCCGGCCATTCCAAGTAACTGGTGCTTCCTGCATATTCACAATACCAGCGAACACATCTCACTAGATGATGTGACTTTTTGTTATCGGCCAAAGAAATCAGAGCTCTTTATTATCCCAGGCCCAGCTTACTGGCTGCTGATGGAGCACACCAACCTTTATGGAGATCCTCCGAGATTTTTCTCGAGAGAAGTTGAGGAACTCATCTTTGTCCAAGCCAGTGAGATAACACAGAGAAGCAAGTCCGCAAATTACCTCAAAGAGATCAAATTGAGCGCCGAAAGCACGGGAGTTGACCGATGAGCAACCGGGAGATCGAAAGATCAACTTTACCAAAGCTATCAAGAGCTGCGACCTTCGTCCTGTTAGGCCAGTTAACTGTCGGGCCCGCGCTCGGAGAGTTGCCCCTATCGCTTCATTACGGAATAATGCGTTGTGTACCCGCAAATGATATATGCATCGAATTCGGCGGCGGCGGTGGCCCAGGTGGTTATTACCCACGCAGGGATCCAGATGCGAGAAGATATCAAACCGTCGCCTACCTAGGAGAAGCGGACTCAGAACCGACAGCCGCCCAAGGACACCGTAAATGGCTGGCCGCGCATATTGGCCAAGCTCTTGAAAGTACGGACTGTTTTAGGCTGATAGATTCAGATAGGTTAGGAGACTTGAAAGCTCGACTTCAAGAATCTAGCGCTAAGAGCACTGGCGATTTGCCGTTGAGTGACTTGATTTCTATCAAGTCACGAGGCATTGACTATCTGGCAGTCGGACTAGTTTCCCAGGGTGGCACAAGAGACGAGGTACTCCTTTCAGTGTCACTGCACTCGGTTGATGACCATGGAGTTTTTTCTGAAAGCACATCTCTTCCAAAAGGAATCGAAGATTGGAGCCCGGAGAGACTTAGTGTTGTCGCGGCACAGCTGTGCGCCAAGTTCAAGGAGGAGACCAATCTGTCTCCGCAAGAGCACAGGGAAGACACCCTGTCGATTTATGACAGTGAAAGGCCTCATTTTGTTAGAAATGCCTCGACATCACGGATGCTCAGCCCTGGCTTAGTATCGGCATGCGCAAAGACTGCTGTATTTGAAATGCCCCGATCCGGCGCCCAAACGCTCTACCGACCTACACTCCGTAGTCCAGAAGTCAATCCCCTTCCACGCATCCGCGAGCCTCGATGGGCCTTTTATGCAAGCTGGAATAGCCAGGACACAGGCTTGACGCTGCACGACACGGTTTCTGGGGAAAACTACTACTATCCTGTCTACGCAAATGAGTTCACACTAGCAGACGAGCATCTAGCAAATGAGGGGGAATTATTGCAATCCTCGCCTCTTTCCTATACGGATGCTCTGCTTGTCAACTCCAAGTCTGGTGTTACAGAACCTGTCGTCGGCTCACTTTTGGACTGGAAGGCGTCCGGAGAAAACGGAATCGCCTACGGCAATTTTGTAGACGCGAAGGGCGCTTGGACGGTAGGCTATTTCCATTTTTATTTTGACGAAATACTTACGTTGCGTTCAATCCGCCAACTTCGTGATGATAGCCAGCGCCTCCCACTATATCACCTGGGTAATCCTTACGTAGCAATCCACGGGAAAAACGCCTATTTCATAGTATTAGATGATACACCCGCATTATATAAGGTCGCTCTGGGTGGAGACGGGCTGGCGCAGGTGCGCCGTATGAATTCCTTTCCTGGGGAAGACTTCTATGTTCCTAATCCAGCCCGAATCACAAATGCGCGACAGGCCGTGGATTTCCTGAATAGTATAGAATCGAGCACGATGCCAACAGGGCTCTACGTTCACGGCGAGTTCTTGTATCTCATTACTCGAAAACCGGCAACCAACGGGACTGGCATCGAGTGGGCGGCTCACAAAATTGACCCAGAACGGGACAGCCTGCTCTCAAGCACTATATTGCCAACCACCGCAAAGCATCTGCTTGCTATACCCGGCCGGAAGGCGTGGGCCTTGATCGAGAAGGGTCGCATCGATGCACTCGGTGATCAAGAAGTTAAATCTATCCGTTTTATTAACTTACCTTCAGGTCGACTAGACAAGCGATTTACGGGTGGCTTAAGAGCCGAGTTATGGGATGATCTCGAGGTCAAACCGGAGTTCGAGCCGAGGGGATCACGCGCACTCTATGTGAACGTTGGAAGGTGACTCCTCTGGCATTTGCTCTTAACTGGCGAATCTGGGAACCTGAGTATGCCAGAATTCGATCGATATCTCACAACCGATAGCTCAGGGAATTGACAAGCAAGTCATTCGTTTCGGAGTGCGTTCTGCGAGCTGAGAAGTATGCGGCTCGGTGATCCAGGTTGCGGGAATCGTCAATACGGCCTGCAATCGGTGAGGACCGCCTTGAATCATGAACTCTAATATTAGCCAGAAATCATCGGCTGGCAGAATATAGAGGTGCCGAACGTCCTGATCTCCCTCTTCTGATCCAGCGATCGGTAGCCAGGCTTCTCCCCTCGTCTCGACCTTTCCTTTCTCGAGATTCGGCTGGAGCTTGATCACATTCCAGGCCGAACCCTGACCATCCTCCCTGGACTGGCGCCAAAGAGCATAGAGAAATCCTTTGCGATAATAGAGCCCAACCGGGAGGCTCTTATCCGTGTCCCAGGATGCTGACAAAGACGGGTACGGTATTGGGCTATTTTCATGAGGGAAGTTCTCAAGGCGGCCAGATTTATCGCTCCGCATGTCGTAGTAGCGAAGTGAGAGATGAGCGCTTACCTCCAGGAAGTACACGAGGTCACCGTCAACTGCAATATAGTTATGATGAAACGAATAAGGCCGATGTCCTGGCAGATCGAGAATCATTCGACCCACCGGCGTGCCATTGTTTCTACTCGGCGCCTGAAGATGGGTTATGTAGAATCCTTCACGGAAAACGTCAAGCCTTCCGGCGATCCCGAGAGCACCATACGCGAATATTCGATCGGCAACTGGTTGCCAGGTCCACATCGACATCACACGGTTATCAACGATTAGCTCACCGTCGATTCCGACGCGACTCTCCAATCTGGTGCTGCCACCTCGCCTTCGGAGAGAAGTATCGTACCATCGCATGGAAGTAGGCAAGCCATTGCTGCTGCTAATGTTAAGTCCGATGTGGCCACCAACAGCGGGCTTAACACCAATGAGAAATTCTTCGAGAAAATTGACGTCATCAACACTCGATGCTTGACTGAATAGGTCAGGTGATCGATAGTTCGTAGAGAGTTCTGGCTGGACAATGACGACCCCGGACTGAGGGTCTGGACTCAACTCCAGGTCCAGGCTGCGCTTGAATAAGCTATCTACCAAGACGGCTCGCGAGTGGTCCGGGTCGGCCCAAACAGCAAAATTAAACGTATGATGGGGCCAAGTCGCGTCAACCGACTTACGATAACAGTTCTCTGCTTGTGAGTTAGGTGTAATCAGGCAGCCAATCAAAGTGAGTATCACCGGCAGCTTCAAGGTTGTTTTCCGGTGTCTTGAAGCGGCTGAAGCTTGCCTACTAGTGATCGATTTGCACATCTCGTAAGGTCCAGAATGCGAGGGTTGAGGCTGTCCGATTGAGAGTCCGGGCATAAACGACATCGTTACCACTCTACAGTATCGGCCTTCCAGTTAGCCACGGATTTCGTGCCTCCCAATCTCGGTTCCCATGATGCTAGCACGCGGGTTCCGTGCCTCGTCGCTGGATGCGCTACCTGGAAGATGAATTCTACGAAGCAGCGCACAAACAGCTAAGTGGACCACTTTGTGATGCCCCCAAACGCGGATCCGACTAGCCGGAAGCCTCATAGATCTGGCGCAAAGACGTTCGAAGGAAAGTGTTTTAGAATGACTTCACCCATGCTTTCTGATGTTATTGGCAGGCTGCTCTCCACCAGGTCAGGAATGCCCGCACCAAGCGGCCTTGGGTACAAACGGCTGACCACTACCAGAGGAATGTTCACTGTAGCCCGATGACGCCAGTTTTCGATTTCTCGAATGACAAGTTGAGTTCGCCTGTCAGCGACTTGCTCGCAACCCAATTCCTCATAGCATAAGTAAACGATTCCCATTTCTCCGTCAGGCAGCTGTTTGATGGCCTTTCCAAATACACTTGCGAGCCCGCGAGCCTTTTTTGCCATCGAAGACTCAGATCGGCATCGCCAGAGAAGACACGTTGGGTCGCGTGCGCTTTGAACCAAAATTCCTCTAGGGCTTTCGACCAAGAAAAAACCCCCGTCCCATTCGGCATCATCCCAGTCGAAAATCGCCTTCAAATAATTAGGCGCAAAAAGTCGAGTAGTTTCGAATTTTGAGGTGTAAGGCGTTCGCCTAAATCGCACCGTACCCCACGCTTCTTCGACGAAGGCCTCATCATCATACTTCTCCACGAGGGGAATAGCCGCCGCCAGGAAATCCTTTTCCGACACAGTCTTCACGTCCGCAACAAAGTCGACCGAGATACGAGCGCGTGTCCTCTCCCGCTCTAACCACTTCACGAGAGCAGCAAAAAGATGATGAGCATGTGCCGATTCGCGGCGTAGTTGGCCACAGGTTCTTTTACGTTTGCATTCGATTACAGTGGGAATCCTGAAATTGTGAACCCGGTACTCTGGAGTTTTGGAGGCCCCCTCTTCAAGCATTTGCAGTTCGAGACCATTCTTTATGCCAGCTAACCCGACGATCAGCTCGTAGACAGTAGAAGCGACCAATTCGTCCGACATCTGAGGCAGCCGTCGATACTTCTCAACAGCGCATGCTCCGAGGTCTGGAAGAGCATCAAGGTGTAGTCCAAGCATCGCTACCTCAGTTGCGAGAATCGGCAGCTCCCAAAAGTCCAGATCAGGGTGCTTCTCAAGGTGATCTTTGCAGAGGAGCAAAGCACGGGCAAAACGCTGTGGTGGCTCCGGATCGTCGAGCGGCGCAATGCGGCGAGCGCCGACTACGCCAAGAGTTGAGCGGCCTTCAGCTACTGAAAGACGAAACGGTTTCTTGGACTCCGCTTCTAGCCATTTTGGGCTAACATCACTTAGCAGGCGCTCAAGCGCCTCTGGCAAGCGTTCGTCGAGAAACTCCGTCGGTTCAATAGCGATAGCGTCTCGCTTATCGAGACGCTGGAACTCATCTGCTACAGGGATCTCACCCTCAAGCACTCGGTCTACATCCGCCAGCGTAAACCCAAAATGTGCGCAAATTTCTTCGGCTACTACCTCAGCCTGCTTGCCTCCATTCAGTAGGCTCCGGGCTGCAACCCGCACCTGTAGCCAGTGTCGAGGATCCTTAGCTGCGGCCTTAAGAGCACCTGAAAGAGCCTGAACCAACTCCGCCGCACGAGCATCGTGCCTAAGAAGGCTATCGACCAGCTCATCAAGGGCCAAGAATTTACCTCCTCAAAGAGCAGTTGAGCTGAACTTCCACCCAAGACAGATTTATAGGGTAGCTGGCTAGGCCGCCACCGGCAAGCTCAAGCTCTGCACCGCCCGGCGCTTGGCAGTCTCTCCCCGCCGATCGTACCGGGCCGTCGTCGTGATGTCGGCGTGTCCGGCGAGCTTCTGAACGGTCAGCACATCGACCCCGGCGTCGAGCAAATGCGTTACCGTCGACCGCCTCAAATCGTGGGCTGAGAAGTGGTCAACACCAGCCGCCTGCTGAAGCCGTTTCACAATGTAGGCCACGGACTCGCCCCGCAGCCGGGAGACCCTCACCTCGCCGGTCTGGTCAACAGGGCAGAACAGCGGGCCAGGTGCATCGCCCCGGTGACGGAGCCAGGTCTCGATGTACTGGCAACCGTTCTCAGCCAGGTAAACGGTGCGCTGCTTGCCGCCCTTGCCGTTGACAACGATCGAGCAGTCGTCAGCGTCGAAGGCATCAACATCGAGCCCGGCCAGCTCACCGCGTCGCAAGCCGCAGCCATAAAGCACCGACAAGAGTGCGGCGTCCCTTGCGCCCTTGGGAGTGTCACCGCAGGCGGCAAACAGCTTCCCAATCTCCTCGCTCGCCAGCGCCCGGCCGCTCAACAGGTTGGAGTTGCGGACGTTCTCGACATCGGCGGCGCGGCGGTAGGTGTCGGCGTCGACTAGACCCAGCCGCCAGGTTTGTTTGAGCACTCCGCGCAGTGCCGACAGCATCTTGTTGACAGTCGCGGGCTTGTACCGGTCGGTCAAGGCGATGCGGATCGTCATCGAATCGCGGTAGGTGATCTCGTGCCAGGGATAGCTGTCGGCGTCGTGGTTGGCATCGAGAACACCGGCGATGATGTCGAGGCATTGGCGCATGCCCTGGCTGCCGCTGGCAAGTCCGGCAAGGTAGAGTTGAGTGGGCGTCGCGGTGGTGGTCATGGTCTTGCTCCTCTCGGTCGTCATTTCCTTCGTGGATAGAAGTAGTAAGCCGTGGCGCGACGGATGGTCAACCAATCCACGCCGGAAAGTTTGCCGAATGTCGGCGGACTCTGCGCATCGTCGAGCGTCGCTGTTATCGCTTCGAGCTGTACGCCGGTATGACGTCAACACCGGCCTGTCATAGGGCCTGGGACGCCCCTGGAAGGCCCGATCCCCGATGCTGGGCAACAACCACCACCGGCCAAGCAGACCCATGCATGGGGGCCAGCCCCACCACTGGTCTCAAGGAGCGGGATTTGGAGCGGGCCAATCGAACAACTCACCCGACCGACCTGCTCCACTGTCGTAGAGCAGGCGGCCGTCCGAGATCGCTTCGCCAAGGCGAGCTGACAGACGCAAGCCTTCTTTGCGGTCTTGCGGCCGAGCCCCTGGCCGAAGTGCGTCCACGCTTAACGGCTGTGCTAAGCTCTGGCCTATCAGAATCCCGCCAACCGGCTTTGAGAAGGTCAGCAGAGCCCCTTCGGCGTCGGGGAGGACCGAGTACGCTGTGATGTCACCTGAATCCGATCGCCTCGGGCACTGGGACGCAGACCCCTGGCTGAGGGACACAAAGCCCTACCGTGCTAACCGGCGGCTTCGTAGACTCGCTTCCATCTGAACTCTCAAATGGAGTCGGCTAATGGGAGATCTAGATTCTGACTTCAGATAGAAACTAACTCTATAGTTCTGCGCAGGTATCTGAGGGTCTAATGCGAACCAATCAGTCTCAACAAGTATAACGGCAACCCCTAAACTAAAGGAGCATCCTCGTGGAGGCACGGAATAGACCACTTCCAGATTGGTTCACTAGACTGCGAAGTCGCCAGCTTGTCTTGCCACGATTTCAACGTTTTGAAGCGTGGAATCATGGACAGATTAATGCGTTGCTTGACACGGTCCTTCGAGGACTACCTTCGGGCGCTCTTCTTACTTTGGAGGTTGGAGACAAAGAGCCGTTTGTTTCTCGGCCAATTGCCGGAGCCGCAGCCAACGGTGAGCGTGTCATTGAACACCTGCTAGATGGGCAGCAGCGACTCACGGCTCTGTGGCGAAGTCTAAACGACACCTATGAGGCTCGGACATATCTAATAAAACTAGGACCCGACGAAGAAACAGGCCAACCGTACTTCGCGATCTCCCAAGCTAGATGGCAAAGGCAGGGAAGAAAGTATCCCCTGTGGATTGACCAGCCCGAAAAATTATGGGAGCGGCGCTTGTTGCCTGCGTCTTTGCTTAATCCGGTACAGGAAGCAGAGGCGCTCGTGAAAGACTGGGCGAAATCGGCAGCTGGGAACGATCCCGATTCCATGATTGAGATCATTCAACTTGTGAATCGCCTGAGATCGATCTTCTCGTCCTACAATATACCGTTTCTTTCACTGCCGAACTCAACCGATCGTGAGACAGCGCTTAACGTATTCATCAGGATGAATACTTCAGCCACGCCACTATCTGACTATGACATAGTCGTGGCCCAGGTCGAGGCAAGCACAGAGTTGTCGATGCATGATCTCGTTGATTTACTTTCAGATAAGGCGCCAAATATACATGTGTATGCAAGTAAACCGGCGGACCTGATGCTTTCAGTCAGTGCATTGCTCCAAAGCAAGACTCCGACTAAGAGCACATTCCTTGCTCCGGAGTTTAGCGAAAAGATGATAGAAGATTGGGAAAGGACAGAGTTCGGGATTCAGCGCATGCTCAAGTTTCTGGATGAAGAGGGCATTCCAGACGGCAAGCGTCTGCCGACAGATGTCGTTCTCTCACCACTGGCAGCACTGTGGGCGATTACACCGATTGGATTGGACGCAGAGGGGACAGCAAGAATACTGCTCCGCCGGTACATGTGGCGTTCATTTTTCACAGAAAGATACGATAGGACATCTGCCACCCGGGCTCTGGCCGACTTCAAGGAACTCAGTGCACTTCTCAATGGAGAGAGCGACAAGACACCGATGGTGCTTGATGAAGAACAATATCCATTGCCTGATGTTGACGCATTGATGTTTGCGGGTTGGCCTCTTCGAAAAGACAGGGCTGCCAGGGGGCTCCTAGCGATCTCATTGAAAGCAGGAGGGCACGATTTTGCAGATGGCCGACCGACATCACGGGACAGTCTGAAGGAGAGAGAATACCACCATCTCTTCCCTCGCGCTTGGCTCCTTGCTAAGGGCTACTCTGAAGCGCTTGCCGACACCGCCGTTAACTGCGCACTCGTGACGTGGAAAACAAACAGAGCACTGGCATCGAAGTCGCCATCTGAGTATATTAAGGACAGGATGGCTTCCTCAAATATCGACGAAGCGGTGATAAAGTCGAGACTGGAAACGCATCTAATACCTTATGAGGAGTTAGTATCAGATTCGCTTGAGATCTTCCGAAAACGACGTGCGGAGTTACTCCACCAAAAGATGGTAAAGCTATGTAACGGCGAACTTGTTTGATCTTGAGTATTCAGTCTCGCAGAACTGGGTCGCCTTTTCGGCGAATCTCTTTTGGGTCCTGCCGATTACCCAGGACAGCTCCTTACTGAACGGTCAGCAGAGCAGGAGCCCCGGTCTCAAGGTTGACAGGCGGCGGGCATTCAGAGGGCTCTGGGCGGGCCTGTGGGGCGTGGACATGGCTGGCGGCAGGTGCCCAACCCGGCCTGGTTAGGGATCAACAAAGGGCGTGCCACCACGAACAAAGGGACGGCCCACTTGAGCCGCCCCCGTCCAATTGTCGATGATGTCGAGGTCACGCGGCCTTGGCCTTGCGTCGTCCGCCCGTCTTCTTCGCCGGTGCAGTCTTGGCCGGTGCCGTCTCGACCGGTGCCGGGACTTCGGCATCAGCTTCGGCCGGCTCATCGGTCAACTTGAACCCGACGATCCCACCGTCATATGCCTCGGCGTCGAACGTCTGCGCCTTCTCGATCGTCAGACCGTTGTGGGTGAAGAACCGCTTGCCGGTGACCAGGCGCGACCCGCTGGTCTTCTGGCTGCGCAGCCGGTATCGCCCCTTAGCATCTTCGGTCGCGGCTCGAATGCCGACAACACCGGTATTGCGATCAAAGCCAATCTGGACGAACTCGACATCGTCGCCCAGCATCTCGACCGCGCCGCTGGTGAGTACCAGTTGCCCGCCCTTGCGGATTGTGATTCGCGGATTGGTGCCCTCTGACGTAGCACCTTCATAGAATTCGAACATGGTGTATCTCCTGTGAGAGTCGCGGGTTAGGCGTCATTGCCCGGTCGCGTTGTCCATGCCCTAGTAGCTATGAGTGGGCGCGACGGGCCGTCAACCAGCCCAC
>JAJCXQ010000289.1 GCA_029263355.1 Acidobacteriota bacterium | reverse complement strand
GTTGTAGATCTCGAGTTTCTTCAATAACTCGAGATCCTCGAGCGGCTGGCAGGACTCGTCCTCCGACATGAAGCCGGCGCGTCTCCCTGCTTCGTCGAGGATCCCGCGGTGGTCGTCATTGAGCAGAGCTCGTAGGACGTTGGACATGATGATTGTGCCCTGTGAATGACAGAGGACAACAACACGTTTTTTTTCAGGATCGTGCAATGCACGATGAATAAATGGATAAGCCTTGGCAGCGGGCTCGGTGTGAACTTCCCAGGCTTTGCCGAGCACGGACTCGAAGAGATCGACGCCGATAGAGTCGGTGGCGTTCTGAACGATGGTCAATGGACGATGAAACATCGAGACGAGGAACTTGGCGTTCATCCTCGAGAGCTTTTTGTTGGTTGCTATGCCATTGATGAAAATCCAGGCTTCTTCGGGGAATGCATAAGGGTTGAAGTCGATACCCGGCTCGTAAAGGATCGTCGTAGGTCGCCAGAAAACCGATTTCCCGACAATCGGTACCGTTTTGGGCATAGCGAGCGGAATGGCGGGGACGGTGACATCGAGTAAGTATTGAACAGATCGCAAGATCTGCTGAATATTGACAATGCTGAATTCTGACCATCGAGGATGTGGCGGGATCCAGGTCCAGGGATGTCCCAGAATCGAGTTGGGATAAAGCGGGGGAGAAAACATTAGCGCATCGCCGACGATGGCCGTCAGCTGTGCTAGCTCGAGCTCTTTTTCTCGGTAGGGGTTAGCTGAATGCTCTGCGGGTCGAGACGAGACATGGGCAGTCGACGTTTCAGCCATGGGTACCTCCCTACTGCACTGTGGCCCTACTAGGATGTTGCCCTACTACACCGTGGGAACTTTGAGTAAGGATACAGCCTACCCCAGTATATGCGGTTCCGCCACACAGATTTTGATGCCATGTCGGTTCGTGGAAGTTGCTGGGTGCTGGTGCGAATCGTCGGCACGGAAGGCACCGCCGGCACAGGAAGCACTGCCGGCATAGGCTCAGCCGCCGGCACAGAAATCACTGCCGGCCATGGTTCAGCCGCTGGCACAGAAAGCACAGCGGCCGGCACGGTGCGGCCGGCTCTCGGGACAGGTGCGGCCGGCTCGGGCAAGACCGATAGCGGCGGCGGGTATCCTGCTCGGGACGCTCTAGGCGTCGGCTAGTTGTCCTGTCGGCTGGGTCTCGAGTCCGAGCGATTCGAGGGCAGTCCACAACCGACCGCTCCATTCGCGCTGAACCTCATCGACGATCTGTACGATGTCGCTACGCCGGGGTGGTTGGCCGGAGGTCGCCGTCTTCAGGCGGTTCTGGGCGAGATCGACAATTTCGTGGCTAATGTCGGCCGGGATGCCGCGGGTTCGAGCGGTACGCTCAATCAGGTGTCTCAGTCTTGTTTGATTCATAAATAGTTGGTTCTCTCAATTGTGGGCTCCACGGTGGAATACCGTAAGGAACTCGGGGGATGCGGGAAACCCGCGATGGTTCTTCTATGCTAAGGGGTCTAAACGAACGAATGGCTTACGGGAGATTCCGCTGGCTCTGGAGGTCTGCTGGCTCTGGAGGTCTGCTGACGGTTACGTCTGCTGACCATAGCGGGTGCCGACTTTGAAGTCTGCTAAGGATGGATGTGCTGACTAACGAGATCTTGTAGCAGGAATGCGGCAATTCTGGCAGGGGAAGTGCAAAACGTAGCGGATGATGCCCAGACCTTAGCGCATCGAGCTGGGTTTGGGAAGTCTTTTTTTCAAGAGAATGTTTCGTCAACTGAATTTGGGCCAGGTCCGATATGATCGGATCCCTAGATCGAGATCATCCGGTGAAGAAAACGACGCTGGTCGCCAGCTTGACGACACCTCCCGCCGCCGATGGCGAGGACATTCGCGCGCTCTCTTCCGAGGTCGGCTTTCTCGAAGTGCGTGATGACCTCGTGCCAGGACTCGACCCCGACTGGCTGCGTGATCGCTTCGATGGCGACTTGATCTACACCCTCAGAAGCCGTGCTGAAGGGGGCGCATTTACCGGTGGCCAGCGCGGTCGTGAGCGGCGGTTCCGTCAGGCGATTGAGCGCTTCGACTTGATTGATCTCGAGGGGGATCGAGATCTCGATTCCGAGCTGGTGAAGGAAATACCCGCCAGTCAGCGTTTGATCTCCTGGCACGGTACGGCACCCTCGGCGCTGGCCCTCGCAGAGCGTTTCGAGCAGTTGGCCAGTCATGAAGCTCGGTTCTACAAATTGATCACCGAGACCAGACAGGCGCTCGACGCAGTCCACTCGATGTCATTCCTGCGCGCTACAGGGCGTGACGACGTTGTCGCCTTCGCCATGGGTGAAGGGGGGGTGTGGACCCGGTTGCTCGCCCCCCGCCTCGGCTCGCCACTGGTTTACGGCTCATTGGGAGAGGTTCCGGCGGCGCCCGGTCAGCTGACCATCGAGCGGCTGTTGGTCGATTATGGAATGCCGGAGCTGGATGATGTCGAAGGGCTGTTCGGGATTGTCGGTCGCCCGGTGATGCACTCCTTGTCGCCGCGATTGCATAACGGCGCCTATCGCCGCCTCGGCGTACCCGGTCTGTACGTGCCGTTTCATGCCGAGTCTTTTGGGGATTTTTGGCTCGACCTGGTGGAATCCGGCAGCCTTGATGCGCTCGGTATCCCGCTCTGGGGATTGAGCGTGACAGCGCCCTACAAGGAGGTTGCGTTGGCGGTCGCTGGCACATCGAGCGCCCGGGCGCAGCATATTGGCGCCGCTAATACTTTGGTTTTGCGTGGCAATGTCTGGGAGGCAGAGTCGACCGATCCTGAAGGTGTGGTGCTCGCCCTGCGTCACGCTGGCGTCGAGATTCGGGGTGCAAGTGCGGCGGTGGTCGGCTGTGGCGGCGCCGGCAAGGCAGCCGCTGTGGGGTTACAGATGGCGGGCGCTCGCGTCACCCTCGTCAATCGGGGGGAAGACCGCGGCAACAAGGCGTCGATGGAACTGCGTCTGCCGTTTTTGTCGTTGGCCGATTTTGATCCGGGAGGATTCGAGATCCTGGTGCAGGCTACTAGCCTTGGCGCCAACGACGAGGATGCGCTACCGTTCGCCCCCGAACAGCTGGGTGCCGGCGCCGCGGTCGTCGATATGGTTTACGGCGACGGCCCGACCCGCCTGGTGCGGGAGGTACGCGCGCTCGACAGGATTGGAATCGACGGTCGCGAGATGCTGTTGCATCAAGCTCTCGACCAGTTTCGGCTGATGACCGGGTGTGAGCTCGCGGAGCCGATGGCACGTGAGATCCTTCGGCTGGTTTGAGCCGTCGGAATCGAATCTGACATGGAGATTATCGAATGAGTCCGCAAGACGCCGATCGGCCGACGCCGAAAGTTCCCCGAGGATTTCGCGACCTCTTCGCTGCTGATGTGGTGGCGCGACGCGAGATGCTTGCCACCCTGGTTGAAGTCTACGAGCGCTTTGGCTTCGAGCCCCTCGACACACCGGCCCTCGAGTACGTCGAAACCTTGGGCAAATTCCTGCCGGAGAGTGACACGCCGGATGGCGGTGTGTTCGCGTTGCGGGACGACGAAGACTGGGTGGCGATGCGGTACGACTTGACCGCGCCCTTGTCGCGGGTTGTTGCGCAATACGGCAATCAGCTCACCAGTCCCTATCGTCGTTATCAGATGGGTCCGGTCTGGCGTCAAGAGAAGCCGGGGCCAGGAAGGTATCGCGAGTTCTACCAATGTGATTTCGACACCGTTGGCACCGAATCGATGGTGGCGGACGCCGAGATCTGTTCTGTGGTCGCCAACAGCTTCGAGGCTTTGGGTATCGATCGCGGCGACTACATCTTGCGAGTCAACAATCGCAAAGTCTTGAATGGTGTGCTCGATGCGATCGCTCTGCCGGAGGATGAAGCCGGTCAGGGGCCCCGGCTGACCGTGCTGCGCGCCATCGACAAGCTCGATCGGCTGGGTGGTGGTGGCGTGCGGGCGCTGCTGGGCAAGGGGCGGATGGATCCGTCCGGCGACTACACCGGGGGTGCCAACCTGAGCCCGGATCAGATCGACATCGTGATGGCCTATCTCGAGGCGACGGTGGAGGATCGAACTCAGGTCTGCGCTCGGCTGCGGGAGCTCGTCGGTTCGAGCGCGGTCGGAGATGAAGGCGTGCGTGAGCTCGAAGAAATCCACGAGTTGTTGGAGGCGATGGATCTTGGCCCGGACCAGGTAGTGTTCGACCCCAGCGTGGTGCGCGGTTTGGCCTACTACAGCGGTCCGGTGGTAGAAGGGGTACTGACGTTCGATGACGAGGATGGTGAGCGGCGGGAGTTTGGCTCGGTGCTCGGGGGTGGACGTTACGACAGCCTGGTGGAGCGTTTTACTGGCAACAAGATCCCTGCCACCGGCGCCAGTATCGGTGTCGATCGCTTACTCACCGCGCTCAAGGCCCTGGGCCGCCAGAACGCGGATCGTTCCCAGCGTCCGGTCGTGATCACCGTCTTCGAGCGTGATCGCATGGTCGACTACCAACGGATGGCCAACGAGCTACGATCGGCCGGTATTGCCGCCGAGCTCTATCTGGGCAGCAAGGGTTTCCGCGCCCAGCTCAAATATGCCGACAAGCGGCACTCGCCGGTCGCCGTCATCGCCGGCAGCAACGAATTCGAGAAAGGTGAGATTACGCTCAAAGACTTGCGCCTTGGCGCCAAGTTATCCAAGACGATCAAGGATCGTGAGGCGTGGACCGAGCAACCGGCACAGGTCACCGTGGCGCGCGACAACCTGGTCGCCGGTGTTCGGGAATTGCTGGAGCGCCACGGGAGCACGGAAGAACCGACTTGACGGAAGGTCTTCTGCCGCAGAGAAGAGAGCGGAGATCAGGTCTGCTTCCGGCCGGACGCGGAAGTTTTGACAAAGTAATACTCGACGTCCGGTCGGACGCAAATGTTGTGAGCGCGTTGTTGGCGCAGCGACAGGTTGAAGCCTCAGCTGTTTGACACGGTCTGTCCACGCTCAGACGAGTCCATTGACCGAGGAACCTCGATGTTGCGCGCGACGTCGAAGTTCTTCTTGTGATCCTTCGACAACCCCATGCTGCCCACTGTCACCACCATCACCGATCCTCTCGGCACCGTCTCGACCACGACGTTTGATGGACGCGATGCGGTCGAGCGCAAACCCAGAGTCGTCCAGGTCAACGGCGACTGTCCGGCCTGTGGCGTCGGCCCCAACAGCCAACTGACCTACGACGATCCAGTCAATCCGTATCGGGTGACCGAGCAGATCGATGGCCGCGGCCACGTCACCCGCTTCACTTACGACGGCAACGGCCGCACGACAAGCCGCATCGAAGCCTTCGGCACGCCCCTCGAGCGCGAGACGACATGGACTTACGACTCCACGTTTCCAGCCTTCGTCGCCACCATGGAGCAGCCGTCAACCGCCGGCTTCCCCAACGTCAAGACCACCACCCACGGCTACGATGCCTTCGGCAATCGCACGAGCCAGATGCTCGACGGCTTCGAAGCCGGGGCAGCGTTCAGCTACGAGACCGTCTTCGCTTTCAATGTCGGCGGCCAGCTCACGCTGGTTGATCCGCCCGGCTACGGCACCGACGACCAAACCACGTTTGCCTACGACGCAACCCGCGGCAACGGCTTCTTGGTGCCGGTATCCCGCACCGAACCGCTGATCGGCGCCACGACCTTCGGTAACGACCCGTTCAATCGCCGCACCTCGGAGACGGATCCCAACGGTGTCCTCACCGAGACGCAGTTCGACGCGCTCGATCGGTTGCGTTTTATCATCCAGCGCGGCGCTATGCCTGCCGACGATCTCGTCACCGAGTATCGCTACAACGTCTTTGGCGACCTCTTCCAAACCATCCTGCCGGAAGGCAACGTCATCGAGTACATCTACGATGCCGCTGGCCGGCTGACCTCGATCGAGCGCAAGGCCGACGACCAGGCTTCGAGCCACACGGAGCGTGTCGTCTATACGTTGGACGGTGCCGGTAATCGAGTGCTCGAAGAACATGAACGCTGGACCGGTACGGATTGGGAGAAGCGTTCTCAAACTGCGTTTCAGTACACCAACCGCTGCCAACTTGCCCAGCTCACCCGAGGCTTCGATGGCGACGAAGCAACCACCGAGTATGCCTATGACTGCGAAGGCAATCTCGAGCGAGTGTGGGATGCCAATCACTCAAGTGGTGGTCAAGTCAACCCGGCGTCCACGGAGTACACCTACGACGAGCTCGATCGGCTCACCGCAGTGAGCCAGCCGTGGGGTGGCAATGGCGGCGGCACCACCGTCGTCACCTATGGCTACGACGTGCAGGACCATCTCGCCCAGGTCACCGACGGCGAGGGTGGCGTCACCAGCTATGTCTATAGTGACCGCGACCTCATGACGATGGAGACTTCCGAAGTTTCCGGTACCACGACCCACGCTTACAACGAGCACAGCGAAGCGGTCTCCCGCACCGACGCTCGTGGCGTCATCTTGACTCGGACTATCGACGCTCTCGACCGTGTGACGCTGCAAGACTACCCGGGCATTGATCTGGACGTCACGTCAACCTACGATGACCCCGCCGTCGATTTCTCCCTCGGTCGCCTGACCAGCATTGACCGCAACGGCCACAGTGTCAACTATGGCTATGATCGTTTCGGCCGTATGCTCCAAGATGGAGCTTTGACTCACGCCTACGATGCGAATGGCAACCAGACCACCATCGGATATCCTGGTGGCGTGAACGTGACGACGACCTACGATGCTGTCGACCGTCAAGCTACGATGACGCTGCAGCGCCCGGGAGAGTCTGATCTGTCCATCGTCACCGGGTCGAGTTACGAACCATCGGGGCCGTTGGCGTCACTGACTCTTGGCAACGGTCTCTCTGAGGCCCGCAGTTTCGACACAAAATACTACCCGTCCGCGATTCAAGTTGGCGCCGTGCTCGATTGGCAGTATGCCACCGACGCCGTCGGCAACATCACCGGCATCACAGACGCCCTGAACGCTGCGAACGATCGCACCTATGCCTACCAGGATGTCCAGTACTACCTCACGCAAGGTGATGGATCATGGGGAGATCTCGCCTGGACTTATGACCGGCTAGGCAACCGACTCACCGAGAGCCGGGACGCCGTGGTCGATACCTACACCTACGTCGCCAACGCCGCGATGGGTCATTCCGCCCGGCTCGGGTCGATCGCCCTGGGCGCTGGCGGGACCCACGCTTTCGCCTACGACGCTGCGGGCAACCAGACCCAGGTCAACGCTGCCGGCAACGTCATCGACCGCGACTACGATGGCGCCAGTCGCGTGGAGCGACAAGAGCGCACCGCTGCAAGTGCCAGCACCGATCTACTCTACGACGGTCGCGGCTTTCTGCGTCGATCTACCGGTATCGCCCCTGACGCGACGAGTGGCGTCTTCTGCGATGGTTTCGAAAGTGGCGGTATCAGCGTCTGGGGAGGAGCAGATCCCTGCCCAGCGACAACCAGTCTCAGCTTCACCGATCCGACCTACGACTCGGACGGGCTACTGCATCGCGTCGCCCATCCCGGTCAGGCGAGCTACCTACTGTACTTCGACGGTCGTCCCGTCACCCAAGTCGAACCTGGCGGAAGCTTTCTCTACCTGGCCACTGATCATCTCGGTACGCCCGTTCTTGCGACGGATGTGTCAGGTGTAGTCGTCTGGGGAGGTGGCTTCGAACCGTTTGGTGCGGACTACGCTGGGGCGTCGGGAGCCGGGATGTTCTTGCGCTTCCCGGGACAGTGGGACGATGCGACTTGGGCGGTGTCGGGAGAGGGTGGGCAGGTCGCTTACAACGTCCATCGTTGGTATCAAATGGCTCTGGGGCGCTACACAAGACCTGATCCGATCGGTCTACTCGCTGGTCCCAACCTCTACTATTACGTCAGGGCTAATCCAATCCTCCTAAATGATCCAATAGGTTTTTTTCCGAGCCCGCTCCCTTCAGGTCGCCAGAAAACCCGGGAATGCAAGTTCAGTGAGCGGACAGAGTGCGAGCGGATTTGTGGAACCAAAGGGGTGCAAAGCTGTTTGGTCAATCAGACTTTTCGGATTGTCCGAATTAAGGACGGAATGCCGCTATATAAGTGGGTGGATGGCCCGATGTCTTGCTCTTGCAATGACCCAGCAGACAAGCTCTGCAAGAGGAGACCTGTTATGTGCGTAGTGACCGCAGGTGCGATTTGCGCTCTTCTCGTCACTCCTTGGCCTGATGATCTTCTGATCCCGCCTCTCGTCGGTGGACTGGTAGTTCCTTGAGGAGGCAATCATGCATTTCGTTCGAGCAGATCTAAAGCCCTATGCCCAGCCCGTAGAAGCGGGTGATCTACAATTGGGCTGTGTGTACTACCTAGTGAACTTTTGCGATGAGGCGATGAAGACGCCGATTATCGAGACGGTTGTCTACCTGGGAACTGACCCTCCAGCAGGGTACCGTGAGGCAGTTGAAGCCAAAGCAGTCTTCTTTCAAGACCACCTCTCGTTCAGTCTGACGGAAGACGACAGCTCTTCGCCTGAAGATCAACGCTTCTTTGAGTTTCAGGCAAACGAACTTGGAAACGTCTTCGCTTTCGAGGATGCGTTAGATGTGCTCATCCGTTGTTCATTACGAATCAATGACTCCGAATCGTAGGTTAACGTTCTCCCAAGGCTTCGAGATCCGCGATCAGTTTGCCTACCTCATCCTGCAGCTCCGCCTCGGTGAGTGGTGCCCCCGCAGAAAAAGCTCGGCGTCGCGAGAACCGAAGAAGGATTTCACTTTGGCCCGCTCTTCAGCCTGATCCGCATTGGCGGGTAACGCCATTTCCTCACGGTTAGGACAGGCTCCTGAAACTCCCAACGCTGCTTCCTCACAGGTTGGGAGCTTCACGGTTCATCGCGAAACCCTTTCCTCAGGGTTTTGGAGGTCGCTCTGGCCGCTGCCAAGCCTCTCTTGACGGTGAGGCCTGGGCCCGCGGTTACACGCTTGACTCTCTTGGCGCTGAGCCGAGTCAAGCCAGTCACTCGCTTAACCCTCTTAGCCGTGAGGAGAGTTATGCCAGTCACTCGCTTAACCCTCTTGACGCTGAGGAGAGTTATGTCAGTCACTCTGCTTGACCTTCTTGGCCGTGAGGGAGGTTAAGCGGAGGACTCGACTCGCCTTCATCTTCATTGAAGATCCACGATAGAACGTTTCCGGATGAGGCTGCTCAACGTTGAGGAAGCCTCCTCGGACACCTGGGGGACATGTGCGGCTGCTGTTCTTCTAGTGGGTCGGTGTTTCTGTTGACAGGCGCTGGCGCAGATGCTCTAATGCGTTCGCCTGTAGAGGCGAGCTGAATGATGTCTAAAAAGTTCCCCACTTCGTCCACACTCACCGCTCCGGTTTCCCGGATTGCGGACGGCTGCGCGATCAGCAGCTGGTGGTACGGCGTGCATCATCACGGTATCTGACTCCGGGGTGACGTCCCGGTAGCAAAATCCGGGACGAGGACTTCAGCGCGCCACATCGCACCTCTTTCCGGATCTTCCGGAAGAGAGAGGCCGATGTTCGTGACACCTACAGAATTTCACAGATCGACATTGCGTCCGGGTAGAGTCTCGGCAGTAGGTAGAGTCTCGGCAGGGGGCGGCACGTTGGAGGATTGCCGATGAGAGTCTCGGCAGCCCTTCCTACCGGGGTGGCGGCGTTGTTTCTTGATAGTGCCCGCCGCCATCGGGAGCTCGAAGCAACGTTGGTGGAACGGTTGCTGGCGAGCCGCTTCGACGAGGTCATCTTGCCGGTGGTCGACTACCTCGATCCCTATGAGGCGATGTTGACCAACACTGGGTCGAGTTGGACGGCGCGCGATGAGCTTTATCGTTTCGTCGATCGCGACGGTGAGGTGCTGGCGCTGCGCGCTGATTTCACGCCGATGTTGGCGCGGTTGCTGGCGCCGCGCCTCGCTTCCCTCGAGCTACCGCTCCGACTGTTCTACCGCGGTGATGTGTTGCGCTATCAGGAAGAACGTGTCGGTCGCCAGCGTGAGACGTATCAGCTCGGCGCCGAGGTCCTGGGTTTGCCCGGGGAAGACGGGGAGCGGGCTGCCTTGCAGAAGTTTCTCGACCTTCTGGCGGTCGGCGAGCGGCGACGGTTGTTTGTGGTGATGGGCTTCGCCGGCGCCCTCGACCGGCTGTTGCTGGCGGCTGCCAACGGTGATGATCCGACGGCGGTGACGGCCGCGGTGATGCGCCGCGAGCGCCGAGTGGCGCGGGGGCATCGATCCGCGTTGTTACAGGTAATCGAAAACGGTGTGCCGGACGATCCAGGCGAGCTCGGAGATCTGGCGGCGGAACGGCTCGAACGATTGACGGTCACCTGTCGCGAGCTCGCTGAAGCGTTTCCCAACATCGAGTTGCGGGTCGACCTGGCGGAGTTTGCCGATCAAGCGCTGGCGCCGGAGCTGCAGATGGCGGGAGGCCCGCGAGCCTACTACGACGGCTTGGTGTTCCGCGCTTTTGCCGGCGCCGCCGCCGAGCCAGTGGGCGCCGGTGGGCGTTACGACGGATTGTTCCAGCGCCTCGGTGCGGAGGTGACGGCGTCGGGTTTCTCACTCAGCCTTGATCGCCTCTTGGGGCACGGACATTCTTCGGTGGAAGCTGCGTCGCAGGAAAGAGAGCCGCTGGAGGCAGAAGAGTGATTCGCCTGGCACTACCCAAGGGGCGTAATCTCGAGATCGCCTTGGCTGGTTTTCGGGCCGCCGGCATCGGTCTGGCGGGGCTCGAGCTGGGCGACCGCCGGTTACGGTTGGCCCTCCCGGACGAGGGCTTGGAAGTGTTGTTGTTGAAGGATTGGGATGTGCCGCTCTACGTCGAGTACGGTATCGCCGACTGCGGTGTCGTGGGCTCGGATGTTTTGGAAGAGGTTGACGGTGATCTGTTGATTCCGGGGCGTTTTCGCGACGGACATTGTCGGATGTCGTTGATCGGCGATGAAGGTGCCATGCCCCGGCCCGGGGACCAGATCCGGCTGGCGTCGAAATATCCGCGAATCGCCCGCAAAGTGCTGGCCGATCGACCTTGGAGCGCCGATATTCTGAAGCTCTCGGGCTCGATCGAGCTGGCGCCGCTGCTCAATCTCGCCGAGGTGGCGCTCGATATCGTCCAGACCGGTCGTACCCTGCGCGACAACGGCCTGGTCGAGCTCGAAGTCGTGCGGCAAATACAGCCTTGCCTGGTGGTCAATCGATCGGCCTATCAGTTACATCGGGCGGAGCTCAATCGTTGGATCGACCGCTTCGAAGCGGCGGAGGTGGTGGAATAATGGCGTTCAAGATTCTCAAATCGAAGTCCCGCCAGGGACGCAAGCTGCTCGATCAGTTGAGTCGTCGTGGGGAGTCGATGTTGTCCGGCGAGGTGCTGGCGAGCGCCGGTCGGATCGTCGATGACGTGCGGCGTGGCGGTGACCGAGCTTTGATGAAGGCAGTGCGAAAGTACGATGGTTTCAAGGCGCGGTCGATCGATGAGTTGCAGCTGGCAGTGTCGCCGCAGGACGATCTCGGAGAAGCGCTGCCGGGAGATCAGCTGGCGCCGGGTGTCGAGCAAGCTCTGGTGCGAGCGATTGCGGCAGTGGAGCGGTATCACGAACATCAGGCGCACCCGGGCGGCAAGATCGCGGACAGCGGCGTCGAGTTGGAAGAACGGCGGACACCGGTAGGACGCGTCGGCATTTACGTCCCCGGCGGGCGGGCGGCCTATTCCTCGACCGCGGTGATGACGGTGGTGCCGGCGCGGATCGCCGGGGTCAAAGACATTGTTGTCGTCACCCCGCCGCGGGCCTGGCAGCAGAGCGGCGTCCTGCGTCGAGTCTGCCAGCTGTTGGGAGTGAAGGAAGTTTGGGGCATGGGCGGCGCGCAGGCGGTAGCCGCTCTCGCCTACGGCACGGAGAGCGTGCGCCGGGTCGACAAGATCGTCGGCCCCGGCAACGCTTGGGTTACCGCCGCCAAACATCTGGTCTCCGCCGACGTCGCCATCGATGGTTTGGCGGGCCCTAGTGAGGTGGTGATCGTCGCCAGCGGCGATGCGGAGCCGGCGCTGGTGGCGTCCGATCTACTGGCTCAAGCGGAGCACGATCCGCGGGCTCTGGCTCTGTTGGTGACCGATCAGCGCAAGTTGGCGAAACAGGTCGCCAGCGAGCTGACCCGCCAGTTGAAGGGGCTGGCGACGGCCCAGGTGGCCAAAGCGGCGCTCGAAACGGCTCTAGTGGTGAGTGATATGGACGAGGCCTTGGCGGTCGCTGAGGCGATTGCTCCCGAGCATCTGCAATTGATCGGAAGTACTGCCGAAGCTCTGGTGGAGCGGGTGTCGACCGCCGCGGCGATTTTTGTTGGCCCCTCGACGCCGGTGGTGTTCGGTGACTACATCGCCGGGCCAAGCCACGTGCTGCCGACCGGCGGCACGGCCCGTTTCGCGTCGGCCCTCGGCGTCGAGGATTTTGTGCGGCGGTCGCACGTCGTGCGTTTCAACCCATCAGCGGCACATCGAGCCGCCGCCGCCGCTGCCGTGTTGGCGGATGCCGAAGGTTTACCGGCTCATGCCGCATCAGCCCGTAGACGACTGAATAAGAGGACTTGATGATGCAACCCGCTGCGAAGTGCGAGCCCGCGATGTCCTTCGATCCCGCCAACTGTGTCCGTCCCGAGCTGCGGCAGTTACAAGCTTACGAGCTGGATCGTTCACCCTGTCGCTTCAAGCTGGACCAGAACGAGATGCCCTTTGACTTGCCACGGCCGGTCAAACAGCGGATCCTGGCGCCGCTCGCCGCCCGCTCGTGGGGGACCTATCCAGATTTCAATTCCGATCACCTGCGCCATGTGATCGGCGACAGCCAAGGATGGCCCGGTGAGGGGGTGTTGTTGGGAAATGGCTCCGGCGAGTTGTTGGCCCTCACCGTCGAGGCCGTGACTCGGGTGGGACAGGAGGTGCTGGGAACCGTGCCGAGCTTCAGTCTCTACAAATTGCTCGCGCTGCGGACCCACGCTCAACCCCGGTTCTTGCCGCCCCGCGCCGACCTGACGATGCCGATGGCAGAGCTCGAACGGGAGATCGAGCTCGAGCCGACCCGGCCATTGATCTTGTGCTCACCCAACAATCCGACCGGCGAGGCGGTGAGCGTCGAGGCTCTCGAGCGTCTTCTGGAGCGTATGGCAGCGCCGTTATTACTCGACAATGCTTACGACGAATTCTGCGATGTCGACTATCGGCCGCTGTTGGCCCGTCATCGCCATCTGATGATCTTCCGCACCCTGTCGAAAGCCTGGACGATGGCGGCTTGGCGAGTCGGCTACGTCTTGGCGGATCCGGCCCTGGTGACCGAGCTCATCAAGGTCAAGCTGCCCTACAACCTCAACTTTGCCAGCGAGCTGGCGGCGGAATCGGCGTTGGCGGCGAGTGCCGCGGTGCAGCGTCGAGTGCGGGTGGTGATCGGTCGTCGTGCGCAATGGCAGAGCATGCTGGAAGATCTCGGTTTCGAAACGTTTCCATCTCAAACCAACTTCATTTTGGCTCGTTGTCCGGATCGGGTGAGCCTTGACGCGGTGCTCGAAGGACTCGAAGCCGCCAGTATCCGGGTGCGGGATGTGAGCTCCTACCCAGGCCTCGCTGGCTGTTTCAGGATTTCTGTCGGTAATGGGGTGGCCTTGCGGGCGACCCGCGGAGCCCTTACGGAGATGCTGAGCTCGCCATCGACCTTCGCGGCATCAACCGTCGCGGCATCAACCGTTGCGCCATCAACCGTTGCGCCATCGACCGTCGCGCCATCGACCCTCGTAGGGGCAGCACGATGAAACAGGACAGCACGACGAAACGTCAGGCCCGTGTCGAGCGTCGCACTTCAGAGACCCAAATCAGTCTGTCTTTGAACCTAGACGGGGGGCGCCGCACGATCGACGTGCCAGACGGTTTTTTCTCCCACATGCTGGACGCTCTGGCAACCCATGGTGGTTTTGGACTCGAGATCGAGGCCCAGGGCGACACCCACGTTGATCTTCACCACACGGTGGAGGACGTCGGCATTTGCCTAGGGGAGGCGTTTGTCGAGGCGCTCGGCGACCGGCGCGGTATCGTGCGATTCGCTCATGCTTATGCGCCCCTGGACGAGGCTTTGGCGCGCGCCGTGGTGGATATCTCGGGGCGCGGGTTCCTGGCCAGCAGCTTGCCGCCCGAGCTCGAGAATACCTGGGTCACCCAGCAGTTCCCGTTGTCGTTGATTGTCGACTTCTTCCACGCCCTGGCCGATCGTGGCCGCATGACTCTGCATCTCGATGTCTTGACGGCCCGCAATGGTCACCATGCCGCCGAGGCGGCGTTCAAGGCGGTGGCTCTAGCCCTGAGGCAAGCGGTCACCCTGCGTGCTGGTGGAGGCGAGGGGGATGTGCCGAGCACCAAAGGGACACTGACGGCATGACTGAGCTGAACGACCCCTCGCAATTTGCCGCGGAGACCATCGTCATCGACGCCGGGGTCGGTAATCTCGACAACTTGGCTCGCGCCCTGCGTCATGTCGGTGGGGACTGTCGGGTGACCACCGATCCGCAGGTCATCTCGTCTGCAAAGTGCCTGGTGCTGCCAGGGGTTGGAGCCTTTCGGCCGCCGCGCGAAACGCTGCGCGGGGCAATGGAAGAGGCTTTGCGCTCCGCGGTCGACCATGGCGCCTGGCTGCTGGGGATTTGCGTCGGTTTCCAATTGTTGTTCGATCGCGGCGAAGAGTTCGGCAACACCGACGGACTTGGCCTGTTGCCGGGAGTCGTCCGTCAGCTTCCGGACGACGTGCCGATACCGCACATCGGTTGGAATCAGCTGCACGACGAAACCAGCCACGCGCTGTTCGCGGGCATCCCCAGCGGCAGCTACTTCTACTTTGTCCACAGCTTCGCACCCCATGCGACCTCGGACTCTCTATGCCCCGACTCTACGTGCCTGGCACGTGCGACCCACGGTGTGCCGTTCATCGCGGTGGCCGGTCGCGGCCGAATCCTGGGAACACAATTTCACCCCGAGCGCAGTGGTCCTGCGGGTCTCAGCCTACTTTCGAACTTTCTGGAGCTCGCTCATGCAGCTGATTCCAGCGATTGATCTACGGCACGGTGAAGTCGTACGGCTGACGCAGGGTGACGATGATCGCCGTCGCAGTTATGGCCTCGACCCACGTCAGGTGTTGCAGCAATACGTCGAGGCTGGCGCCGAGCGGGTTCATATTGTGGATCTTGACGCTGCGTTCGGCGAGACGCCGCAACGTCAGCTGATCACCGAGCTGGCGGCTGGCGACACCCGCATCGAACTCGGCGGCGGCTTGCACGATCTCGACGCGGTCGACTGGGCGCTGCGAGCCGGCTGCGAACGGGTGGTGCTGGGATCGATCGTGGCCCGGGATGGTGATGCTTTTCAGCGCATCGTGGAGGCGTTCCCCGGCCGCGTCGTACCGGCGCTAGAGCTCGCCCGCGGCAAGTTGCGAATCGCCGGTTGGAAGGAAGCAGCCCGAACGTCTTTAGACGAGGTGGCTGCACGATTGCGCGGTCTCGAGTGCCCGGCGGTCCTGGTCACCGATGTCGAACGTGACGGGACTCTCGAAGGTCCCAATCTCGAGTTGGTGCGACGGGTGGCGGAGTTGACCGGGATGCCGGCGTTGTTGTCCGGCGGTACCCGGTCTCTGGATGACCTGCGCGCCGCGGCACGGGTGCCAGAGATTGCTGGCGCGATCGTCGGCAAGGCGTTGTACGAGGGGCTGTTCACCGTCGCTGAAGCCTTGGCGGCCTGTGCAGTCGGGAGCACTTCATGACCCCGGCGAGCGGATCGACCAAGCTCACCGGCTTGACGAACCGGATCATCCCCTGCCTCGACGTGCGCGATGGCCGAGTGGTCAAAGGAGTTCGCTTCAAGAATTTGCAGGATCAAGGTGATCCGGCGGAGTCGGCAGCACGTTATGCTGAGCAGGGGGCTGACGAGATCGTTTTTCTCGACATCACCGCCTCCCCCGAAGGTCGTGACGCCGATCGTGATTGGATCCGTCGGACGGCGGAGCAGGTGTTCATCCCGCTCAGTGTCGGTGGCGGTGTTCGTCGGTTGGAAGACGCCGAGCGGCTGTTGCGTTCCGGGGCCGACAAGGTGGCGCTCAACTCGTCGCCGATCGATCGACCCGAGCTGCTCGACGAGCTCGCTCGGCGTTTCGGTAGCCAGTGTGTGGTGCTCTCGGTCGACGCGGGACGCTGGAGCCGCCCGCGCCCCGACAGTCGGTGGCAGGTGGTGACCCATGGCGGCCGACGGCCACGGGGTATCGACGCCATCGAGTGGATCGTCGAAGGCGTCGAGCGCGGGGCTGGCGAGATTCTGCTCACCAGCATCGACAGCGATGGCACGAAAGATGGTTATGACTTGGAGTTGTTGGAAGAAGTCTGCCGTCGGGTCAGCGTGCCGGTGATCGCCTCCGGCGGCGCCGGTCGACCCGAGCATCTCGCGGCGGCGCTGAAAGCCGGAGCCGCCGCGGTTCTGGCAGCGTCGATCTTTCATCAAGGAACGTATACGGTGGGTGAGATCAAAGCCTACCTGGAACAACAGGGGTTTCCGATGCGGGAGAGTCCATCATGACAATGCAGGACAACAGCAACACTGCTTTCGGCGCTTTCGGCGCTTTCGGCGGGGTGGATCCTGCTGCCCTGACCTACGACGACCGTGGGCTGCTGCCGGTGATCGCTCAAGACGAGATGAGCGGTGCGGTGTTGATGTTGGCCTATGCCAATCGCGAAGCGGTGGAGAAGACGATCGCCACCAAGCTGGCTCATTTCTGGAGTCGGTCGCGGCAAGAGCTGTGGCTCAAGGGAGCAACCTCGGGCAACACCCTCGAAGTTGTCGAGCTCCGGGCCGACTGTGATCAGGACACGTTGTTATTGCGCGTCCGTCCTGCCGGGCCGGCGTGCCATCTTGGGACGCGTAGCTGTTTCGAACCCAATCCCGCCGAGATCGAGCTGGGCTGGCTGTGGCAAATTCTGAAGCAGAGACAACAAGACGCCGACGCCTCGAGTTACACGAGTTCCCCGAGTTACACCGTGCGCCTGCTCGCCGCCGGCCTGCCACGGGTGGCGCAGAAAGTTGGCGAGGAAGCTGTCGAGACGGTGATTGCGGCGCTGTCGTCGTCTGCAGACGACCGTCAGTCAGTGGTCGAGGAAGGCGCCGACTTGCTTTACCATCTGTTGGTCCTGCTGTTGGCGACCGGTGTCGAGCCAGCTCGCCTGGGCGCGGAGCTCCAGCGCCGGCAGCGACAGGCGGCGTCGGATGGTGAGGGGGGTGAAACATGAAGGGCAGCAAATCACGGCGAGCGGTCGTGCACGTCCGCGAGTTTTTGGCGGATAGCTTGACGCCGCTGGCGGTTTACCGTCGGCTCGAAAAGTTGTCCCCGGTCCGCTTCCTGCTGGAGAGTGTCACGGGCGGTGAGCAGGTGTCGCGTTTCAGTTTTCTGGGCGCCAGGCCAAGTGAGCTCTATCGCCTCTATGAGGATCGGCTCGAGGTCGAGCGTGACGGCCAGCGTCATGATTCGGAAGGTGACCCGCTGACCGCGCTACGCCGGGTTCTGGGCTCGATCGAGAGCGAGCGCGGTCCGATCCCTTTGACCGGCGGCTATATCGGCTTCTTCGGCTACGACATGGTGCGATTGATCGAGCGCCTGCCGTCGAAGCCACCGGATACGTTCGATTTGCCGATTGCGGTCATCGGCCGTTTCGACACCCTGGTGGTCTTCGATCACGCTCAACAGCGGGTGTTGGCGATCGCCAACGAGATCGAAGGCGAAACCACGATGGACGATGCCGAGCGATCGTTGGCTGAGCTGTCGCACCTATTGACCACCGACGGTGGTACCCGGGCGGTTGCGATGCCAACACCGGACTCGATCTCGAGCCTGCCAGCTGGTTTCGGAGAAGTCAGCCTCGACGGTGCAAGCTATCGCGCGGCGGTGAGCCAGGCGAAGGACCACATTACGGCGGGGGATATCTTCCAGGTGGTGTTGGCGCGTCGATGGACAGTACCGGAGGCTCCTGGCCCGCTCGCCCTCTACCGTGCTCTGCGCATGATCAATCCAAGCCCATACATGGTGCTGCTCGATCTTCCGGACGCGACGTTGATCAGCACCTCGCCGGAGATGCTGGTGCGTAAGGTCGGCCACAAAATCGAGACTCGACCGATCGCGGGCACCCGGCCTCGCGGCATCGATGCCGAAGGTGACCAGCGGCTCGCTGACGACCTCAAAGGTGATCCTAAGGAGCGCGCCGAGCACGTCATGTTGGTTGATCTCGGTCGCAACGATTTGGGCAAGATCGGTGCGCCGGGGACGGTACGGGTCAGTAGCTTCATGGAGATCGAACGCTACAGTCACGTCATGCATCTGGTCTCGAATGTCGAAGCAGATCTGGATCACCGTTATGACGGACTCGACGCCTTGCTCGCGTGTTTTCCTGCTGGCACGCTGTCCGGTGCGCCTAAGATCCGAGCGATGGAGATTATTGACGAGTTGGAGCCCGAGGCTCGCGGCCCCTATGGCGGCGCCATTGGCTACTTCTCTTTTTCGGGCGATATCGATACCTGCATCACCATTCGGACGCTGGTCGTTCGTGATGGTGAGACCTCGGTCACCGCCGGGGCTGGTATCGTCGCCGACTCGGATCCGGCGGCGGAAGAACGTGAGACTGAAAACAAAGCGGCGGGGCTGCTGGCGGCTGTCGAGCTCGCTAAACATCTGGAGACAGAGTCGTGATTCTGTTGATCGACAACTACGATTCGTTCACCTACAACCTGGTGCAGCAACTGCTCGAGTTCGGTGCCGACGTCGAGGTAGTGCGCAACGACGTGGAAGACGTCGAGACCCTGCTCGCCCGCCAGCCCGAGGGTATTGTGCTGTCCCCGGGACCCGGTCGTCCGAGCTCGGCGGGGGTCTGCCTGCCCTTGTTGGAAAGCCGTCCCGCGGTTCCCCTGTTGGGGGTTTGCTTGGGACATCAATGTCTTGGTGAAGTGTACGGCGCTGTCGTCGATCGAGCGCCGCGTTTGATGCATGGCAAGACCTCGTTGGTGCGTTATGAGGCGGACCGGCTCTTTACCGATCTGCCGAACCCTTTTCAGGCAACGCGTTACCATAGCCTGACCGTACTCCCTGAGACAGTTCCTGAAGAGCTCGAAGCGATCGCCTGGAGCGAAGGTGGGGCCATTATGGCCCTGCGTCACCGTGAGCTTCCTTATTGGGGGGTTCAGTTCCATCCCGAATCGATCTTGACCCTTGCGGGGCCAGCCCTGTTGAAGAATTTTCTCGAGATTTGTGGTCACACCTCGATCGAAGGGGTCACCCGGCCGGATCTGCTCGAGTCCCAGGGAGTCGCGATATGACCTCAGGCCCCGGCAAGACCTTGGTCCACGATGCCTTGCGCCGATGGTTGGCGCGGGAGGATCTCAGCCGGCCCGAGACCGAAGAGCTTTTTGGCCAGTTGATGGACGGCGCGCTGTCCGAGACGATGAAGGCAGCGATGTTGGTGGCGTTGGCGATGAAAGGGGAAGCGCCGTCGGAAATCGCTGGCGCCGCTGCGGCGATGCGTCGACGGGTCATCGCGATTCCCCATGGCATAGATCGCGTCGTCGACACCTGTGGCACCGGTGGAGACGGCAAGGGAACGTTCAATATTTCGACTGCGGCGGCCCTGGTGGCGGCGGCGGGGGTGCCGATCGCCAAACACGGTAATCGGTCGGTCTCCAGCCGATCGGGTAGCGCCGACGTGCTGGCAGCGCTCGGTGTCGGGATCGAGGGGTCACCGGAAGACGCCGGTCGGATTCTCGAGTCGATCGGCATCGCCTTTTTGTTCGCGCCGAAGTTACATCCGGCGATGAAGGAAGTGATGCCGGTTCGTAAAGAGCTCGGGGTTCGAACCCTGTTCAATGTTCTTGGCCCACTGACCAACCCGGCGCGCGCCCGGCGTCAAGTGATGGGGGTTTACGGCCGACATTTGGTGGAAGTCATCGCGGCGGTCCAAGTCGAATTGGGATGCGAACATGCGCTGATCGTCCATGGGGCCGACGGGTTGGACGAGATCACCACCACGACGACCACCCGAATCGCCGAGGTGCGCGACGGTAACGTCGAGCTTTACGACTTCGACCCCAGGGATCTAGGACTTCCGCGGTCTCGTCCTGAAGACTTGGCTGGCGGCTCACCGGCTGAGAACGCTCAGCTGTTTCGCGATATGCTCGAAGGCCGCAGTGGCCCGTTGGCGGACATTACCGCGCTCAATGCGGCCGCAGCGCTCTACGTCGGCGGATTGGTCGACGATCTCGGTAGCGGTCTGGAGCGGGCGCGGGAATCCCTGGCGTCAGGGGCTGCGTCGCGCAAGCTCGAACAGCTGATTGAGCATTGCAGTTGACTCATAAAGACTGACTTGATTTGAGCCTACGAGGCGGATTCAATGGCAGATATCGCCGATATTCTAAAGAAAATTGTCCAACAGCGCTCTGTTCGGTTGGCGGAAGGCCGTGCCACGCAGACGCTCACCGAACCACCGCGTCATCCCGAATCTCAGACGCCAGAGACCAACCGTTTCCTCCGCGCCTTGTCCGAAAAGCGGGGATCGGCAGTGATCGCCGAGATCAAGATGGGTTCACCAAGCCTGGGTTCACTGGTTGATCGAATCGAACCATTGCGCCAAGCGAAAACCTACGCCGACCATGGCGCTGCGGCACTTTCCGTGGTTGTTGAACCGGATTTTTTTTACGGCAGCTACGAACTGTTGGCGGCCTGCACCAAAGCATCCGGGTTACCGTCGATTGCCAAGGACTTCATCGTCGATCCGCTGCAGTTACATTGGGCTCGTCGGGCCGGGGCCAGCGCGGTGTTGCTGATCGCCGCACTTTATACGCGGCAGGAGCTGGCACAATATGCCCGGCTGGCGCGCTGTTATGGACTGGCGCCGTTGATCGAGACCCACGATCCCGAAGATCTGACGAAGCTCGAAGGTGGCGCCTGGGAGATGGTTGGAGTCAACAACCGGGACCTTCGAACGTTCCGGGTCGAGATCACAAATTCACAGGCTATGATGCCGAGCCTGCCAGCGGATGCCTTCAAAGTTTCGGAGAGCGGTATCCACTCCCGTCAAGACATCGAACTGCTGCAAGCGTCCGGCTTCGACGCTTATCTCATCGGCGAAGCGCTGTTGCTGGCGGACGATCCGGCAGCCAAGCTGCGGGAGTTTTGTGGCCAGTAGCCTGGGTATGAAGTGATGACGCATCTAGCCGACCAGCCGTTCCGCGATCAGACGTCCCGTGAGATGGCTCGCCCCAAAGTCAAGATTTGTGGCGTGACCTCAGCCGAGGAAGCGTGTCTTGCCGCCGACCTGGGGACTGACTTCGTGGGGCTCAATTTTTATCCGCCGAGCCCGCGCTTTGTCGAGCCGGGGCGGGCCGCCGAGATTGCGGCGGCGCTCCCTGAGCGGGTGAAGACGGTGGGGGTGTTTGTCAATCGACCGGCGCGAGAGGTGGAGCAGATTGCCGATCAGGTGGGTCTCGATCTGCTGCAATTCCACGGCGACGAGACCGCCGCCGACCTGCGGCCCTTCGCATCGCGGGCGCTCAAAGCCTTTCGGGTTCGTGACCGCATCAACGAGGCGCTACTGAGCGGATTCGAAGACATCTGGGGTGTCTTGATCGACGCCCGCCACCCGCAGTTGTATGGCGGCACCGGAGAATCCTGGCAGTTCGATTCGTTGCGTGAGATCGGTCGCGGTTGGGCGTCGCGGGCGTTCATTGCTGGCGGTCTCGAACCAGGAAACGTGAGGGCCGCTGTCGCCGCGGCAAAACCCTTTGGTATCGATTTGTGCTCCGGCCTCGAATCCAGGCCGGGAAAGAAAGATCCCGAGCTGCTGCGCCAGCTCTTCGAGGAGATACAGCATGGCAAGACTCCAACTGCGGCCTGATACTCAGGGGTATTTTGGCCCCTATGGTGGGAGATACGTACCCGAAACTCTGATGGCGCCACTCGATGAGTTGGCCAAGGCCTATGATCGGTGGAGCCGTAAGCGGAGCTTCAAGCACGAGCTCCGCGAACTGTTGACTCATTACGCCGGCCGCCCGACACCGCTTTACCATGCGCGGCGACTGACCGAGCATTTTGGAGGCGCCCAGATCTACCTCAAACGGGAGGATCTGCTCCACACTGGCGCCCACAAACTCAACAACGCGATCGGTCAGGCATTGTTGGCCAAGACGATGGGTAAACAGCGGGTGATCGCTGAAACCGGCGCCGGGCAGCACGGTGTCGCCAGCGCCACCGCGGCGGCGCTTCTCGGTCTCGAATGTGTGGTCTACATGGGGGTCGAGGACACCGTCCGCCAGCGGCTCAATGTCGACCGGATGGAGCTCCTCGGTGCGACGGTGAGGCCGGTCGATTCCGGCAGCCGAACCCTCAAAGACGCAATCAACGAGGCGCTGCGCGACTGGGTGACAAACGTGCGGGACACCCACTACATCTTAGGATCGGTGCTCGGGCCCGATCCCTACCCCCGCATGGTGCGAGACTTTCATCGGGTGATCGGCGACGAGGCGCGTCGTCAGCTCAAGAAGCAGGCTGGGACGGTTTCGCCGGATGTTGCGATCGCCTGTGTCGGTGGTGGCTCGAACGCGATTGGTCTGTTCACCGCCTTCATCGACGATCGTCGAGTGCGTCTGATCGGGGTCGAGGCAGGGGGAACCGGCGAGGCGCTTGGCGAACATGCCGCCCGATTTGGTCCTGGCGGTAGCTTGGGTGTGCTGCACGGTACGCGGACGATGGTGTTACAGGACGGCGATGGGCAGATCGCCGGCACCCACTCGGTGTCCGCCGGGCTCGACTATCCGGCGATCGGGCCAGAGCATGCGCTCCTCGCCGATCAAGGTCGGATCGAATATACCTCGGCAAACGATGCCGAGGCGATCGCGGCCTTCCACCTGTTGGCGACCACTGAGGGGATCTTGCCGGCGCTCGAGAGCTCCCATGCTCTGGCCCATGCGGCCAAGATGGCGCCGTTGCTCTCAAAGCGTCGGGTGATGTTGATCAATCTCAGCGGTCGTGGCGACAAGGATGTGGAATCGGTGCAGAATTGGCGCGCGCGGGAAGAAGAGCAAGCCGACGCCGACCCGGCGAATGTCGCCGAGGTGGCGGTTCATCCGGCGGCTCGCAAATGGGGCCGATCCCAGGAGGAAGCGGGTTGAGCGCAATCTCAGAAGTTTTTGAACGTTGTCGGCGGGAGAAGAGAGCGGCGTTTATCCCGTTCCTGACCGCGGGTGATCCGGACCTGGAGACGACCGCTGCGTTGATGCAGGCGATGGCCGACGGTGGCGCTGATCTGATCGAGCTCGGTGTACCGTTCAGCGATCCGATTGCGGATGGTCCGGTGATCCAGCGAGCGTCGACCCGAGCCTTGGCGTCGGGCACCACCTTGTCGGGTATCCTGCGCCTGGTGGCCAGGCATCGCGACCGCCTCGGGGTGCCTATCCTGCTGTTTTCCTACTTCAACCCAATCCATGCCCGTGGCTTGGAGAGCTTCGCGGAACAAGCTGCCGCTTCTGGGGTGGACGGCTTGCTCTGTGTCGACTTGCCGCCAGATGAAGGGGCGCGTCAGGAGTTCATGCCGGTAATGCGCCGCTACGGTCTCGACACGGTGTTTCTCCTGGCGCCCACCAGTACCAAGGAGCGTATTCGGCGAGTTGCCCAATATTCGACCGGATTCGTCTACTACGTCTCGCGGACCGGCATCACCGGCGATCAGGGGAGCTTGCCGAAGGAATTGGTGAAAGAGGTCCGGAGTCTGCGGCGTAAGCTGTCGCTACCGTTGGCGGTCGGTTTTGGGATCACAACCCCCGAGCAAGCAGCCTCGGTGGCGCGGGTCGCCGATGGCGTGGTGGTGGGAAGTGCTTTGGTCAAGCTGATCGAAGAGAAGACCGGTGACGACGACCTGTTGAGTGCGGTCAAGCAGCGGGTGCAAGAGCTCACCGAAGGTCTCCGGAGGTAAACATGAGGATTGCTCTTGCCCAGCTCGCTTCCAGCGAACATCGACCGACCAATCTCGAACGGGTGCTCGCCGCCCTTGACGAGGCGGCGCAACAGCAGGCTGACCTGGTGGTGTTCCCCGAGATTGTGCTCGATCGCTTCTTTCCGCAACAGCGCTGTGCCGACTTAACCATCGACGCCCGTGAGCTTGCCGAGTCAGTGCCGGGGCCGACTACCGAACTGTTGATGGCGAAGGCGCGGGAGCACGAGCTGGTGGTGGTCTTCAATCTCTATGAGATCGACGATCAAGGACGCACCTTCGACAGCTCACCGGTCATTGATGCCGATGGCCGGCTGCTGGGCGTCAGTCGGATGATTCACATTACCGACTACGAGGCGTTCCACGAGCAGGACTACTATCATCCTGGCGATACCGGAGCACCGGTGTTCGACACCAAGGTCGGCAAGATTGGAGTCGCCATTTGTTACGATCGGCACTACCCTGAGTACATGCGTGCGCTTGCCCTCGGCGGCGCCGAACTGGTGCTGATTCCACAGGCAGGCGCCCTCGGCGAGTGGCCGGAAGGGTTGTTCGAGGCCGAGGTTCGGACCGCTGCCTTTCAGAACGGCTATTTTGTCGCCCTGTGCAATCGGGTTGGTGTCGAAGAGAAGCTGACGTTTGCTGGCGAATCGTTTGTCAGTGATCCCGATGGCCGGGTGGTCGTCCAAGGCAAGCGGCTCGAGGAAGATCTGGTGTTGGTTGATGTCGACCTCGCACAATGTGCAGAGTCTACGGGTCGGCGCCTCTTCTTGCGAGATCGACGTCCCGAGCTCTACGCTTCTTGGGTTACGGGAGATTGAAGATGAGTCAGGACTCCAAGAAACAGAGTTCCAAAGAACAGGGTTCCAAGAAACAGCATTTTGAAGAGAGTTGGATCGCTACCCTCACCCATGGGCGTTATTTGATCGATCGAGGCAACACCGCAGAGGGGGCGCCTCTGCTGGTCGGCTTCCATGGTTACGGTGAGAATGCCGAACGCCATTTGGAGAAGCTGCGCCAGATTCCGGGTGCTGAGGAGTGGCTGTTGTGCGCCATCGGTGCGCTGCACCCCTTCTACAACACCAAGACCGGCGAGGTCATCGACAGTTGGATGACCAAGCGTGGGCGCGAGCAAGCGATCGACGACAATGTCGCCTATGTGGCGCGGGTCGTGTCGGAGGTCCGCCGTCGATACCGAACCTCGGACCGTTTGGTGATCGCTGGTTTCTCTCAAGGGGTCGCCATGGCCTACCGAGCGGCGGTGCTCACCGGTCTGCGTTGCGACGGAATGATCGCGCTGGCGGGGGATGTTCCGGCGGATGTCGTCGATCGACCGGTGGCGAATTTTCCGCCGCTACTGCTCGGCCGTGGCAAGCTCGACCCATGGTACACCGAGGCCAAGATGGACGCGGATCTCGAGACTCTTGGTCGGCTCGAGGTGAGCGTCGAAACCTGTCTCTTCGAGGGAGGCCACGACTGGACTCCTGATTTCTGGCGTCATGCCGGCGAATTCCTGGGCCGGGCCGGTGCAACCCGGCCTAGCGTGTCCCGACCAGGTACTTGAGTATCGGCGACATAACTTCTGAGTGGCCCGAAGCCAGCAGCGGCGAAGCAATTCGTCCGCATCCATCGATTGCACGGCTGGCGCGTTGGTTGTTGAAGCTCTTCTTCAGCAGGATCGAGGTCCAGGGGCTAGAGCACGTTCCCACAGGCCAACCCCTGGTTTTTGTCGCCAACCATGTCAACTCGTTGGTGGACGGAGCTTTGCTGCTCGCCTTCATGCCGTCACCCCCCCGTCTGCTGGGAACTAGCGAATTGTGGGACATGGCCATCCTGAAGCCTTTTTTGCGCTGGGCGGCGGCGATCCCGGTGTACCGGCGGCATGTTGAGGGTTTTGATCCCGGCAAGAACCAAGACACTTTTGCGCGGTGTTACGAAGTCCTGGCAGCCGGCGGGTGCATCGGACTTCTGCCTGAGGGCACGAGCCACAACGAGCCCGCGCTGGTGCCGATCAAGACCGGTGTCAGCCGGATCGTGCTCGGAGCAGAGCAGAAGTTCGGTCCGCTCGAGACCCGGATCGTGCCGGCGGGGTTCACCTTCGAAGACCGCACCGCTTTTCGCTCAGCGGCGTTGGTGCAAGTGGGAGAGGCGATTGATCCGGCCGCTGAGCTCGCGACCTATGAGGCTGATTCCCGAGCCTCAGTCAAAGCGCTGACCGGGCGGGTGGCGGAGGCGTTGAAGACTGTGACTCTCAACTTCCCATCATGGGAGGAAGCGGATGTCATCGAGCAAGCCGCCGATATCTATCAGCGAGCCGTTCTAGATTCGCGATCCGCGCCGCTCAGTGAGCGTGTTGCGCTTCGTCGCGCCTTCATCGAAGGCTACAAGTCGCTCAAGGACGAGCGTCCCCGCGAGGTGGAGCGGGTAGTCGAGGCCGTTCGTCTCTACGCCAGCGAGCTCCGCAAGCACCGGTTGGATGATGAGCTTGTAGCAGCGCGCTATACCAGGGCCGAGATTGTCCGTTTTACGATTCGGAGCTTGTGGCTCCTGCTGATTCGCGGTCCTCTCGGTCTCATCGGCATCGTTATGCACTGGATCCCATTCCAAGCGGCCGCGCTGGCGGCCAAACGCCTTGCCGGCACCACCGATCGGATCGCGACCTACAAGATCCTCGCGTCGATGGTATTCTATCTTCTGACGTGGATCTCGGCGGCGGCGGTGGGTGCGCTCTGGGGACTCCCGACAGCTTTGTTGGCTCTGTTCTTCGGGCCGTTGACCGGCGGCTTCGCCTTGCGACTCTATTTGCGGAGTAAGCTGTTTCGGCGCCGGGCTCGGGGTTATCTGTTGATGCGCAGCCGCAACCCCTGGGTCGCCGAGCTGCGCGACCATCGGCAGCGAGCGGTGACGGTCATCAACGGTTTGGTCGAGTTGACTTCCGGACGGGACTGACAGGAGCCACCTGCTGGGAGCGCCGGCTTCCGAATCGTAACGCGATCGTCGCGAGGAGTTGACGTGAGCCACCTGCTGGGAGCGCCGGCGGTCTCGCCGGCTTCCGAATCGTAACGCCAAGTTGACGTGAGCCACCTGCTGGGAGCGCCGGCGTCTCGCCGGCTTCCGAATCGTAACGCCAAGTTGACGTGAGCCACCTGCTGGGAGCGCCGGCGTCTCGCCGGCTTCCGACTACTGTCGCTCGGTGCCCTCTAGCGGATCGGTCTGACCTTGCATGGTCGGGGTGTCGAGGGCCTTCGTCAGCCTCTCGTTCGGAATGCCGCGGAGCTGATGCCGCATCTCGAGTAGATCGCGAGCTTTGCCGAACAGTTCGAGTGCGGACTGGATCTGGAGGTCGCCAACCGCCAGTACCTTGTGTGCGGCTTCGGTGCCGAAGGCGGCGGTGAAGATGTCCGAGTGGATCTGGCGCCTGGTGAAGGCTTTGGCGTCGTCTTCGGCCAACATCTTCTTTAGCTCGTCGTTTTTGAAGAGCTCTTCCGCCAACAACCACTCGCGAAAGCCGTCGACAAGGTCTGCCGGCGGCTGCCAGTTGAAGTCGGCCACCTCGTGACGGCTTTCATAGTCGACAGCGAACTCGAAAAAGGCGTTCTTGGCGAAGAGGGGTTGCAGCTCGATCGGCCCCTCGGGGAGTTCGACGAGCTCATCTGGCGTAATGCCGCCGCCGCCATACACTTTGCGGCCCAGATCGGTCGCAAATTCAGGGCTGTCGATGGCCACCTCTGGAGTGTCTTCTTCCTCGGCGTCGTCGTCAAAATTGTTGTAGTAGTCGTAATACGACGAGTAATCACGCTGGATCAGGCGACCGGAGGGGGTGTAGTACTTGGCGGTAGTCAACGCGATACCGGTACCGTAGGAGAGGTTGTAAACCGTCTGCACCAGACCCTTGCCCCAGGTCGGCACCCCAGCCACCAGACCGACGTCATGATCTTGAATCGCTCCGGCCAGGATCTCCGCCGCTGACGCTGTGCCGTTGTTGACCAACACCACCAGCGGTAGGTCCAACATATCGTCGCTTTCGTTGGAGAGAAAGCTCTGGTGGGAGTCACGCAAGCGACCGCGGGTTTCGACGATGCTGCTGCGCTCAGGGACGAAGTATTTGGAAACTTCGACGGTTTGGTCCAGCAGGCCACCACCATTGGAACGCAGGTCGAGCAGCAACTGCTTCATACCTTCGCCCTCGAGCTTCTCGAGCGCCTCCTGAATCTCTCGAGTGGTCGAGCGCGAGAAGTCGGTCAGCCGAATGTAGCCCGTTTCGGGGGTCATCATGTAGGCGTATCGAACTGTGTTCTGCGGGATCTCGGCACGGGTGATGCTGAAAGGGAGTGGCGTCTCGACATTGCGACGAGTGATGTGGACGTTGACCTGGGTCCCCTTGGGGCCCTTGAGCTTACGCACCGCCTCGTCGAGGGTCATGGTGCTGGTCGGCTCACCTTCGATGGTGCTGATGATGTCACCTGCCCTGAGGCCGAGTCGCCAAGCGGGGGTGCCCTCGATCGGGCTGATCACCGTCAGCTCACCGCTGCGCTTGGACACCAAGATTCCGAGCCCGTAGAAGCTGCCTTGCTGGCGCTCCCGCATGTTGTCGTAGGCTTCCGGTGTCAGGAAATTGGTGTGCGGATCGAGGGTGCGCAACATGCCCTGGATCGAGGCGTAGACCAAGCTCTTGTAGGGCACCTCGGAACCGTAGCTCTCGTGTGCCAGATGCAGCATCTCAGTGTAGAGCTGGAATTGTGCTTCCGACTCATCGGTCAGGGCCAAGAGCTTTTCGCCTGCGGTGCCACCAAATATCAGCGAGCCGGCAAAAAGTACGATCGCGAAGTTACGCCAGGATTTGCTCATCAATAAAGCTTATCATCTAGGATCGGTCACGCTATAGTCGCCGCAGCCGGGCGGGACGAAACGCAGGGTTTCGGTGTGAGTCGTGTCGGCGTAAGCCGCATGAGTGTTCCAGCCGTCGGCCAGCTTCTCCCTATCATACGTACATCACCTTCAGGTAGTTTCGATGTTTGGTCCACTAGGCGTCCAAGAGCTCATCTTCATCTTCGCCTTGGCCCTTTTGATCTTCGGGCCGCGGAAGCTACCGGAGATCGGGCGTACGATCGGCAAAGGTTTAGCGGAGTTTCGCAAGGCGTCGACCGATCTCAAGCGCACGATCAACGCCGAGATGATCGAAGAGGAGATCCGCAGCACCGATCCACGAAGGATCTTGCGCGAGGATCTCGACGCTGGGCCGAAGACGAAAGCGGACGCCGTGCCCTCGGACGCTGGGACGTCGGACGCTGGGACGTCGGACGCGGTGACCTCGGACGCTTCGACCGGCGAGCCAGCGGTGAATCCGACGCATGCTCCGGGTACCGTCTCTCGTGGCAGTGTCTCTCAGGATAGTGTTTCTCAGGATAGTGTCTCCCCGGATAGCAACTCCCCGGATAGCGTTTCCCGAGATAATGTCTCTGATGCCACCGAAGACGTGACCCCGGAAGACCCCGCCGCCGAAACCCCTATCGAGCCACCGTCGAAGTGAGCGACCCAAAACGCCTCTCTGCCGGCGAGGACGAGCTCCCGCGGATGGGTTTGTTGGACCATCTCGACGATTTGCGCAAACGGCTGGTGCGGGCGCTGATCGGTTTTGTCGTGACGTTCCTGGTCTGCTACGGCTTCTCGAAGCAGATCTATGAGTTCCTTGCCCAGCCCATTTACGAGCATCTGCCCGATGGAACCCGGCTGGCCTTCCTGGGGATCACCGACCCCTTCATCTTGTATATCAAGGTGGCGGCCTTGGCCGGCCTGTTCTTAGGCTCGCCATTCATCTTTTACCAGATCTGGGCCTTCATAGCGCCCGGGCTCTATCGCAAAGAGAAGCGTCTGGCGTTGCCTTTCATCACTGTAGGCTCGCTGCTGTTCATGGCAGGCGGGGCCTTTGGTTATTACGTGGCGTTCCCGCTAGCTGTGGAGTTCTTGCTCGGCGTCGGAGAACAATTCCAACCCACCATCACCGTCACCAGTTATCTCAGCTTCTTGATGACGGTGATCCTGGGTCTGGGCGTCATGTTCGAGATGCCGACGTTCATCTTCCTGTTGGCGAAGCTCGGAGTGGTGACACCGCGCTTCCTGCTGCGTCACTTTCGCTGGGCAGTGCTGATCATCTTCGTCATCGCGGCGATCATCACGCCGACGCCGGACGTGATCAATCTATGCATTTTTGCAGTTCCGACGATCGGTTTGTATTTGGTAGGGGTGGCGGTGGCCTGGATCTTTGGGCCCAAGAAGAAGGATGAGGCGGAGGCAACTTAGGGTGCAGACTGGCATTCAGAGGTGCCAGCGTGCGCCCCTTGATTCTTCAACTGGCGCTGCCTGAAGCTGGCGCGGCGCTAGCATCAGCTTGACGCCAAGCTTCCACCAACTCGACAAGAGCTGACCCGAACTGTAGATGGGCGAGTTCTGGCGGTGGCGGACAGGTCTTGGGCTATTCGAGGGCGTTGGGGATGATGTGGTGGTCACCTCGGTGCTCCAGCGCGTAGTGCCACTCTCGGTCGACCCACTTTGATTGCCTCGCCGCGCTTGACCAAAATAGGAGTAGTGCGTCACGGCCCAAGATTTCGCGTTCGAGGACTTCCTGCCAATTCTCGGCCTGTTGGATGTCGAGACAGTCCAAGAAAACGTCGATCCCAACGGCGATCAGCGACTCGACCCGTTCAGCGACCCGGATGCGGTCATCATGGGAATAGGAAGCGAAAGCGGCGCTAGGTAGTCGGCGCGATAGAACGGGGCGCGTTGAACGTTGTCTCGGAGCCTCGGCTGCGACCACAACATCCCAATAGACGCGTGCCAGCTGCACTCCCTCGCACCATAGTTCCACCCGAAATTGATAGGTACCGTCCGCGGCCTCTCGACGCGCTCGGATCGAGAATCCAACGCTTCGGAAGGGCGGACCCCAGGTGCAATGCCCCTCCGCCTGATCAATGTCGAAGAACTCTTCATCCAGAGGTACCAGGCGGACGCCGAGTTGCGCCCCGCTGCAAAGGCTGACGACAGCAACATCGGCATCGACCCTTTGACCTTCGGATGGCTTCACCTGGTAGCTCTCGATGTGAAAGACAACCTCTGCCACGAAGCGTACACCAGCCTGCACCGTCTCGGGGGCGACCATGGTGACGTGCACTGGAAGACCTCTCGATCTGGGCTCGGCGAGCACATCGGGATCAATTTCGAGGCTGAGCGACTCAGGATCTCCATGACTCGGTGGCCTTGGCGGCTCGGTGCCTCGGCCTGTTGTATTCGTGTCCCCTCGAACGGTCCTTGTAGATCCCCGTGTCGGCTCGTCCTTTGGCTTACGTAGCACCGTCGGAATGTCGTAGTCGTCGACGTTCGACCAGTTCGGCCCATAGCCGCCAGGGTCTTCGGCATGGCGGCTGGCTAGAGCCCTGCGATAGAAAGGGATTTCTTCATCCTCTTCTCTTGCCCGGTCGACCTCTTCGAAGTCGTCTGGTGAGCTTTCTGGTGGCTCGAGCACTTCGAGATCGAGAGTGGGATGGCCATGGCGTTCGAGCCACCGGACCAGGTCAACGGTAGCTTGTCCGCTGACGTGGGCGCTGTGCAGACGGCCGGCTCGCGAGCTGCCCGAAGCGAGGAAGAGGGCGTCGCCATGGCCGAGGAGGCGCTCTGCTCCGATCAGGTCGAGGATCGTTCGCGAGTCGTGTCGAGTCGCCGTGGCGTACGACAGTCGACAGGGGAAATTGGCTCTGATCGTGGGAGTCAATACGTCGACGGAGGGGTGCTCGGTGGCAACGATCAAGTGGATGCCAACCGCGCGGGCCATTTGTCCCAGGCGGGCGAGTGAGGTCTCGACACCCGGGAAGGACACGTTCATGAGCTCAGCGAGCTCACCGATGACGATCACAACATAGGGCATCGGCTCGACACCCTCGGGCTTGCGCTCGCCCTCGTTCTCGCCTTCTCCTGTAACAGTGCGCTTGCGTTCCTCGAGCTTGGAAATGGCGCGGTGATAGCCGCCGATGGAACGCACATGGAGCTCCGCCAGTAGGCGGTAACGGCGCTCCATCTCCGACTCCGCCCAAACCAGCGCATTTGCTGCCTTCTGCGGCTCCGCTACCACGTCCGTCTTGAGGTGGGGAATACCGGCGTAGCCCCCGAGCTCGATGCGTTTGGGATCGATGAGAATGAACTTCACCTGGTCCGGCGTCGCCTTGTACAAGATCGAGGTGATCAGGCTCTGTAATCCGATTCGCTTGTCAGCCCCGGTGGCTCCGGCGATCAGCAGGTGCGGCATGGTGGCGAGGTCGGCGATGATGGAGCGGCCAAAGATGTCGACGCCGAGAGCCAAGGTGAGAACCGAAGCCGAGCTCCTGAACTCTTGGCTCTCGAGCAATGAGCCAACAGCTATGTCTGACCGCTGTTTGTTGGCGACCTGGATGCCAAAGGTCGAGCGCCCTGGGAACCGTTCGATCCGCACCGACTCAACCTCGAGTGCCGTGGCCAGGTCGTCCTCCAGGTTGACGATCCGGCGAGTATCGATGCCTGGCGCGGGCTGGAGCTCATACGTAGTGAGCACCGGCCCAGGGTAGATCGCCACCAATTCCCCTTCGATCCCCAAGTGAGCCGCTAATTCGCAGAGCAGCTCGCCGAGACGGACCAGCTCTACCCGGTCGTACTCGGGTTGCCGGGGCGGGTTGACATCGAGCAAGCTGGTGGGCGGAAGCTCGGCGTTGGACGTCAAAGGAGGCGGCGCGACAGGTGGCGTCGCGACTCGCCTCTGAATCTGGCGCGTCTGATCTTCCGAGTGTGGGGTCCCCGGTTTCCGATCGATTGTCCGCCGCATGACCGTCCGTCGATGACGCGACGCCCGGCTTGGCAGCCGCACGGCCCGCCCCCGGAAGGCGATGACCACAAGTAGCAGGAGGGTGAGCGCCAAAGTCCCGGCTCCCCAGGTCGCATTCCACTGGAAGAGCCGACTGATCAATCCGCCGAGGCCCATCCCGGCCACAATCCCGACGAGGGGAAACCGTGGCTCGCCGCGATCAGCCGCCAAACCCTCCTCGGATTTTCGAGCTTGAGAGCTGTTCAATATTTCACTGGGTCGACGAGGCTCCATCTATCTCGACTATACCTCAGACGCGCCGAGTCTTAGCGCCAGGTGTAATGACACCGGGCGCCGGCCAAAGCCCTCTGCGCCCGGTTCAATCGAATCTGATCGTTGCCCGAAACTGCTGCTTGCGGTGGACCGACCCGATTGCTCGATGCCCGAGCTACTGCGCGGTTGCCGAGTCGTAGTCGGTGGATGGCACCGGGATCGACAGGATCTGCACACCGGAGCTGTGTGTCCAAGGACCGCCGGTCACGATGCCACAGCTGCAACCAAAGGTGTTGCAGTCACTTTTGTTGGTCACATTGCGGGTTCCCTTTTCATCCACGTACATGGTGCTTTCGTGACCCGTGAACGTGAACTCGAGCGCGACGTCGAAGGTATTGTTGAAACCATCCATCGATCGATAGGAAGAGTTCACGCCCCAAACCATGTCTTGCCGTGGGGTGAACGTGCTGGTCTGCACTGGGACCGGGGCGTTCATTGAATCGGTGCAACCGTCATCGACGTAATTGATCGGTTGCATGACGTAGGCCCATTGGGCGTTGGTGGAGTTAGTGTTGCTGTTGTTGTTGATCTGCACGTCTGGTATCACGGTTGAGGTCGACGTACTGATTTGGACCCCGGCACTGAGGCTGACATTGGAGTTTGTGGTCCCAGCGACGACCTGGCCACTGATCGAGTACGAAACTCCCTCGGTGACGGTTGAACTTTCGGTGGTCGTGGGAGGAGTCTCCTGTTCGAGCACCACCACGCCGACATCGCTCAAGGCAGCCCCAGCCGGTGTGTACGGCTGCAGATTGACGTTGTAACCGACCATGTAGTTGTAATAGTCGCAGGCCGTGTAAACAGTGCCACTGCCGGAATTCGGACAGTCCGTGCTGCCGTTGGTGGTGGTTTCCCAGGACACCTGATCCCAGTCGGCATCCGCGCCGTTCAAGCTCAGTGGAAGGCCCACGTCCAGCGCCTTGCCACGGATGGCGTAGGTATTCTGCGGTGAGAAATTGCAGTTCTGCTCGAGGTAGTAGAAGTCCATCTGGGTGTCGACCTCATAGGCCTGCCACACTTCGACGTTGCATTGATAAAGGGAACTGAGGCCGGTGACGCTATCGCTTTGGTAGAAGTACGGGGAGTCCGTCCAGGCTGAGATGATTTGGGTGAGGTCGTCTTGCGGCGTCGAGTCCTGTTGTGCGCTGACATCAGTGGCATCAGGCGTCGTCGCCTGCAGGCGTGCTTGACGAGCTTCGGCCAGCCAGCTCACCAAGCCTCCTGCGCGTTGGTGGCGGTTGCGGTTTTGGGTCTCAGGATCGCCGGCGGTGTAGATCCGCATTTGCGAGTAGCCGCCATCAGCGCGCTGTACGCAGGCGAAGGCTTCTGCGGCTGGACTGCCTGGGGCCACTTTGAACACCTGGCCGGTGCCGGTGGCCCGATGTAATGTGTTGACCGCCTCGACGTCCATATCCACCAGCGCCAACGGCCAGCCGGCGCGGTAGGCAGCGGCGAGCCGTTTGGCGGTGGCGCCATCGAGATTGGCGACCGTGGCGCCGGTCATCACGATCGGGAACATCGCCGTGGGATCCGTGGCTTTGCCGGCGTCGGCGAAGGGCAATAGAAAAGCTTGCTGTTGCAGACCGGCGCGGAGTGGACCGGAGAGATGGCCGATGGTATATAACCGCTCGGAGGCGTTGGCGGTGTTTGCGACCAGGCCGATCAGTAGGGCGAGAAACGGAAGAGTTCGGTGACGCAGGGTGTGATGTCTAGTCGTCTGGTGGTGAGCGGTCTGGTGGTGAATCATGGGTGGTCTCCTTCGTTGTGGGGATCGTGTTGCCGCGGCGCACCTCTTCCTACCGTCTCGTCAGAGACGTTTGGACCGGGATACCGAGACAGCGTTGCGAATCGCCCTCGTCTACCGGGGGAAGGGCGAGCCCTTAGCCGTCACAAGACTTCTAAGAGGCGATGTCATGGGACAGTGCAAGGAGAGTGCCAACCCGTCGAGGTGACGGCGCGGTAAGATACCGGCTCATGAAACCCAGCGACCTCGACGCGTCGACCCGTGTCGGCGATGGATCAACTCTCACGCGGATCGAGCAGGAGAGGCGCAGCGGAAGCGGACGACCCACCGTAAGCCTGCCCGCGCTGACGGTGTTGTATCACCCTGACCTGCGCCGGGTGGGCGACCGGGTGGTGCTCAGCGAGTTGGCCTCGGGCCTCGACGCGGAGATCGGTCGTCAGCGACCGCAGTTTTGCCCGCCGGGTCATCGTCATGGTGAGCCGCTGGCAGATCGCGGCCTGAGTCGCCAACCGTTTCGGTTACGGGCGATCGCTGGCGAGGTGGAGTTGGACCTTGCCAGCACCCGCACCCGCGTGGTTGCAGATGGCGAGCGGGTCGCCGGGGTGCGGCGGTTCACGGCCGCAGCGCTCGAGCGCGGCGTGGTCCTCGAGTTGGCGCGCCACGTGGTTGTGTTGTTGCATCGCCACACGCCGTCGGTAGAGAACACGAGGGAGGATTTTGGTCTGGTGGGCGCCAGTGACGGCATCGTGCGGGTACGAGCCGACGTTCGGCGCGTCGCGGACCTCGATGTGTCGGTGTTGCTGCGTGGCGAAACCGGGACCGGTAAAGAGTTGGTGGCTGCTGCCATCCATCGTGCGGGGCCGCGACGCGATCAACCGTTTGTTGCTGTCAACCTAGGGGCGATCCCGGCGTCACTGGCCGCCGCCGAGCTCTTCGGCACGGTGAAAGGCGCTTTTACCGGCGCCGCGCGGTCCACCGAGGGTTACTTTGGTCGCGCCAATGGTGGCACGCTTTTCCTTGACGAAGTCGGTGAAGCGCCGCCGGAGCTCCAAGTCATGCTGCTGCGGGTGCTCGAAACCAGCGAGATCTTTCCGGTCGGCTCCCAGTCGCCGCGCCGTGTCGACTTGCGGCTGCTCGCAGCCACCGATGCCGACCTCGAAAACCTGGCGCAAGGTGGCGGCTTCAAGGCGCCGCTGCTCCATCGGCTGGCAGGTTACGAGATTTGGCTGCCACCCCTCTCACGTCGGCGTGACGATCTCGGTCGATTGTTCATCCACTTCCTACGCCAGGAGTTGCAGGCTCTCGACGAGGGCGGCCGCTTCGACGCTGCCGACGCCACCACCTGGCTGGCTTCCGGCCTCTGTGCACGTCTGGCGCGCCACGATTGGCCCGGCAACGTGCGCCAGTTGCGCAACGCCGCCCGCCAGTTGGCGATTGGTAGCCGAGGAAAGCCGACTCTCGAGATCGGCGAGCAGCTCGAACGACAACTCGCGTCGAGAGTGGACGCCGCCGAACATGTGCGGTCCGCAGCCCCCGTGTCAGCGGCTGCTCAGCCCTCGCGACGCAAGCCTGCGGAGGTATCTACCGACGAGCTGACCGCGGCGCTGCGCGCCCACCGTTGGGAACTCAGCGCTGCCGCGGACGCGCTGAGGGTCTCCCGCGCTTCGCTCTACATGCTGATCGACCGCTGCTCTGGGGTGCGGACTGCCGGTGACCTCGACGCCGCCGAGATCCGATACGCTCACGCCGAAACCGGCGGCGATCTCGACGCGATGGTCGACCGGCTCGAAGTTTCGAAGAACGCTCTGCGCCGACGAGTCAAGGAGCTCGACTTGGTCTAGCCCCGACCCTCGAGCGTGGGCTTTGTCGTTGGTACGGACGGCCCCGCGTCACTGTGCGATAGAATCCTGTTGATGCCAGACATGCCGGCGAAGATCGGTCCCTACACGATTCTAGATCGGCTGGGCGCGGGCGGCATGGGCGAGGTGTTTTCGGCTCGCGACGAACGCCTCAAGAGGCGCGTCGCGATCAAGCGGCTGCACCCCGAGAGTGCCCTGGCCGGCGAACGGCTGGCCCGATTTCGCCGTGAAGCGCAACTCGCGGCGCGGCTCAACCACCCCGCGATTGTCCAGATCCACGATGTGCTGGAGCACGAGGGCTCTGAGCTCATCGTGATGGAGCTTGTCGAAGGCGAA
>JAJCXQ010000288.1 GCA_029263355.1 Acidobacteriota bacterium | reverse complement strand
GCTCGACGTCACGGTTGATCCGATCACCCGACAGCTCTCGAGTTTTTCGCGAGTGCGGATGCGAGCCGTGCGAGACGGCCGGCGGGTCGTAAGGCTGGAGCTCCATCGTGACCTCCGCATCACTCGTTTGGCAGACAGCTCCGGCCAAGAGCTTTTCCATCTCCGGGAGGGCAACGACGTCAATGTGGTGCTGCCTCGGGTGCCGAAGCGCGGCGCCGAGCTGACCCTCGAGCTCACTTGCGAGGGCACATTCCTGGAGACCGGCACCGATCGCGACCTGGCTTTGCGCACCAGCCTTGGCTGGTATCCCCGCACCGGCACCAACGAACGTGCGACCTACGATGTCACCCTGCACTGGCCGCGATCTCACAATCTGGTCGCCAGTGGCCACAAGGTCGGCGGCGGCGAAGCGGATGGCTTGCGGTGGGAGCAACGCCAACTCGATGTACCTGCTCTCGGCTTCAGCTTCGAGATTGGCCTCTTCGATGTGTGGTCGATATCGACCGGCAAGATCCAGCTCCATGTCGCCATGGATCCAGCCACCCTGGCTACCGCCCCCGAAGACGCCCCTGACAAACTGGTCGCCACGATTGCTGATGCGATGGCGTTCTACGAGCGCATTTTTGGTCCTTATCCGTTGAACGAGCTCACCGTCGTCACCGTGCCCCGCCAGACCTCCCAGGCGCTGCTCGGTTTCGTCACCCTGTCGGGTCAGGTGCTGGCGGATTGGGGCGCCTTCGGCGCCCTGCTCAATGTTCAGGACCGTGGCTCTGTGGTCGCTCATGAGATCGCCCATCAATGGTGGGGACACATGATCGGGTGGCGCAGCTATCGCGATCAGTGGATCAGTGAGGCGATGGCCAACTACGCCGCGCTACTGTGGGCCCGCCACCGCGGTTTGCAACCCGACGTCGGACCGGTCACCGGCTGGCAACAAGAGCTGACCGCAACCCTCGAGGACGGCCGCTCAATCGAGTCTCTCGGGCCGTTGGTATTGGGGGAGCGCCTTTTTTCCAGTCGTTCGCAGGACGCCTATCAGGCGATTGTCTACCGCAAAGGCGCGCTGGTGCTCGAGATGCTGGCCCAGAAGCTCGGCGAAGACAATTTCTTACGTGCCCTGGCGGCGCTAGTGAAATCCACCACCGGCCGGGTGATCTCTACCGCCGACTTCATTCAACTGCTAGAAGTGATTACCGCCACTGACCTCGACGCTTTTGCGCGGCAGTTCATCTTCGGCACCGGGCTCCCTGAGGTCACCTACGACTACACCTTTGAGCCGCTGCCCGAGGGGCGCTGGAAAGTTCGAGTTCAAGCCCAGCAGAGACTACCCTCACGCACCCGCTATGGCATTGTGGCGACACCGGACGGGCGGCTCGATGTCGAACGCCGCCGGGTCGAAAACCGTATTGATATCGAAGATTCCGAGTTGGTCGTTCCGTTCCAAATCAAACTTGCCAACAACCCTCGATCAACGCCAGCTTCGTCGCGCAATCCAACGCTGTTGATCGGGCGCTTGGTCATCTCTGGCCGCCAAACCGATCTCGAGTTCGAGATCGAACAACCGCCGCGCAGGCTCTGGCTGGACCGCGACCGTGAGGTGTTCGGCAGATTCGTCGATCGCCGTCGGCATCCCAAGAGGATGCTGCTCCAACAAGCTCGGGAGCACACCGCCGAAGGTGACTTGGAAGCCGCCGAGACCGCGATGCGCCGCGCTCTCGCCATTCGATCTCCCCTCGCATCTACCGATTATCTGCTCGACGTCCACCTCCACCTCAGCCTCGGAGGCCTGCAGATCGATCGTGACCAGCATCAGGCAGCGAAGCTGAGCTTGCAACAAGCGGAGCGGGCCTTGGCTGCCGGCAGCAAGGATCTACCGAGGTCCGAGGCGCGACGCTTCACCCATGCCTTCGAGCTGTTGCGCGCCCGGCTCGAGATCCATCAGGGCGAGTTCGAAGCCGCCTTTCAGCGGCTGCGGCGCGAGACCCTGGATCGCGGCGGTAACCGCAGCACCGAGAGTTATCTGTTGTTGGCGATCGCAGCCCAGGCAACCGGCCATACGGATGAGCTTGCCAAGGCTCTGGCAGTGGCACGCCAACGGGGAGCTGACGTGACTCAGCTCGACTCTACGGCATTTTCGAGTCAGTGAGGTCGCGCGGGTGGAGCGAGCACAGGCGAGTATGTTTGAGCAAGACACCAGTGGCTAGCCTACAAAACATTGTAAACAATGAAGTTGGAAGACTCGACGCTGCCAAGGCGAGTTGCGCAGCGCTGCGCGCAGCCCATCAGCGCGACCGGCAGAAGGTCATTCTTGGATGGCACTACCCAGAACCGCAGCCTCATCGCCGGTCAGATATATCCCAACGCCTTCAAACGCTCGAGGGTCTCCTCGACCTCTTGGGCGGCCTGCTCAGGGCGCCCTTCGTCGAACCACAGCATAAGACCGTCATCGGCAAGGCGAACCGGGGTCGATCCCGAGAGTTGGATCGGCTGGCGCCTCAGCTCGACGACCGGTTCCTGAGCCTCCTTCGCAGGCAGAAACATCAAGATGAAGGGCGCTGGCGCGTCGATCTCGAGATGGACACCGCCAGTCTCGGTAGGTGTCATCTCGATCCGGTCGGCATCACCCCAGATCAAACCGTCGCTGCTGACCCCATCAACCTCGACACCGGTTCCGACATCACCCTGGAACAACAGATAAAGCCCCCGACGCCAGCCCGCAAATTGATCAACCAGGGATCGAATCGAGCGGTCGACGAGGGGACGCCCCGGTTCATCCACGGGCTCGCCAGACAACGTCGAGAACAAGACTCGCGGCTGATTTTCGAGGAGCCAAGCTTCGATGGAGTGTTCAACCGGATCATCAATGGCGCCCGCGAAACCGGCGCGGCGGGCGAAGTAGATCACCTGCTGATCGTCGTCGATGAGGGACCAGCGAGGTGGGCCAAAGCTGAACGTCTCAGCAGTCACCGGCCGAGCACTGGTCAGCGCCGTAACCACGTCATCCGGCTCGGCGTCCGCGAGCAGATCCTCAGCGGCCGCCACCAGGGCGTCTTTGAGACCGACGAGGGAGACGGGTTGTTCAACAGATCCTGCGTCAATCCCCGAGCCGCGAACCCACAGCGGCACATGGACCGACTCCGGGTAAAGGGCGGGGCCATGGCGAAAGCCGCCGTGGTCGAACAGCTCTTCGCCGTGATCGGCGGTCAGAATCTCGAGATCGAAGGCGCCGAGCTCGGTCCGTAGTCTGCTCAACTCACGGCTCAGGTAGCCCGCTTCACTGGCATAGGCGCGGCGCAGGGCATCGAGCTCACCCTCGGTCACCGTGTCGCCGGTCGACGGCGCCGGCAGCACCTCGCCGGTTTCGTGGTTGCGATAGGGATCGTGGACCTCCATCGGCTGTAAATAAAGGAAGAGGTCTTCATCGTCGAGCCAGCCGGACGCCTCCAACGCGAGCTGACGCAGCCAGCTGACGTCGGCGAATTGGCCGGACTTCGGGTCGGGCACCAAGAAGAGATCAAAACCGGTGGAATAACGGTTCTCGTGATGCACTGTATAGTTGGCGGTGATGGCGACGGTAGTGTAACCGCGATCCGACAGCTCAGAGGCGAGGGTCGAGGCACTCGCCGGCAACGAGATCAAGGTGCCGTCGGGAGCTCGCAGCTGGGCCGGCAACCGCCCAGTGAAGATCGACGCCACCGAAGGCAGGGTCCAAGAAGCCGGACTGTAAGCGCGCAGGAAACGGGCGCCATCGGCAAAATTGCGGTAGATCTCGGGCATTCCCTCGGCGGTGGCATGATCGAAGCGCAGGGTGTCCGCCATCATAAACAGGATCCGCCGCCGCTGTCGATCAGGATCGACCAGCCGTGGACGCAGCAGATAGACCCCCTCGGGAGAGGACAGCGTCACAGACTCCGCGGCGCCGGGATCGAAGTCGATCGCGATCGGCTGATGGAACGAACGCACCGTTTGGTGGTTACCCGCCTCCAGCCGCAGCGTCGCGTTCTCCGTCATCGGTATCGCCACCGCTCGCAGCCGGGCGCCAGCGCCTGAGACGTCGACAGTCCGAGAGCCTTCGAGAGGCACTCCTCGCGCCCAGCCCTGCCGCCACGTCACCCAAGTGGCCTCGTCACGCCAGAGATCAACTTTGTCGAGACTCGGTGGGCGATCGCAGCCGGCCACCAGTAGCAGCAAACAGCAGAGAATCCCCCACAGTCCCCCCTTACCGGACACCCCTTTTCCAAAGAAGGAAACCAGAACCGGGATGTGACTTCCTGGAAGACGCAACAGGGCGGCGAGGCGAGGCGCGATCACGCGAGCGGCGTCGCCTGCATGAACTGAATCACCACGTCCGCCAGCACCTCACCTTGATCTTCCTGCAGAAAATGCCCGCCGCCCTCGATGGTCGTATGGGGCTGGCCAGCGGTGCCTGGCACCAACTTCTGGAACACCTTGTCGCCACCGCGCATGATCGGATCACTGTCGCTGAAAGCGGTCAGCATGGGTTTGGTCCAGGAGCGCAAGACACCCCAAGCTTCACGGTTGGGCTGCGCCGCGGGATCGTCCGGCGTCACCGGCACTAAAGTTGGAAACTGTCGCGCGCCAGCTTTGTAACGATCGTCCGGGTAGGGCGCGTCGTAGGCCGCAACCACCTCGTCACTGAGCTCGGTGACCGTCGCACCTTGAATAATGTTTCCGATGTCGAATTTCGGCGTCTCCTGGCTGAACTTTTTCCACGCCGCGAAGGCTTCGGGCATCGGTTGATCACCGGTCGGCAGGGCGGTGTTGGCGACCACAACGCGAGCGAACCGATCGGGTTCAGCTGCCACCAACCGCAGTCCGAGCAGGCCGCCCCAGTCCTGACACACCAGCGTGATTTTGGTGAGGTTGACAGCGTCGAGCCAGGCTTGCAGCCAATCGAGGTGGCGCTGATAGCTGTAGTCAGTGCGCTCGACCGGTTTGTCGGAGCGGCCGAAACCGACCAGATCGGGGGCTACCGCACGGAATCCGGCAGCGGCAAACAGCGGCAGCATCTTACGATAGAGGAACGACCACGACGGCTCACCATGCAGGCAGAGCACCACCTCACCGTCCGCCGGACCGGCTTCGACATAGTGCATGCGGAGGGTCCCACCGTCACCATCTGAGACCTCCACATAGTGGGGTTCGAAGGCATAATCGGGCAAGTCGACGAAGCAGTCATCGGGAGTTCTGAGTGTTTTCATCTTGGCTCCTGGGCTGGTGGTTTTGAGGCTCGGGGCGCCGCGGGGCGCCGCGGGTAGCGAACGCCACCCGGACCCGAATTCTATCCAGCTCTCGAGAACCCTGCGCTGCTGATATCGAGGTCCCAAAATCGTCACCGCCAAAGCGTCACCGCCATTCGGCGCCACCTCCTGGAACCCACGATCAGCTCCTACGGTACTAGGTGCGAGTCTGGAATTGATTTCAAGATGCATGATCTGCCCTCAACATGTTTTCTCCTCGCGGTCCGATCAGTAGGTGAAGTCATCATCACCATCGGCTGATACGTTCACCAATTGTCCTATGACCACAGGACAATTGTCCTACTGACCTATGACATAAGAGGCTGTCAAGGAATTTCTCTCCCTCCGAGACACACGAGCTGTTTGTCTGGACAGGTCAAAGTCTCTGGAGTAGGCTAAGTGCCGTGATCCCATTCAGTTGGCAGTCAGAGTTCTCCATCGCTCGAGACAGCAGCCGAGACACCACTCGCCGCCTTCGTCTCGGCGGCTGACGACGCTAGACCGCACCGGGAGGTGTCTCATGAGACCGAACGTCTTCGACCTGTTCAAAGTGCGCGCCATCATCTGGACGCGCTATATGAACTTCGCGGCCATCGAACGATGGTCGAAACGGACCTTCCGCCGCCGCCGCGAGCTGTGCTCGCCAGCCCCGGATCTAGTGCCGGCAAAGGAGCATTACAACACGCCGACCATTCCCGCCGCGCTGCAGGTCCCCATCAAGACCCCGCCGGAGAGCGAACTTCGTCTGCCCTACATGCTGCCCTACTACATCTTCACTGGGCTAATTTTCAAACTCCATCGGCGATGGCCGATACGGGCCGGCATCCCGTGGTCTCCCAAGGCCAAATACAACGACGCGTTCCCGAAGAACAAAGAAGGCTGGAGCAAGGTCTACGAAGATCGGGAGTTCGCCCAGCTTCGACTCCAGGGGCCAAATCCCTTTCTGTTGTGTTACTCCCCGGAAGACGACCGTTATGTGGTCGACTACTCGCCGTATTTCAAGAACATCTTCGCCCCAGTCATCTGCATCTTCGAGCTCGATGGCAGTCAACTGAAAGCGGAGTCGATCACTGTCAGTGAGAGTCGTTATGTGCCGGGAGATGACGGTTGGGAACGCGCCAAGGTGATCGCCAACGCCCTCGACGCGCGTTATTGCGTGTTCACTCGCCACCTCTTGGACACTCACTTGCTGATCGGCGAAGCCTTCGCGATTTCGGCGTTCGACCTGCCGCCAGCGCACTGCTTGCGGCCATTTCTCGATGTGTTCACCTACGGCACCTTGGTGGTCAACGACTACGCCTACCGGTTGTTGATCACACCCGCAAGTTACTTCATTCAGTCCGGCTTCATTTCCGCCGACGACGCGATGACACTGTTCCAAAACAGCATGGACTCGTTTTCCCTCGACGACCTGATTGTGCCGCGCGACATCAAAAAACGTGGGCTCGATCGCATTCCGGATCACCCTTATGTCGCAGACGCGACGGACGCCTGGAACACCATGCAAGGGTTTGTTGGCCCTTACATCGACAGCCTCTACCCCGACGATGCAGCAATCTGTGATGATGCCGATCTCCAACGCTGGTACACCAGGCTGGCGTCGCTGCTCCCCAACCGCGACATCACCGACGATCCTCTGAGCGGTAAAGAGATCCTGGTCAACGTGCTCTGCTGCCTGCTGTACAACAATGTCAGCCACGAAGTGTGCGGCGACTTTTCATCCTTCGGCCAATCGGAAAACTCGGAGCACAAGAAATTCGTCAACTTCGAGCGTCTCAAAGCCGGTGATGTCACATCTCCGCCGGAGATGGCCGATATCTTCCTGCTCGAGCAAGGCGCCTTCGCCGGCCGCTTCAACGTCGGCGGCAACAGCATGATGAACCTGCCCGTTGACCGCATGGTCCGTGACCCGGGTCTGAGACAGGCCATGGCCGGTTTTCAGACTCAGCTGCGAGCTCTCGATAGCGAGCTCGAACGTCGCAACCAAACGCGAGATATCCCCTTCCTGCGGATGATGCCACGAAAGTGGGAGGTCTCGATCAGCTTCTAGGTCTCGGATTTGACGTGTTCGAGACTCCCACGATTCATCGTCCGTCCGCTCCCAGCACTAGGGAAGCCTGATCGGTCAGGGAAACCACATCCTCGATCACCTGGCCGTCGCTGATCACTGACAGGAGTGTCCGAGTGTTCACGATATCCACCAAGGGATTCTCGGCCAGCAGCAACAAGTCCGCCTCGTAGCCCGGTGCGATCTTCCCCAGGCTGGAGTCTTTCTCGAGAAATGCGGCACCACCCTTGGTGGCCGCTACCAGGGCCTGGGCTGGAGTCAAACCGGCTTCGACCATCAGCGCGAGCTCTTCGTGGGCCGAGTAGCCCGGGAATACGGTGGGGTTGTTGACGTCGGTACCGAGGGCCAACGACACCCCAGCTGCGGCGGCGCGACGCAAGTTGTCACGTACCGCTGCCATGACAACTTCTGCAACTTCCGGGGTGAAGGGGAGCTCTTCGAGGTCTTTGAGACTGGCAATCGCTCGCGGCGAGCTGCCGGCGAGGGCATAGGGTTCGTGTTCGGCTCCGACTTGGCCGGCAACACGGTCAAAGAAGCCATCGTAAAGAGCGAGGGTCGCGACGTAGAACATCCCTTCCTTCGCCATCGTTGCCAAAATGTCATCTGCGATCGGCTCCTCAGCGGAATGCATGACGCCGTCGACGCCCGCCGCCACACCGTCCGCAACGTGCTCGGGCATGCTGACATGGGCAAAAATCCGCAGCCCCCGCTGGTGGCTGGCCTCGACGAGCTGTACGATCTTGGCGTTGGACAGCCGCGGCATCGGGTAACGCGGACCGATCCCGTCCTCGATGACGATCTTGATGGCGTCGACCCCCATCGCTTGCTTACGATCGAGCAACGGCCCCACCGGCTCGTCCTCCTCAACCGCTACTGCACCGCGCTCGTAGACTACCGCGGGATCGATGTCGTCCGGGAAGTTCCAAATGGTCCCGATAGGATGGCTCCCCGGCGCGGTGATGAGGGCGCCGGAACCATAGATGCCAGGGCACAACAATTCGCCATCCCCGCACCGTTGTTTCCACCGCGCCAGCCAATCGTCGTTGCCGGCGCCACCGCCAGGAGCAAAAATTGTCGTCACGCCATAACGCACAAATTGTGACAACGCACCCTCGCGGTCGGCTACGGACTGGTCTCCGATGCCACCGTCACCGATGTGGGCATGCACGTCGATCAAACCGGGGAGCGCAAACATGCCTTCGGCTAAAAAGACGGACTCGGCGCGCTCGGCGGCAATGCTGCCAGAGGCTGCAACTTCGACGATCCGCCCACCCGTGATCAAAATATCCTGCGGCGGCGACGTCACGTTCGCGCCGGCATCAACAACCAAAACGCCGGTGATCAGCAGATCACCGGTCGCAGGGCTTGGCGCCTGCGCCTCGTCATCGGCACAGGCCACCAGCAAGAGACTCGCAAGGACCCACGAGAGGGTCCTGAGTTGACCACGTGCCATCTCGAATCGATGCATCACCTGCGTTATGGCAACGCTGCCAATGCCGCTTGACGCGCGGCCTCGAACTCGTCTCCCGGGGTCCAAGTTGGCATCGCGTCTTGTTGCGCGATGTAGAGGCCGCAGCGGAACCCTAGGACGGAATCGGCGACGATGCCGTCCCAGACCCACTCGTCAACCAGCTCATCGGAGGGCTGGTGGTAGTGGACGGCCTCCCAGGCTTCGATCTGCTCACGACCCCATTCGGCCTCACGGTCGACAAAATCGGTGCCGGTGTCGAGGTAGATGGCCGGTACGCCGATCTTGGCGAAATTGAATTGATCCGAGCGGTAGAAGAAGCCGCGGTCGGGGAATTGATCGGGTTTGACGGTGCGGGCCTGCTCCCCCGCAAACTTCTCGACCACACCGTCGAGGGTCGACTTGCCTTTTCCGATGACGGTGACGTCGCGATTCATGCCCCAAATATTGGCGCCGTCGTAGTTGATGTTGGCTGCGAACCGGCCCGCCGCCACCGGTGGATTCTTGGCGAAGTAGGACGAGCCCAAGAGGCCTGACTCTTCGGCCGCCACCATCGCAATCATGATCGATCGCCGCGGCCTTTCGGGCAGTGCCGCAAAGGCCCGCCCCATAGCCAACACCTGCGACACACCGGCGGCGTTGTCCAAGGCGCCGTTGTAGATCCGATCCTCGGCGCTCTTGTCCGATGACATGCCGAGATGGTCGTGGTGCGCCGAGTAAACCACATACTCGTCGGCCAGCTTGGCATCGCTGCCGCGCAACACGCCGACGATATTTGCAGTTTTGACCCGCTGCAAGGTGTTGGTGAGCTCGAGGGATGTCGTGATGCCGAGGGGCACCGGTACAAAGTCCCGCGAACGGGCCGACTCCCGCAGGGCGTCGAGATCGTGACCGCCAGCGGCCAGCAGACGTTTCATCGCATCTTCTGTGGTCCACGCCGGGATCTGGATGCGCGGCTCGCCCGCCGCCGGCACCTCGAATTGTGGACCGGTCCACGAGGTTTGAACGACGTTGAAGCCGTAACCTGCTGACGGCGTGGTGTGAATGATGATTGCCCCCGCCGCACCAAGCTCCGCCGCTTTCTCGTATTTGTAGCTCCAGCGCCCGTAGTAGAGACGCCGGGTACCCTCGAAGAGCTCCGGATCCCAGTCGGGATCGTTGTTCATCACAACGAGCACCTTGCCGCTGACATCGGTACCTTGGAAATCGTCCCAGTCGTACTCCGGCGCCTGGATACCGTAGCCGACAAATACCAGCTCGGCGTCCTTGATCGCGGCTCTCTCCTCTTGAACACCGCTCGACGCGACATAGTCGTCGTGCCAGGCCAGGTCCACTTGTTTGCCACCGGCTTGGAACGACCACACCGGCGTCGCTTTGGACTCGACGCCGACGATGTCGAAAGGCTGTTCCCAGCTGCCATCGGGCATACCCGGCTCGAAACCGATCGCCGTCAGCTCTTTGACCAGCCACTCCTGAGTCATACGATCACCGTCGCTGCCCGGGCCGCGGCCACCGTAGGCGTCGGCCGACAACTCGGCAATCGGCGCCCGCAGCACCTCAGGGGTTATCACCGCTTGCGCGGCATCCGCATCGGGCCCGAGCTCAACTGGCACTGCTGGGGGTGGTGAGGCCGGCGGGTCCTCCGCAGCGGGCGGCGCGCAGGCACCGGCGCCTGACAAGAGCAAACAGGCTACTAGGGTTGTCGCCCATCGGGTCGAGATCTCTGGGAAGCGGGTGGTGCGAAATGTTCTGACAGCTTGGCGCAGCATGGGGATCCTCCTTGGTCAACGAAGGTCGGAGACTACCACGACGGTGATCACTCCTACCGCTGCCCGGCCTCAAGGACACGCGGCAAGGGCATCGGTATCGGTGATCGAAGGCGAGTCGACGCCGACGGGAACCTCTAGTCGCCTCGAGTCCAATCTTCGAGCAACAGTCCGTCGAAGTCCTGGAAGTCGGTCACATTTCTGGTGACCAATACCAACTCATGGACCCGTGCTACCGCCGCAATCTGGCCATCGATAAAGGCCGGGGTCTTGCCCAGCTGCCCCAGGCGGGCACGTTCCTTGGCGTGCCAGTCTGCAGCCGATACGTCGTAGGGCAGGATCGACAGCGAGGGTTCTAAGCGATCCTTCAGATACGTGGAGATGTGTTCACGGCGCTTCGACGGCGTCAGGCGGCGACATCCGTACCATAGCTCGTTCCAAACCGGCGCAGCGGTGCAGACTTCTTCGCGCAGCTGCTCGAGATGAGCCATGACTCCTGGACTCGGTCTGGGCTTTACAGGCTCCGATAGCACGTTGGTGTCGAGCAGGTAACGCATCGCTACAGTTCGGGCTCACGGCCGGGCGACGGATCGCGCACTCCGGCGTAGACCGCGTCAACATCGAGATCCTCTAGATCTGTCGACTGCCTAAACTCTTGAATCGCTTCCCACAGGTCCGATTTACCGCGCTTCAGCTTTTGGTACTCGGAGCGCGATAGAAGAACAGCGACGGGTCTTCCTCGACGTGTCAGCTCCACCGGAGCCCCATTTTCCACTGAGTGGATGAGAGCCGGCAGGCTGTTGCGGGCATCAGCGATCGAATACTGTCTGGGTATCGAATACGGTCTAGGCATTAGGACCTCCTCACTCTCAAGTGTCCATCGGCATGTACATTTTAGACGTCGAGCTCAATGTCGACAAGGGTTTGGGGAAGTCAGTCCGTGATCGGACCGCGGATGGGTCGGCCGGGGAAAACACCCGATCGAATCACACCACGACGAACGACGGGCACGCCGCCAACCAGAACCGTCTCGATACCAGTCGGTGGTAACGTCGGCTGGCGGTAGGTTGCGAGGTCGACGACCGAACCCGGGTCAAAAATAACGAGATCCGCGTCGGCGCCGATGCGGACGCGTCCTTTGTCACGCATCGCCGGGACGCGCCGCTCCAGGTGCTGCGCGGGGGCCAGACTCATCTTGCGTAAGGCGTCCATCAACGTCAAGACACCTTCCTGCCGGACGTAGCGGCCCAGGACGCGGCTGTTGGTGCCGGCTGAGCGCGGATGGGTTTGGCCCTCGTCCCACGCACCATCGCTGGCGATCATCGCCAGGGGATGGGCCAGGCAAGCACGGACGGCGGCTTCCTGCGTCGCCTCGTCACGGGGGTGGATGATGACAACACCGCCCTGCTCCCGGTATTGCTCAAAGGTCGCTCGGGTCAGACGTTCGCCCGTTATCGGCCACTCGTAACGCTGAAACCACTCATCCCCCATCGTCTCCCAGGCGTCGAAGAGCGCCGACTCGATGAACGTCAACGCTGCCGTGTAGGGGTAACATTCGGCGGTAATCGAGAGACCGAAGGAACGGGCACGATCGATGAACGCCAACATCTCATCGGTGTAGCTCCCAGCGATGCTCTGTAGATGATTGACGTGGAGGTCACCGCCGGTGTGAATCGCAGCTCCGGCGACTTCGAAGAACTGCCCCCAGTCTTGGACCGGGTCCCACTTGCGCAGATGGAGGTGCGCCGGGGCATCGTATTGCGCGGCGAGCTCGAGCATCCGCAGGACCTCCGAATGGGTGGCGCCCGGCGCGTATTCGATCCCGAACCCGACGGCGACCGCACCATCCCGTAAGCCCTGCTCCACAAGCCCGACCAACTTCTTCATCTCATCGGGAGTGGGTGAACGATAGTTCAACTCCGGCGTTCCACCCGACTCGACGACACCATCGACAATCACCAGCGAGGTATCCCCCATCGCAATATTGCGCAGGGATCCGTGGCCGACCGCGACGCCGTAGTGAATGAGAGCGCGCCCTGAATGCGCCTCGTAATAGGCCGGAACCTGGACAGCTCCGTCTTCCAGGTAGAGCACGGAGGTCACGCCATCAGCAGCTCTGAGGCGAAAGAACGGGTCTCCGTGTTGATAGGTATTGAGGTCTATGAAGCCAGGCGCGATGACCCTGCCCGAAGCGTCGATCGTGTCGCGCCCAGCCAACTGTGCCTCCGCGAGAGCCAGAATCCTTCCGTCGGTGATGCCAACATGGCGGACCGCGTCAAGGCCGGACTCTGGGTCCATGACCCGACCATTGGCGATGACCAGGTCGTGGGATTGAGCCCACAACCCCGAACAACTCAGCACCAGGCTGAGGCCCAAGCCAAGCACTACGTTCTGGATTCTCGCTGCTCTCATATCGCTGATTCCTCGAGCTGCTATTGCCCTTTCTGGCGGGTTCATTCAGCACCCTAGATCCCATCTACATACCGTTCGGCCTCAGCGTCCGGGTCTGTGGAGCGAGCACGGAGCTGATTGTTTGAGCTGAGAACATCGGCCGAATCGGCCTAAGCACAAGGCGACAATAGAGTTTATGACGGTACGCAAGAGGTCATGCGAGTTAGGCACCGCGCGGAGCCCACAGACCCGGACGCTGAGACCGAAAACGGTGTTTCGAGACGGCAACAACCTAGGACTTCTCGTCACTCGATCTTAACGAAGCGCCCGTCATCTTCGTACTCCACCCGCTTGCCGCTTTCGAAGGGCGCATTGATGAAGGGTTTGCCGCACGGGGCCTGGCCAATCCCCATCTGAAGGGGGCGATCGCCGGATGCAACGCGACGGATCGCGTCGTCCCACAGCGTCGGCACCCGTTGCAGGGTCAGAGCGTCCGCCGGCATACCTTGTTTGCACTGGAGCCACTGAGTGTTGACGTCGCTCGGCCCCGAGATTGTCCCATTGCTCCAGCTCCACTCTACGACTCCCGCTCCAGTGTCGAGGGAAATGTTGAACAACGACGGTGGAAACACCGTCACCTGGACAATGGCGAGCGGCTGAGGGATCACCTCTTCGAGCGCCATGATCGCCTGCGCAAAAACCCGGGCCTCAACCGACAGTTCGGTTTGGCCAAGGATCGGAACGGTCTCGCCTGGCCCGACGAGCGGTGCCCCGGCTCCCTTGGGGGCGCTCACCTCGATCTCGATCCGACTCTTGGGGTCCTGCGCCACGTCTCGATCGTCGTCGCGCACGTCGCCTCTCTGCTGCTCGGCACGCGGCTCACTGATCGGCACGTCATAGCGGATCCGTAGATCAACGGTACGGACGATGCGATCGATATCAACCCGGGCGATAGCGCCATGGAACACCATGCGACTGAAGGCTCGCTCATTGATCATCCGCGTCGATGAGGTCTGCGACCGCATCAATTGGCGACCCTTGGCGTCGTAAGCTCGCACCGGCTCGAGGGGCGAAAACGGCGCAGCTTCGGGCAACATGCCGTCGGCCACATCAACATAAGGACCATCGATGAGCACGTCTGGATCGGACGTCCCCACAACGACGGTACGCGATTCGACAACGAGCGGATAACGCAACACGATCTCACCCACCACCCGCGCAAAATCCGCCGGCGACTCGCCATCTTCATTGACAAAGCGGATCTTGGCGATCTGAGTTTCCCAGTTGTGCAGTCCACGCTCGAGCTCGTACGGAACATTGCGACCGGCCTCGTCGAGCAACTTGGGTTCGGGCATCTCAGTCTTGGCATAGGTACTGTTGTCCACCATCGGCAGGTGGAGTTGCAGCTCCGGGTTGTTGAAGCCGTAATAGGCATAGGTGCGTCCAGAGACGACCTTCAATGCCCCACGGACTTCCTCGGGCTTCATCTCGACAAAGTCGACTGCCACCGCCGGCTCCACATATTGTGGAGCGTCGAGCAGCGCGGCGCGGCCATCGTCGGCCTGCGCACCGGCCACGACGACCAAAGCGGTGCCAACACACAACACTGCCGGTTTCAAGACTCGATCGAACAACGTCTTCATACGATTTCCTTTCAGACTCAGCGTGACGCCAAGAGACCGGTGAGCAATCCTTCGCCCTCTTGCAAGAACCGAGGAACGTCGCCAGGTGCTTCGTACCGGCGACGGGTCAGATAGAGCACACCCTCGTGGGCAGCGATTGTCCACAATCGATGGTGCCCCAATTGCTCGCGGAGAATGGGAGAAATCCAGTCTTCGAGCTGCGTGTCCGGCGCATCCGAAAAGACGAAGTAGTGCTCGCCGATCTGGGCAGGCCCGTTGATCGAACGTTGCCCTTTGACCTTGTTCTTGAACAGGGCACGCTCCTCGACCAGGAAATCGGGTGGTCCTCCCGTCGGTGCCGGATCGCATCGGATCACCGTCGCGTTCACTTGCCCTGTACCCTCTCGACGCTGGCCCGCAACGAACTGAATTCGGTCGATGGTCACGTCCAGCACCGTCACCGCGCGGTTTGCGAGCTCTCCGGTCCACGCCTTCGGCATCCGCGGCAGACGCTCCTTCCAGCCGGCGCTGCCGGCGGGTCTCTGCATGGACTCGAAGCCGTTGGGGTGGAACAGCAGCGCCGGTAGGAGATCTTCGGATGTCGGTTCGACGATGGGCTGATAGCCGAGGCTTGGCATCAGCTTTTCGAGCTCCGCAAAACGCTTCTTCCAATGCCGCGACGAGGTGACCCACAGTACGATGACGACCATCAAGAAGGCCAAGCCAGCGACAGCTCCCAGCGGAACTTCAGATAGACCCACAGCCACAAATCCAGTCATGTCAGCTCCTTTGTTCGAGCGCTAGACCACCTGTCTCGTCGCTCCCTGCCAAAAGTCCCGAGAGCAAGAACTCCCCTTGCTCTAGAAAGCTCTTGATCTCATGGGACTTTTCATAGGAGTTGCCACGAGTCAGGTAGAGCACTCCTTGGTGGGTCGCGATCTGCCACAACCTATGGCGTGACAACGCGTCGCGAAGCCGTGGGTTGATCCATCGCTCGAGCTCGTGTTGCGGCGCATCCGAAAAGACGAAGTAGTGGGCGCCGATCTGGTTCGAGCCGCCGACGGTGCGGGCGCCCTTGACTCGACTCTTGAACAACACCTGCTCTTTGATCAGCATCTCCGGGGGGCGGTCGTCACCCCTCGAAGCACAGCGCAGCACGGTCTGATCCAGGTTGTGCTGGATATTCCGCTCCTCTTGCAAATCGGCGACATAAGCAAGGCGGTGAATCGTAACTTCCATCACTGTCACAGAGTGCTGTCCCAACTGGCCGCTCCACGCGACCGGCACCCTTGGCAGAAGATCTTGCCACCCCCCATCATCCGCGTCTTGGTCCCCGAAGCCATTGGGATGGAACAGCAATTCGGGAACCAGCTCAGCGGGCGACGGCTCGGCGATCGGACGAAAGCCAATAGACGGCATCAAAGCTGCCAACCCATGGCGGCGCTTGGCCCCATGGCGAGCGGCGTAAATCAACAGCAGAATCGGCACCGTGAAAATCGCAATCACACCGTAGATCGCATCGGGCACGTCGCGCAGAGGCTCGAGCCAAGCGGGCAACGAGCTCATGCATGTGATCATTCCTGCTCCTCGCCGAAAGCCGCCGCCCACCATTTCTCACGAAACGTACTGATTGAAAAGATCTCCGATTCCGTGAGGTAAGACCGTCCCTTTTCTTCAACTTTGTAGTCGACATGGAGTGCTCCAATTCGACTCAAGTCGGAGAACGCTGCGACCAGACCTTCGCCATCATCCCAATCGGCTCCGAACCAGCCGCTGACCCAGTTATCTTTGCTGCGCGTCCATAAGGATTTGTGCCAAGCGCCGTCCGCCCGCTGCCGGACCTCGGTCGGTCGCAGCACTTTCTGGTCGGAGGTCGTGTGGCGACGAAACGGCGGACTCGGTGGGTCTTCAAAGCGCCACAACACCACCCAAATCTCCGGCCCGGCAAGCTCCCGCGCTGCGTCGATATCGAGGTTGTTGCACTTTCGGGATCGCCCGGCAAGGTAGACCCGCAGGAACGGCGGCAGGATCACCCCCCGCGGACGATCCTCCCCCGGTTCCTCCAGCCACAACGGCCCGAGCACATCGTGTCGGTTGCCGAGGCCGCGGTAATGTTCGATGGGATGATTACGGCGACAGCCCGTCTCGAGGGCAGTCTCGATCTCGGCGTCGGTCATTGCCCCGGGCGGCGCCTCCACCGCGGTCTCATCCTCAGCGGCGACCGCGCCGACAGAAAGCACGGCGACCGCGCCGACAGAAAACAACCAGGGCGCGGCGCCCTGAATCGCTCGTTTTGTGATCTGTTGCATGCTCGCTCCTCTCCTACGCATCCACCCGCGTCCTGCGGGAACGGGCGTACGGGGTGTTCAGAGGGAGAAACGCCGGACTCGTCCTGACCGCACGGAGGACCACCAGCTTCGACGCCATGGAACCGAACTTGGTCGATAACGATCGAGACTTCTATAATGAACCAAAGCTTCGACCCATGCGACTGTCACATCCTTGCCCTTTCGCACTAGCAGCGTTCTGCCTCGCGGCGAGCCTTCTGCTCACGCCGGTAGTCGCAGCTGGAGACACCGTGGGATCTGTGGAACCCGTGGGATACGGTGTCATCGTCACCGATCCCAAGGGGATGGAGTCGTTGCCGGTGGAGGCCCGACTCGACAGCTGGGAGCGTGTCGACAGTAACGGCACGGCGCTCGAGAGCGGGCAACTCGCCAGTCCAATCGATCTCGAGA
>JAJCXQ010000287.1 GCA_029263355.1 Acidobacteriota bacterium | reverse complement strand
ACAACACTCAACCAACGTAATCGTTGCCCGAGACCCTTTGATGCACTCTCTCTCCAACCGCCACAGCCATCGCACATCTCCGTCTGCAACGACAATTCCCTCCAGCAGCCCTGGCGCGACGACTTCAACGATCTCGAACAGCTCGCACACCGGCCGACGAGCGACTTCACAATCGCCCATCGTTCTCGCGACGGTTACAGGGGCCTGGTGAGCTTGTCCACAAGCTTCCGCGGGCGCCGCGAGACACTCTCGAGTTTACCGACGACGCAGCGCAGGCGATGCGCACCTCTGTTGAGCTTGTAGAACGACCCGAGCATCGGCCGCGAAGGCTTGTCGATTTACCCAATCGGATTTCCCACCGTTTCAGACGATGTCCTTTTTCCTCATTTTGATCTGCGGCCGCCGCGAAACACTTTCGAGTTTGCCGGAGACGTTGCGCAGGCGGTGCGCTCCTCTGTTGAGCTTGCAAAACGACCCGCGCATCGGCCGCGAAGGCTTGTTGATTTACTCAATCGGATTTTCCACCGTTTTAGACGATGTCCGTTTTCCCAATTTTGATCTGCGAGCGCCGCGAGACCTCGTCGTGTTTACCGGAGATGTCGCGCAGGCGGTGCGCGCCTCTTTTTAGCTTGCAAAACGACCCGCGCATCGGCCGCGGAAGCATGTCGATCTACTCAATCGGATTTCCCGCCGTTGCAGAAGGGGTCATTTTTCCCAATTTTGATCTGCGGCCGATTCAGAAAGGGGTCGTTTCCCCCATTTTCGCTCGCGACCGATGTCGGAGTCTTTTTCAAAGCCCAATTGGATTCGAAACGGCCCAGGTAGATCGAAAAGGTTGCGGATTACCCCTCGATCAACGCCCGTCTTGGTTGCCTGAGACTCTCGTACGTTCCTTTTTTCGACACTGAAACGTTTAGAAGACGGCTGACGACGGTCGATGGATATTGGGTTGGTCACTAAGGGAGTCTCTGCATATGGACCCATGTTACGCGCTCCAGGATCGCCGCGGCGACCAGCGGCTCACCTATCTGCTGAAAGCTGGCCCAAACCACATCGGTAGAATGCCAGGCAACGACGTTTGTTTGGCCGCCAGCGAGATTTCGAAGCGGCACGCGATCTTGACCATTCGATCCCGGCGGCTCTGGCTCGAAGATCTAGCGAGTAAAAACGGCACCTATGTGGAAGGGCAACGGATTGCAGCTCGGGTCGTGAGCGGTCATCTGAAGGTCGGCTGTGAGCTGCGGTTTGGGCCCTTGGTGATGCGCCTCGAGCGACTGTCGCGCCACGACAGTGAGCTGGCGATCCAACTGCGAGACCGTGCCTCGGCAGACTCTCTCGATCGCTCTCTACCCGATACGGCCCTCGTCTCCGGATCCACCTCGAACGACGATGGACTGGCCTTTCCTCCAGGGTACCTGCGCAGCCAGGCCCCAGAGATGCAGGCTCTCTATCAACAGCTCGCCGCAGTGGCGCGCTCCGATATTCCGATCTTGATCCGCGGCGAGACGGGAGTCGGCAAGGAGGGCTTGGCGCGACTCGTTCATGACTCCTCAACGGTCGCTGGCGGCCCGTTCGTCGCGATCAATTGCGCCGCCTTGCCGGCGGAGCTGATCGAGGCCGAGCTGTTCGGCATCGCCCGTGGCACCGCCTCCGGAGTCGCCGGACGTCGAGGCAAGTTCGAGCTGGCGCAAGGTGGAACGCTTTTGCTCGATGAAATTGGCGACATGGCCCCTGGACTTCAAGCCAAGATCTTGCGTGCTCTTCAGGAGAAAGAGATTCAGCCGCTAGGGCGTCCCGCGGTCTCGATCGATGCGCGGATCGTCGCAGCAACCAACAGTCAACTGGACCAGAGGCTGAACGACGGCTCGTTCCGGCAAGACCTCTACTATCGACTGGCCGGTCTCGAGTTGCGCATCCCACCTTTGCGGCAACGCCCCGGCGATATACCTGCTCTCGTTGAACACTTTCTTCGCCGTTTCTCGCGCCAGGCGGGAAAGACCCTTCCAGGGATGACCGTCGGAGCGCTCGAGTGTTTGGTAGAACATCCCTGGCCGGGCAATGTTCGACAGTTGGAGCACGAGGTGCGCCGGCTGGTCTACCTGTGCCCCAACTTCCAGCCCATCAGTTCGTGCCTGGTTTCTGAGCCACCCCCTGAGGTGAACGAGGCGCTGATCGATCTCCGCAACGTACCGTCGCTGGATCTGGCCGCGATCGAACGCGAGGCGGTACGCGAGGCATTGCGACGAGCCGACGGTAATCAGTCTCGATCCGCGCCGTTGCTCGGTATCAGCCGTGATGCCTTGCGTCGGAGGATACAGCGTCATGGTTTGTGACACCTTGGTAAATCTTACTAAAGGAGTCTGGCCTCGAAGACTTGTAACACCTCATTCTCCGTGGCTTGGTCGAGTCGGCCGAGCCAGACGTCGAGCACGTTGCCATCGCCGTCGACGTGAAGGATCGTTGGCGTACCCGGCACACGAATCGAAAGAAAGTCGACGACAACGACGTCGTCAAAGGTGACGCCAGATGATTCCAGCAGCTCGTTCTCCTGCGCCATATCCTGCTTGCTGTTGACGGCCGCCAACAGGCGAACTTTCGCGCCGCGGTTGTTGCGCCGTTCCTCAAGCGTCTTGAAGAACGGAAAACTATCGGTGCAATAACCGCAGGTGGGTGAAAGAGCTACCAGCAGCGCGCTGCCATCGCCCTTGGGTGCCAAACCCCGAACCGGTTTCAAGATATCTCCCTTCGCGACCGGCGACAGTGGAGTGGGGTCCGAGAATAAATGTACCTTGGCAAAGGCAGCGGCAGCTGTGACACATAGAATAACGATTGTGATATTGACAACGGTTTCGAGTTTGTTCTTCATTGATTCTCCCTACGACGCATCCTATGAAGGTTCGTCGTTCATCATGAGTTGTTGATTCTCTCCGGCTCTGCCGACCTGCCGTTGGAAAAAGGCCACGGCCAGATACCTGGCCGTGGCGATCTATCTTGGCTACGTTCGAAATCGCCGACTTGCGTCAGTCACAGCTACAGCAAGACTTTAGGTGCAGCCATAGTCGCTGTCAGAACAAGCACTGCACGTCGTCCACTGACCGCCCAGTGCATCACACTTGCACTGAACAGTGGGACAGTTCGGGCCCTGCTTCCAATAACGACACTTGAAGACGCAGTAGTCGCCGAAGCCCGCGGCGGAAGCCGGCGGCATGCTCGCCATGGCGCCAACCAGCGCCACCGCAAAAAACAGTTTTGCGAAAAGCTTGTTACGTTTCATGAAACAACTCCATTGTGATCCTCTACCCGGATTGGCAAGGACAAACCTCTACAATAGCAAGTCGCATACCAAGCTCTAATTTGAAGCGTAGAGCACGAAAAACCGCTCGTACCGCACCTACCGCAATGCACTCCGGCCCTCGATTGTGCGACTTCGCGCAACAGCTGAGTGAAAACACACAATCGCAAGAAGCCCGCGAGGCTTTATACTCTGCGCTCCCTGCTCGACGAAACCCGCACCGCGCCGGCTCGAGGCAGTGTTACCCCGAAAACCTGGAGAGCGACGATGAGTCAAACAACCACGCTGGAGATCTTCTCCGACTTCATATGACCCTGGTGTTACCTCTGTACCGTGCGTATAGAACAGCTGGTCGAACGTTACGATTTGAGAGTGTCGTGGACAATGTTCCCACTTCACCCCGACACCCCGGAGGAAGGCCGGTCCTTGGCGGAGCTCTTCGCCAATCGCGGTTACGATCTGGAAGGGATGAAGGCCCGCATGAAGCAGCTCATGAGCGACGAAGGTTTACCCTATGGCGACCGCGCCATGACCTACAACAGTCGCCTGGCACAAGAGCTGGCGAAGTGGGCGGAAGGCCAGGAGAACGGCGAAACAATCCACGATGCGCTCTTTGAAGCCTACTTCGTGAAGGGTGACAACATCGCCAGCATCGACGTGCTGCTAGCGATCGTCGAGAAGCTCGGGCTCGACGTTGCGACCGCCCAAGAGGTGCTCACCACAAGGTCTTTCAGCGACGCGGTGGACAACGACTGGCAACGTTCCCGCGACCTCGGCGTCACCGGGGTACCGACGTTTGTGATCGGAAACTCGGGTGTCGTCGGCGCCCAGCCCTATGAGGTGCTGGAGGAGTTTGTGATCAACGCCGGTGTCCAACTCCGGGCTGAGACCAAGGCTGAAGAGATTGCCGTCGGCAACGAATAGGCTCACCGGCCGATTCGTAAAGTGAGTTGACGGCACAGTCGATCCATCGACAAAGCCCACCACAACCTCGGGAGCACCCAACATGTCTTCGAACCGGCGCCTGACCCGCTCATCCAACGGCCTGATCGGAGGAGTCTGCGCCGGCATCGCCAGGTGTTACGGCTGGAACACCAATCATGTCCGGCTGGGATACGTTCTGCTTTCGGCGCTCTCAGCAGCCTTCCCTGGTATCTTGGTCTACCTGGTGTTGTGGATCGTGATTCCCAAGGGCCGCTGACGTAGCGATCACCGAGGCTGGCTAGCGGAGTTGCCACCAAAAGACTTGTCCGGATAGGGCGGCGGCTCCGGCACCACCGGTGGATCGTCCCGAATCCGCTGCTGCAAGAACTCGATCGCCGCGTCGAGCTGGGCATCGCCACCCTGGAAGGTGGCATGGGGCGGATTGTCGACGACAATGTCGGGCTCGACGCCATGGCCTTCGATCAGCCATTCGCCTTCCGGCCCATAAACACCGAACTCGGCGGCGGTGGCGATACCACGATCCACCAGGACGTTCGACGAGGTGAGCCAGATCTCGCCACCCCAAGTCCGGGTACCGATGACTTTGCCCAGCCCGAGGCGCCGAAACCCTTCGGCAAAGGCTTCACCGTCCGACGCGGTGCTCTCGTTGACCAGCACGACGAGATGACCGCCGAACGAGAACTGCATGTTGCGATAAACGTCACCGCTGCGCGGTTTCCACCACATCCAAGGACGACGAACGAGACTGCCCAAGATCCAACTATCGATGTTGCCACCACGGTTGTGACGGACATCGATGATCAGCCCGCGGCGCTGAAAAACCGGAAAGTAGTGACGCGCCCATTCACTGAAGCTCGACGACCCCATCGCTCGGAGGTGGACGTAACCGATGTCGCCATCTGCCGCAGCGTCGACCCGCAAACGACGCTCGTGCTCCCACGAGGCGTAACGCAGCTCCCGCGCCCGCCGCGCCGTCAACGGCTCGACGACCACCTCGCGAACCTCCCCGCTCTCGCCGTCTTTCACCTGCAACAACACTTGGCGTTCCGCCTGGTTGCGGAGCAACATGCCAAGGTCGGGCGCCGTCATGGTTTCGACGCCGTTGATCGCCGTCACCACGTCTCCCTCGCCCACGTTGATGCCGGGTCGCTCGAGAGGTGAACGCTCTTCCGGCAAATCGGGATCCGCGGGATAAATCGCCACAACTCGATGGCCCCCCGCCGCCGCGTCACGCTCGAACACTGCCCCTAGGGACGCCGGCTCGATCTGATCATCCCCTTGCCGACGATCACCGCCGGAGACAAAGTGGTGCAGCGCCGAAAGCTCGCCGGTGAGCCCAGCAAAGATATCGCTGAGCTCGGAGCGGTCGGAAACACGGTCCACTAGCGGCGAGTACTTGGCGAGCATCGCTGGCCAGTCGACGCCGTGCATGCCGGGATCGTAGAAGTAGTCTCGCAGCAGTCGCCAACCGTCGCGAAACATTTGACGCCACTCTTCCCGCGGCTCGAGGGGAAAGGTCCAGCTCGAGAGATCCAACTTGTGCTCGTCGAGATTTTCGATCGGCTCTGCCGAAGCCTCGGTCACATAAAGATGCTCGCCCTTTTGAACCAGGATCTTGGCGCAATCGGCGGAAAGCTCATAACGATCGAGACCAACGACCAAGTCCTTGATTTTCGGTTTGTCGTTGTCGACCTTCAAGGCTCTCAGGGTCAACCGTCGGTCGACCGTGGTGTCCGCTGAAAGCCAGTAGAGGTGCTCGGACGTCACCGTCACGTTCGAAATATTGCCCGGTGGCACGGGCACTTCGTAGAGGCGCCCGGCGAGGCCATCAAGCTCGATCTCGACGCGCTCGGGCCGTTTCTTCTCGCGTTGAGCCCCGTCTTCGTCGTCGCCGCCCTTACCCCCTGGCTCGGGTTCTTCCTTCTCTTTTGGCGCCAGCTCGTTGGCCGGTGCGAACGGTGAACGCTGACCGCTCTTCAACGCAACTTGATAGATCTTGGCGGTGCGATCCAGAAACGGCGACGGTTGATAAAGGCCCCAGGGGCTGCCGGTCACCGAGACCAGGTTGCGATCGGAGACGAAGTAGAGCCACGTCCCATCGGGACTCCAGGCCGGATCGAAACTATTGAACCGATCCGACGTCACAGCCGTCGTCGACTCGTCTTCGACGTTGTAAATCTGGACTTGCGACAGAAAATTATCGGACGGGATCCCGAAGGCTAGCCAGCGACCGTCCGGTGACCACGAGATACCGCGAAAGCCGAAGTAGCGAGACTGAGCAACCCGGAGCTGGCGTCGAGATTCAAGCTCGACGATCCACAGCTCGTCATCTTTCTCGAGATACGCCACCCGCGCGCCATCGGGTGACGGGAAAACGTCGAAACGCAGCTCGGCTCCCCCTTCCGTAAGCTGCTCACGGGCTTGGACCCCGCGGGCGTCGAGCCGCCAGAGCTCAACTTCACCACTTTCGTCGGACAGGGCGACGAGGGATGCGGCCGCCACGTCTGCCTCGTTTGTCTCGCTTGCCTCACTGGCCTCGCTATTCGTGCTGGCGGGCAGAAACCGCGCACTGCGAAAGCGCACGCCATCGGGCCGGCCGGTCTCGACCAGGCGCCCCTGTTTCACCGGCGCGACAAAAACCTGGCCACGGGCGGTAAGCGCCACGTGTCCACCGTCAGCGGACAAGTGGGCGGCGGTCAAGTAATCCATCGGCTCGCTGATCCAGCGCTCGCGCTTTTGGTCAAAATCGGAAGCCAAGGTCACATCCAAACGACGATGGTTGCCGGTGTCGAGATCCAGCACATGAAGATCCGCACCTAGCTGGTAAACCACGGTGTCTCGTGAGAGGTCCGGAGATTTGACGTCCCATCCGACATGATGGGTGTGTTGGCGCAGCTCGCCACCGTCCGGCGTCATCGACCATAGATTCATCACCCCGTCGCGATCACTCACAAAAACCAGCCGCTCTCGCCACCACATCGGCCCCCGGCTGGTGCCCGGAAAATCCGCAGTCAACGGCACCGCCTCGTCGTCCTCAGAGCTGAACCGCCACAGATTCTGTGCCGTGCCGCCGCGGTATCTTTTGGTGTGGCTGCCCTGGAATCGCTGCCGCGTGAAAAAAAGCGTCTCGCCCGTAGGATCGAAGACACCCTCCGAAGCCTGCTCCAGAGGGACCCGCCGCGACCGCCCATCCCGCGAATTGACACGCACCAGCTGCTCGTTGGGCAGGGTCGAGAAATGGCGCGTGGCGTACAACAATTCGTCCGCCGATGCCCAGCCCACCACCCGGGCACGGTCCCCTTCCCAAGTCAAGCGCCTCGGCAGCCCACCCGCGAGCGGCATCACATAAACCTCGGTTGCCCCCTCGTACTCGGCCGAAAACGCAACCTCGGCACCGTCGGGGGAGATTGCCGCATGGGACTCCTGGCCGGCATGGGTGGTCAATCGTCGCGCCACACCACCCTCAGCGCTGACTTTCCACAGGTCCCCTTCGGCGGTGAAGACGATCGTGTCGTCGTGGATCGCTGGGAAGCGGTAGTAGCCCACGGGCGCATCCGCCTGCACCGGCGCGGCCAGCACCGGCGTGGCCAGCACCGGCGTCGCGGCTGCTACGAGCAGCATGAACAAGAAGGTAGCGGTTCGGCACGGGTATCTATGGGGCATACTCTGGGACTCCGAGATCGAGATGAGGTCCAACGCTGACGAGGCCAAGACGTCGGGAGAACAATCGATCTGATCCTACACGGATCCACCGGCGCGTCTCAGAATGATCCTCTGTCGGTCGCGCTGGTCGGCTGCGCGCGGAGCTGCGTGACTCGCCTTGGCAGTGTACAGTCTTCCAACTTCATTGTTTACAATGTTTAGTGGGTTAGCTATTGGTGTTCTGCTCAAACATACTCGCCCGTGCTCGCTCCACCAGCGCGACCTCGCTGTTTGTGGATGCGACGAGCTAGATTCGTTTTACCGTTTCTCGCCTAGGAGAGAGGCCCTGTTGAGCGAGCACCCAGCGAGTATGTCTGAGCATGAGGATAGCTCTCGTGTCTGTAAAGCTTCGTCAAGAAACGGCTTGAGAAATATGACAGCGCCGAGACGAGCTACGGAGCTGGGCGCGCAGCCCACAGGGCCGACCGAGCTCCAGCTCATTCTTGGGCGCGACGAGCTACCGACGATTCAACGGGCGCCGAGGTCGATCCGGGGCATCTCGATCGGCAGTAGCGTATTCTGCTCTTCCCGCACCTCGTAACGACGATCGAGCTCGACACGGGTGAACCGTTGGCGCAGCTTGCTGGCCGGCCAGTAGATCTCGAGAGAAACGATGGCTTCACAGGCGCCGAGACCGATCTCGAGACGCAGGGGTGAGCTGCCGAAGGAGCCACCGGTACCCACTCGCCGGTGGATGGTCCGCTCACCGCCGGCATCCTTCACCACAACGGTGACCCGGCTACCGATGCCATCCCGATTGGATCGCTGACCGACGAGGCGCAGTTGGAGCCATCGGTGGCCGTGGCCGGGGTTCTCGTAGAGTGCACTGGGGTAGGTGTCGCCGACGTATACCCCGCCCATCTGCTCGAAGATGTCTTGATCGCCATCGTTGTCGAAGTCAGCAAAGGCGATACCGTGTCCCTTCTGAAGGTGACCAAAGCCGCCGGAGTAGGTCACGTCTTGAAAACGGCGCCCACCGTCGTTGCGATACATCAGATTCGGCATCAAGCCACGGTAGTCGGGGATGCCGGTGCCGAGATAGAAGTCGAGAAAACCATCGTTGTCGAGGTCCCCGAAGTTGGCGCCCATCGGCAGGCTCGGCGCGGTGAGACCAAAGGTTCGGCTACTCTCGGTGAAGGAGACAGCACCGCTGCCTTCTTTGGCAGTCCCCTCGGCAACCTCACCTTCGACCGTGCCTCCGTTGTTGCGGTAGAGACGCGGATGGGCATCGCTGGGTCGGGCTTCGAGAAAGTGTGCTGCGATCTCGGCCGTCGACGCGCTGTAGGCAGCCACAAAAAGATCGAGCCAACCATCGTTGTCAACATCGAACCACCAAGTCGGAAAGCTGCGATCGCTGGGCTCCGTGAGATTGAGCTCCGGCGCCATGTCGATGAAACGGCTCCGGCCATCGGCGTCGAGGCCAAGATTGCGATAGAGGCGATTCGGGCCGAGATTGGAGACGTAGAGATCGGGCCAGCCATCGTTGTCGAAGTCACCCCAAGTGGCGCCTTTAGCGTATCGATCATTGGTCACCCCGGCAGCCGGCGCGATGTCAGTGAAGGTCACAACACCAGAAGCTCCGATACCATCGTTACGGAAAAGCTGCGATGGAAAAGTGTGTTCCGGATCGAGGCCCTCGTTGGCAACGAAGAGGTCGAGATCGCCGTCGAGGTCGATATCCGCAAAAGCTGCCGACTGTGAGGGGTACGCCGGCGTGCTCAGTCCAGCCAAACGGGTCGCGTCGACGAAGTGGCCGGCGCCGTCGTTCAACAGCAGCGAGTTGCGGATCTTGCCGGTGCGACCAAACCACCCGCCGCGAAGCACGTAGAGGTCACGATCGCCATCGTTGTCGACATCGGCATGGATCAAGTTGCCGCCCCCCAATTGGCCCTCGAGACCCGCAGCAGCGGCGACGTCCTGGAAGGTTCCTCGAGGATGGAGCCGAAAAAAACGCATCGGAGTGCAGGGCTCAACCGCCGAAGTGATGACGTCGAGCAAACCGTCACCATCAAAATCATCGACCAAGGCACCGCCGGCGGTGTCGCGGATCATCAAGCCAGCCTGGTGTGCAACATCGCGAAAACGGCCGATATCGACACTGGACTGCATAGCTTCGATCGGCACACGATGCGCCACCGGAACACCCTCGGGATACTGGCCGAGGGTCATGGCGGCGATGTTCAACAACCATTTCGCCACGTGGTTTCTCGGCGTGCCGGCCAACACCGCCAAGTACGCCCGCATCGCCTCTGCCGAGCCACGCGGGTCGACATGTCGACCCTGCTCGGAGATCGGTAACAAACACATGCCAGGACGATGGTGACCGATACAGTTGCTGACCTCCCCCCACCGGAGATTGGCCAAAGCAAGGTCTTGCAACAGCACCAGTTGAGCCTCTTTGGGCAAGGGCTCACTGGCGGCGATCCGCAAAGCACCAGTGAGCTCAGCGATCGCCTCGACGTTGTCCCCGAGCCTGAGCTGGGCCAGGGCGAGGTCGCGGCGCGCTCGCACCTCGTCTTCTGCCGCCAGACCGCCTCCTGCAAGCCGCTGTTTCAGCTCCTCGACGACCGTCTGGCCAAAATCGAGATTGCGGCTGGCACGCAATGCTTTACAGACTTTTTGGAACTCCTCCAAGGTCTCCGTCGTGGAGGGGAAGTCCACGAGACTCGGAGAAACGGCGCTACCTTGTTCCGCCCAGAACAAGGACACCATAAGTAGGCTGAAAAACCCGCCTGCTCTCCACCTATCTTGGTTAGCTGTCATGCGTGTGAACATGCTGCGGCACCTTTCGAGATGGAGGGTCACCTTAGAACATGGTGCGAGCAAGATCATTGGGACGATCAGTGCGGACAGCGTGACCGATCGCACACATTCGGCGACCGAGCAGGAGCAATGGCAACTCGCTCGACATGCCTGGGTGGTGATCACTGGCAACGGAATGTCGAATCGACCGAAAGTCAACTAAATATTACTAGTCGTCCCGAGCTCCAATCACTTCGTCCCTAAAACCGCAATTACAAACAATCAACATCAATACACTATGCCCACAAACAAACACTTAGAGACATCAATTCTTAAATTTGAATTAATACAAAGTTTTGAACAACAAGCGAGAGAATCGCTGTAGGTCGGCGGCCAACAAAACAAAGCCATCCGCAGATACGACGACCACTCGTCCGAACAACGCGACTATCGGTCACAAAATCGATATCTTTTCCATAAATATTTCACGACAATTCCAGCCACTCCCTCCAATGGCAAGCATCTTGCTCAACCAGTTCAGCGAAGTAAGCAACGCTTCGACGCGGTGCAGAGCCACATTCTCTGCACCAAGAGTTAACCGGCTCCGTTATCAAGACGGATCTCAGGCACAGGAGGAAGTGAATGAAAACCAAGTACCTTTTGGTGCTCATCGTCGTGGGGTCGATCTTGATCTCACCCGCGTTCGCCCAAAGCAATCCGACGGGTAAACTGACAGGCAAGGTTGTCGATGAATCAAACGCCGCTTTGCCAGGTGTTTCGATCAGCGTGTCGAGCCCCAAGCTCCAAGGCACTCAGCAGCGTCAGACATCGGTCAACGGCAGCTACATCTTCCCCGCGCTTCCCGCGGGTGAGTACCAGGTTGTATTAGAACTGGAGGGTTTCGCAACCCGCACTATCACAACCAAAATTTCTGTCGGCCAGATCCAGGCTCTCGACCTGACGATGTCGATCGAGGCTGTGGCGGACGTGATTGTGGTGACCGGTGAGGCTGGTGTCGTTTCGGAAAGTACCACCAGCGCCAGCACCTACACACAACACATGATCGAAAGCCTGCCGATCGCCCGCAACATCGAAGGTGGCGTCAACCTGTCTCCAGGTGTGCAGGACAGCGGTCCGGCGGGTGGCGGCGGGCGCCGCAACAACATCTCGATCTCGGGCGCCCAGTCTTTTGAGAGTCTTTACCTCTTAAACGGTGTCATCATCAACGAGAATCTTCGCGGCCAGGCGAGCACGCTGTTCATCGAGGATGCGCTCGAAGAGACCACCACCTCGGTGTCGGGAATCTCGGCGGAGTTTGGCCGCTTCACCGGCGGTGT
>JAJCXQ010000286.1 GCA_029263355.1 Acidobacteriota bacterium | reverse complement strand
GGGCAGGCACCGGCGGTCAGGCGTATCAGTCAGCCGGCAACCGCGACAGCTTCGATTCCGGAGCCATTTCGATCGCCGCGGATCTTGATCTCGATGACATACAGGAAGTTGTGACCGGCAATACCGCTTACCGTGCCGACGGCTCGATCTACTGGCAGTTGGCAATGGACGACGGTTATCCCGCGGTCGGCAACTTCGACGCCGATCCCTTCCCCGAGATCGTGGTGGTGGCACGAGGCAACGTGCGGATGCACGAGCACGACGGCACCTTGATTTGGGGTCCGGTGGCACTGCCCGGCAGCGGTGACGAGGCCGGTGGGGCGCCCACCATCGCCAACGTCGATGACGATCCAGAGCCCGAGATCGGCGTCGCCGGCTCGACGATGTACGTGGTGTTCGAGCCCGATGGCTCGGTGAAGTGGCAGACCGCGACCCAGGACGGCAGCTCGAACATGACCGGCTCGACGGTGTTCGACCTCGATGGCGACGGCATGTACGAAGTGATCTATCGTGACGAGGCGGACCTGCGGATCTACCGCGGCCGTGACGGGGTGGTGTTGTACGAGGAACCGTTGTCATCGGTGACCCTGAACGAGGAAGTGGTCGTCGCCGACGTCGACCGCGACGGCAACGCCGAAATCATCTTGACCAGTGATCTGGCGACGATCGTCGGTGTACCGCGTCGCACTAAAGGCCTGCGCATCCTCGGTGATCGCAACGACAATTGGGTGGCGGCCCGTGGCTTGTGGAACCAGCACGCTTACAGCATCTCGAACATCAACGACGACGGCACCATCCCGCGGGTGCCGGAGCGTAGCTGGCTGACCCACAACACCTTCCGCGCCAACCTGCCTCCGTTGAGCGGGGCGTTTGCCTCGCCGGACGTGTCAGCGTCTCGGATTACCGTTGACGACACCGCGTTTCCGGAAGTTGTTTTGACTGTGCGGGTGGGTAACGGCGGCTCGGGGCCGGTCACGGCGGGACTGCCGGTGGCGTTTTACGATGAGGATCCGGCGAGTGGTGGGCAGCTGCTCGGCGTTGTGAACCTGGCGCAGCCCCTCGATCCGGGCGATTTCGAGGACGTTTCACTGACCTACGATGCCCTGGCGCCAGGGCCGGGGAGCGCGTTCGTCATCGCTGACGATGATGGCGCGGGCGGCAGCCGAGCAAACGAGTGCGATGAAACCAACAACACACACCGCTTCGATTATGTTGTCGAGGTGGATCTCGATTTGACATTGGCCAAAGACAACGGCGTCGACTCTGCGGTTCCAGGCGACTCGTTGACCTATTCTTTGGCTGTATCCAATCTTGGAACCGAGACGGCCACTGGCGTTGCGCTGACCGACACCCTGCCGCCAAACACGACCTTCCAGGCGGCCAGTGATAGTGGCGTCTACGACCCGATTGCAGGGACAGTGATCTGGCCACTGTTCGCGATCCCAGCTGGCGGCGCCGCAGAGCGGACAGTTGTCTTGACCCTCGACAACCCGGTGCCGACGGGCCTTCAGACGATCACCAACATCGCTGTCGTCAGCGACGACGGGGCGTTGGGCCCCGATCCGACACCGGGCAACAACAGCGCCGAAGACACCGATGTTGTCGACGCGGCGCCTGACCTTGTGCTGACGATGGAGGATGGTCGCGACACCGTGTCGACCGGCGAAACAACAACTTATGTGCTGTCGGTGACAAATGTTGGTGACGAGGGCGCTAACGGCGTGGTGTTAGTCAACACGCTGCCGACGCACACCTCGTTTGTGTCGGCAAGCGACGGTGGTGCCTTCAACAGCGCCATGGGCACCATTGCCTGGCCGGCGTTCGACCTCTCCGTGGGCGCGGTCGTCGACCGCACTTTGACGGTGCAGGTTGATGCCACCGTCCCGGCGGGCATCGAGACAATCGTCAATACCGCCACTGCCATCGATGACGGGGCCAACGGGCTCGACCTCGACCCGAGCGACAATGGCGCCAGCGACGTCGACAGCTTGGTTGCCGCACCCGATCTATCGATCACGATCGGCGATCAACGCTCGACTATTGAGGCTGGCGACTTTCTGGCCTACCGCATCGAGGTCGTCAACCATGGCGACCAGGCCGCGACCGGTGTTGTCGTCACTGCCATCGTGCCCGGCGCCGGCAGCTTGATTGGTGCCGGCTTCGGCGCCACTGAGTCGGCCGGTGCGGTCACTTGGCCAGCGATCGAGCTCGCTGCCGGAGCACGGTTCTTGAGAGCCTTTACCTTTCGCGTCGACGCGCCACTGCTACCGACGGTCACAACCCTCACCGCCGACGCCGCGGTTGCCGATGACGGCGCTAATGGCGTTGACCCACCAGGTGATAATGCTTCTCAGGATATCGATACCGTTGAAGGCGGTGCCGATCTTGTGCTCGAAATATTGAATCCAGACGGGCTGGTTGTCGATCCGACGTTGTTGACTGTCGCCGGCAGCCTCGAGGTCGCTTTTGCCAATCGCGGCACTGAACCGGTCAGCAATGCGTTCACGATCACGGCTTTCGAAGACTCCGATGGTGACGGCGTCGTCACCGTTGGTGTTGACCCGATCTATGGCGAAGTTGTCCACAGTAGCGGCGTGGCACTCGACGAGACGGTTTTATTGAACCTCCCGATTGCCGGCAGCCAGCAGTTTCGCGACAACGTTGTTTACGTCACGGTCGATAGCCGTCGGGAGATCGATGAGCGCGCCGAGACCAACAATACCCGCCATAGTGGCGAAGGCTGCGAGGTTGTGCCGCTGGCTGGTGTCTTTGCGCCCCAGGTCGAGCTTTCTTGGCCGCCACCGGGTGGGCCGGCGTTCCGGCCCGATTCGCTCGACGTGCTGTCGACGCCGCTGGTCGTGAACCTCACCGACGACAACGGTGACGGTTCGGTCGACTCCAACGACGTGCCGGAAATCGTCTTCGTCACGATGCGCAAGTCCAGTAATACCGATACTGTTCTGCGTGCGATCTCGGGTGATTCCGGTGCGTCCGTCTTTGACGTCGGCGAGCAAGTGCCGGCCGGCATCGGTCGTATCTACTTCTGCGATCCGTCAGCGGCCGACATCGATGGCGACGGTTTGGTCGAAATTGTGACCTGCGGTCGGGTTCAGCCTGGTATCGGTAACCGGCTTCTGGCGTTCGAGAACGACGGCGTGCTCAAGTGGGTCAGCGAGCCCTACCACACCCACACCTCAGCCTCGCAAGAGACCGACCGAGATCAGCCGACGATCGCCGACCTCG
>JAJCXQ010000285.1 GCA_029263355.1 Acidobacteriota bacterium | reverse complement strand
GAGCCGACCGGTGATCTCGATCGCCAGTCCGGCGACGAGATCCTCGATCTACTCGAGGCCTTGAACCGTGACCATGGCAAAACCATTGTGATGGTCACCCATGATCCACGCGCCGCTGCCCGCGCCAAACGCACGGTGCATCTCAACAAAGGCGCCCTGAGTACGGAGCCGGAGGAATGAAGTATCTGCACCTGGTGTGGGCCAATCTAAGGCGCAAGAAGATCCGCACTGCCCTGACGTTGTTGTCGATTTTTGTTGCCTTTGCACTCTTCGGCATCTTGTCGGCGATCAAGGCGGCTTTTGGTGTCGGTATCGATATTGCCGGCATCGATCGCCTGTTGACGATCCACAAAGTGTCCATCATCCAAATGCTGCCGATCAGTTATCTGAATCGGATCAAGGCAACCGAAGGCGTCGCCGACGCCGCCTTCGCGGTGTGGTTCGGAGGCATCTACCAAGAGCCGAAGAACTTCTTCGCTCAACACGCCGTCGAGCCGGAAGATTTCTTGCGGCTCTACCCTGAGTTTGTGCTGCCGGAAGACCAGCAAGAGGCCTGGTTCGCCAATCGCACCGGTGCGGTGGTCGGTCGCAAGACGGCAGACCGTTTCGGTTGGAAGATCGGGGACCGCATCCCGATCCAAGGCACCGCCTGGCGACCCCAAGACGGCTCGTCTTGGGAGTTCGACCTCGAAGGTATTTACGAAGGTACCGAGAAGTCGACCGACGAAACGCTTTTCCTCTTCCATTACGACTATCTCGACCAGGCGGTGACGGGCGGTAATCTTGGCCTCGTCGGCTGGTACATCGTACGGATCGAGGACCCGCAGGCGACGGTGGGAGTTGCGGAGCGCATCGACCAGCAGTTTGCCAACTCGTCGGCCGAAACCAAAACCTCGACTGAGAAGGCTTTCATCCAATCGTTCGCCAACCAGACCGGCAACATCCAGAAGATCGTCAGCGGCATCGTCAGTATTGTGTTCTTCACCTTGCTGTTGGTGGCCGGCAATACCATGGCGCAGTCGGTGCGGGAGCGCACCAGTGAGCTGGCGGTGCTCAAGACGGTCGGATTCTCCGATCGTCAGGTGATGAGCATGGTGCTGGGCGAATCGCTGCTGGTAGCGCTGCTGGGCGGCGGGACGGGTCTTGTTGTGGTCTGGTGGCTGACCCAAACCACGGACCTGGGGGGCACCATGTTTCCGACCCTGTTCATGCCTGCCAGCGCCTTGATCAGCGGTTTCGGCTTTGCCGTCCTACTCGGGGTCGTCACCGGTGCGGTGCCCGCTTGGCAGGCACTGCGGCTCAACATCGTCAACGCCTTGCGGAGGTCGTGATCATGATCGGAGATCTCGTTTCCTGGATCACCCAGGTCGTGACCGTGACCTGGTTCAACCTGTCCAACATCAAAGCCCGCCTCGGCTGGTCGGCGTCGACCATCCTTGGCATCGCCGGGGTGGTGATGGTGTGTGTCGGCATCTTGTCGATGGCGACCGGTTTCAAGTCGACCCTGACCTCCACCGGCGACGACGCGAGCATCCTCGTGATGCGCTCGGGCAGCGGTACCGAGATGATGAGTGGCCTCGCTATGGAAGACACCAAAATCATCGCGGACGCCACCGGAGTTCGCCGCGGGGAGAGCGGCGCGTTGGCGTCTTCGGAGCTTTTTGTGGTGGTTGATGTGCCCAAGAAATCCACTGGCACCGACGCCAATGTGCCGCTCCGTGGTGTCAGCCCGTCGGCCTACGATGTACGGGGCAACTTCGAGATCCTAGAAGGCCGACGTTTCGAGCCAGGCCGTAAGGAAGTGGTCGTCGGCGTCGCTGCTGCGGCCGAATTTGCCGGCCTTGATGTCGGCTCGGAGCTGCGTTGGGGCGAGAATGCTTGGACCGTGGTGGGCATCTTCTCGACCGGCGGCACCGCCGAAGATTCCGAGATCTGGTGCGATGTCAAGGTGCTGCAGCCAGCCTATCGCCGTGGCAACAGCTTCCAGTCGGTCCATGTGCGTCTCGAGTCGGGGGATCGGTTCGAGGCCTTCAAGGACGCGCTGACCACCGATCCGAGGCTCAATGTCAAAGTGATCAGCAAGGCGGAGTACTGGACCGACCAAGCCGCCGCCACCTCCGGCATCATTCAGGTCTTCGGATTTGTCATCGGCGGTCTGATGGGCTTCGGCGCCATCTTTGGCGCCCTCAACACCATGTACACCGCGGTCTCCACCCGCACCAAGGAGATCGCCACCTTGCGGGCTCTTGGGTTCGGCTCTGGCCCGGTGGTCATCTCGGTGCTGGTGGAAGCCGTTTTGCTGTCCCTGGTCGGCGGTGTCATCGGTTGCGGTCTGGCCTACATGTTCTTCAACGGCTTCCGCGCCGCGACTCTGAACTTCCAGACCTTCAGCCAGATCGCTTTCGCCTTCGCGGTGACGCCATCGCTGTTGATCGGTGGCCTCATCTATTCCCTGGTGATGGGTTTTGTCGGCGGCTTCTTCCCCGCCATCCGCGCCGCTTACCTACCGGTGGCGACAGCGTTGCGGCAGCACTAGGTCGTAACCAAGATAGAAGAAACGATGGACCGACGGCGCGGGCAGCAAGAGACGGAGTTGCTGTCCGCGTGCCTGCCCCCCACTAACGCAGCTTCCCGTCGCCCTCTTACTCCATTACTCCATCGGGAAGAGCGCCGCCAGCAGGTCGTCGTGCTGCCCGCGCCAGCCGCCCCAGCCCGGGCTGTAGGCGCTGATCTGCTCGCGCAGTGGAATGTTCTTGGCGCGCAGCTGCTCGGCTAGCGCCCGCGACGCCGCCTCGGCGGCCCGCCCCTCGCCGAACTCGAAGTCGCGGGTGCTCCAGACCAGCGCAATCAGCTCGGGCCGGCGATCGGCGGCGCTGATCATCTCTTCGATGCGCTCGTAGGAGGGCTCGATCGGGTAGAAGCTCTGCGCGGCAGCGCGCTGGAAGACGTCGGCACGCTGAAGAGCGGCGTAAACCGCTGTCACCCCCGCCGAGCCCGGGCCCATGATGGCGCGGTTCTTGCCGTCGGTGAGGTAGTGGCGATCGACGTGCGGCAAGAGCTCGTCCACCAGAAAGCGGATGTAGTCGTCGACCTGCTCTCCCCCGTACTCGGGACCGGAAGTCCGCGGGACGAAGACCGCGACCAGCGGCGCCACTTCCTTGCCGACCAGGTTGTCGAGCGTGTTGCGCATCAGCCCGCCACGCAACAGGTTGTCCCCATGATTGACGACCAGAACCGGGTAGCGGGTCTCGGGATCGGAGCCGTAGCCGGGCGGGCGCCACACCTGGATCTGCCGGGCGTTGTCGAGAACTTCGGAGCGGAATTGGAAGGTGTCGAGCTCGCCGCGCGGAGCGTCTTCGGCCGGAGGCTCCAAGTGCGGTGACTGCGGCCAGTCGGGCATGCGCGCCTCAGAGACCTGGCCGACGCCGTTGTCGACCACGTAGGCGTTGCGCGGATCAGGCGCCCCGTCCTCGTAGTCGATCGCCAGGGTGTAGGTGTACTGAGCAGCGGAGTCCAACTCGGCGCTGCGGAGGTAAAGATCGGTGCCGGGGATACGGTGGAGGGCGTTGTCGTCGCCCAGCGCAATCTCCTGGCTGACCAGACCGACATCTTCGGCTTCGCCGCGCCAGAAGAAATGGGCGATGCCTCCGTCCTCGAAGAACGGAGAGGCTTCGATGCTCGCAAAACGCGTGTCGACTGCCGCTTGGCGCTTCGACTCGGGCAGCTCGAGGGTCGCGGCAGCCCACCTCTTCAACTCGCCTAGCAGGTGCCCCGTGGAATCACCCTCGACTTCGGCGTGCCGAGGTGTCGCGGAGGTGTCGACCCGGACCGCCGCCAGTCGCTCCAGGTTGCGCACCAGGAAATGACCGTCGACGAACGTCGGCGTCGCGTAGTCGCCGCGCTCGAAGGTCGCGATGCGCGCGATCTCGCGGTAGCCCTCCGGCGAAGCATCTGCCAGCACCAGATGCCCCGACTGGGCGACCATGGCCAGCTTGTCACCGACCAGGGAGATGCCCAGAGCCCCCGGCGGGCGCGAGCGCCACACGATCTCGCCGCTGTCGACCGCGACGCAGGTCAGGAAGCGACCGGTGAAGCCGTACAGGTGTCCCTCATGGAGTACCGGAATCGCCACCGAGTTGCCGAACGCACGGCTCCGCCAGACCTCTTCGACACCGCCGCCGGCGAGGCGATAGAGTGCCGAGCCGTCAAAAGAGTTGACGATGAAGCGGTCGCCATCGATCGAGGTGGCCTGCGCGGACTCCGAAGTGCGGCCGTCCCATCCGTGGGCTAGCTCGAAGAGCACCTCGCCACTCTCCGGCGCGATCCCAAGAACCTGGTTGTCGGTCACCGCGACGATCGTCGGTCGCCCATGGAGCTCGGTGACCAAAGGCGTCTGATAGCGGACCGAGTCGCTGCCCGCCGTCCATCGCACCTCTCCGCTCGCGCGATCGAAAGCGGTCACCGCGCGCCCCTCCCCCCCGGTCGCCAGGACAACCAGATTGCCCACCGTCACCGGCGAGGTGCTGTAGCCGTAGAAGGGAGGCGTCGAGCTCGACTCG
>JAJCXQ010000284.1 GCA_029263355.1 Acidobacteriota bacterium | reverse complement strand
CGCCAAACCCATCGTTTCGCCGCCAAAGGTGAAACTGAAGAAGATCTCGTCGAACGGCTGCATAAACTCTCTGGAGCCACAGACGATCGACAGCGGCACTCCGTTGGCCACCCCTTTACCCATGGCACAGAGATCCGGCGTGACTCCGAAGTGCTGTTGCGCACCTCCCAGGTGATACCGAAAACCAGTGATGATCTCGTCGAAAATCAACGGGATCTTGCGACGACGGGTCAGCTCGCGCACTCCCTCGAGGTAGCCTGGCTCGGGCGCGGCGAGATTCACCGGCTCCATGATCACCGCGGCAAAAGATCCGGAGTCGAGCAAGGCTTCGAGGGCTGGCAGGTCATTGTAAGGAAATGACCGTGTCATCGCCATCACCGCATCGGGCACACCCTTGGCCCGCATGCCGTAGGTTTGCTCGATCGACCAGTCCTGCCAACCGTGGTAGCCATGGCGGGCGATGAGATCGTGGCCGGTAAGAGCTCGCGCCGCACGAATACATGCGGTTGTGGCGTCCGAACCGTTCTTGCCGAAACGGACCTGCTCGGCACAGGGCACCAGATCGACAATGCGCTCGGCCAGCTCGAGCTCGAGGGGATGACACAGACTGAGCGAATTGCCATCTCGCACCGCTCGGACCACAGCTTCGACCACCTTGGGATGACCGTGCCCCAACGTCACAGGACCGAGCCCCATCGGATAGTCGAGGTACCGGTTACCATCCGCGTCGACCACCCGGCAGCCATCGCCACGCACCAAATGCGTCGGCCCGAAGCCTTTGCAGAATTGGTCTGCACCTTTCGATAGAGTTTGGGTACCGGCGGGTATCAAGGTTGCGGTGCGCTGACTCAATGTTCGCGAACGATCGATGCTCGGTGCCGGAGCGAGGCATTCGAGATGCTCTCGCAATGTTGCGATCGCCCCCTCGTTGCGGCGTCGACCACTGGCATCAGCAAGCTCGGGTCGACGTTCCGCCGCCGCAACAATGTCGGCCAAACCCGGCATCTCGCCACCGGCCTCACGCAACAATCCGGCGACCATCTCCAGATGCTCGGGACGATCGACCGACCAGATCCACTCACTCTGATCACCCGACCGATTCTGATGATTGCCGACCCGAAAACGTTCACGGTTTTCGAGGATAAATGGCGTCACATGTTCGCGCTCGTGAGGCGTGCGCGCTTCAGCTACTGCCTTGTCGAGCACCGTGCGATTCATGATTTCGAGATCGTAGCCGTCGGGATAGGTCGGTGGCGACGCGTTGGTCAAGAAGTCCAGGTTGCCAGCACCAAAAGCTGCCAACATCTCATCGAGCAGCGCCGGATCGAGCATAGGACAATCGCCGGTCACCCGGACCACCGTGTGAGCATCATGGGCGGTCGCCGCGCCATGGAACCGCGCCAACACATCCACCAGGTCACCGCGAAAACACGGGAACCCAGCCGCCTCCACCGTCTCGGCGAGGCCATCATCGCTGGCGTCAGTGCTGGTGGCCACCACCACCGTATCTACCCGGGACGCGGCGGCAGCGCGTTCGAGCACGAGCAGCACCAGCGGCTTGCCGAGCAGATCGGCGAGCATCTTGCCGGGGAACCTGCCCGAGGACATCCGAGCTTGAATGATCGCGACAGTCGTCATGATTTGCTAGGGATGAGCGTCACCCTGAGTAAGCGGATCCGAAAAAAGGTTCGAACCCTGCACGGGTTCCACGACATCCGGTCGAAACAGGATCATGTCTGGGTTTGTAGAACCCGTTTAGGGTGCGTGATTCTACTCGCGATCGAGGCCGAGATCAGCCCACATGAACCCGAGGTCCGCGGGCGGGCGGTTCTGGGTCTTGGCCTCTTGCTTTTCACCACGCTCGTAGGAAACGAGCAGATCCACCACCTGCCGCTGACCCTCTGACGTCGCGAGCGCCTCACGGGGGGTGCGGTCACCGAGCGCCGGAATGGGCTGATCCGACCAATCGCTGTAGATCTGCTCATACATCTGTTGATGAATGCCTTCAGGAAGCTCGGAGGGGCCGAGCCCATGACCACTCGACGCCGCGGAGGGCAAGTCGTGTCGCCGTTCCCAGAGAGCCGAAGGATCGGTGAGATCGCGAATTTTCCACTCGATCGCGTCACCTGCAACGCCTAGCAACCACTCTTTCCCTTCGTTGGCCAGATCTTGAGTGCGGGCGAACGCCTCGATCTGATCTTCGCCCTTGAGGTTGATCGCCAACCGGGTTCTGGACACCTCCGCCTCGGGCTCCTCGAGACGAGACCAACCGTTTCGACGGTCGCCGACAACGTCGCCTTCCGCGGCCAAGGCTGCCTCGAGACGATCCCAGTCGATCACCCGGTAGTAGTCGTTGACCAGCAGTGAGGGCTGGTCGGTCGAGGCGTCGACAATCTGCGGCGCCGTCATCATCATCATTCTCAACCAAGTAGCAACCAGAAGTGTACTGCGCACCTGGAAATTGAAACCAGGGTCCTGGCCAGGATCACTCTCTCGACGAATAGCATCCAACAGTCCGGGTACTTGATACTCCGAAAAAGGGTAGATCGCACCGCTGAGTTTCGAGGGTGAACCGGGAATCAATCGGACTCCGATCACCATCTCCTCACTCAATCCCTCTGAAGCCGCGCGGTCCGACACTTCATGCACCGG
>JAJCXQ010000283.1 GCA_029263355.1 Acidobacteriota bacterium | reverse complement strand
CGAAGTTGTCGGCCCGTAAGACGCCGCCCATCGGCAAGGTCACGTACGGCACCCCGGCGGCGGGGGTGTCGCGGGTGATGTGTTCATCGGTGACGATCGCCTCAGCCTTTTCGACGTCTTTAGGATCGATCTTCATACCGCCGCGGCTGGAGTTGAGCACCAGGATGTAGGGCTCGCCCTCTTTGCTGAAGCTGATCATGTCGAGGGGGCGATTACCGAAGCCGAGCTCAGCGATGGTTTTGCCTTTGAGGTGTTTGCCGTCTTCGAGTTTGGCGAGGGGGAACGTCACCAGCGGGGTGCATGTGTATGCCGCCATCAGGTGGGCTTCGCCTTCGATTTCGTAGGGCATCAGGGTGCTGATCGGCGAGTGCGTCTCGAAGGCGCCGTGAGCGCCATGGTAGATCTCGACGCTGGTGGCGGTCATCTCGCCGGTGAAGGGGTAGGGGATCTTGCGCAGGTTGGAGGCGAATTCCTCATTCGACAAGCCGGCGACGTAGAGGTGGCCGTCGGAGTAGGCGATGTCAGTGATCGCCATGGCGCGCAGCGGGCGACCGCGGCGGTCCTTGGCGTCTTCCGCCGGTACGTTGGTGACCATCGCCTTGGTGTGGCTCACACCCGCGAGGTCGACCAAGGACAGGTTACCCTTGCCATCAACCTTGACGATCGCCGGGGTCGCGTCGTCACCGCGACCGCGGGACACTGAGAGGTAGATGTTCTTGGACTTGGGGTGGACGGCGATGTCCTGGATCAAAACCTGGCGCGGCGTGGTGCCTAACAAACCAGCGATCTTTTCGTCGACATCTTGGATCCCTTCGAGCTCCTTGTCGGACGGCTTGTCACCATCGCGCAGATCGAGGGCGTAGATTGCGGTGCCCTGAGAATCGGCGACAAAGAGGATGTTGTCGGGGCCGAAGGTCAACTGGCCGGCGGACTCGAGAGCCGGAGCGGCGTTCTGTTGAGCGGAGCTGGTTTTGCCCGGCTCGGCCCAGGCAAACGAGGCAACGGCGAGGCTCGTGACGAGGATCAAAGCGTGGCGCGCTGTCGAAGACATCGGGCATTCTCCTATCATTAGATTCCGTCTGATGGCCGAATTGGCCGAATTCGATGAGAAACTCAAAATAGATTACGGTTCCCAGCTGCAGAAGGTAGGGTTGCCGGGTAACGATCCTGTAAAAGTGCCCTGGGTTACAGTGTTCGTCTCAACCGGGCTCCGCCTCTGCCTGACGGGACTCGAAGAAGTCGCCTGCTGGGAGCGCCGGCGGCTCGCCGGCGTGGTCGCAGCGAGATCACCTGATAAGGCTCGGGCAGCTTATTGTCGTCAACACCATCAGGGTTTCGCCACGTAGGTCATCTGTACGACGCCAGTCTCGTAGCGTTGACATTCCTCTAACGCCAAAACCTCTGACGTCTCCACGCCAGCAAACAACGGAAGACCACTGCCCAAAATCGTCGGGATCACCGAGATGATGATCCTGGTGATCAGCCCCGCATCACGAAAAGCGGTCGCGAGCTGACCACCACCCACTAGCCAGAGATGTGAAAGCCCCTCAGCCTCAGCAGCAGCAACAACCGCTTGTGGCGACTCTGCCGTCTGGCGGACCGCAGCCTCGGCGGAATCGACCGGCCGGTGGGTCCACACCCAGCAGGGTTTTTCGCCGTAGGGCCAAAACCCGAACTGCTGCACGGTGTCGTAGGTGGCGCGGCCCATGGCCAGCGCGTCGACGGAGGCGAAGAACGATTCGTAGCCGTAGTCTTCACCTTCGGCTTGGGCGCAATCCAGCCAATCGAGGCCGCCCTCGCGGGTGGCGATGTAGCCGTCCAGGCTGATCGCGACATAGTAGGTGACTTCGATCACCTGCGGAGTATAAGGGGCTAGGAGTCTCGGGCGGATAACAAGAGTCTCCGAGCGAGGTGGCAGGAGCTCCGCCGAAGGTCCTCGGGGCGCTAACCGCAGGCGTGGAGTTTGCGCACCAACAGACGGCGCTCGGAGAGCGAGCGGGTTTTGTTGCTGGCGGACTCGAAGTAGGTGCGGGCCAGGGCGCGGTCGCCGGCTCGCAGGTGGAGCTCGCCGCGGGTGGCGTCGAGTAGATGATAGCTGTCGAGATGTTTCAAGTTGGCAGAGCTCTCGATCGCTTCGATGCCGGCACGGGGGCCATCCAATTGGGCGACGACGATGGCGCGGTTGAGCTCGCCGACGGGGGATGGATGGATACGCAGGAGCTGGTCGTAGAGGCCAAGGATTGCTGTCCAGTCGGTCTGGTCGAAGCTCGGGGCGAGGCAGTGCTGGGCGGCGATGCCGGCTTCGAGATGATAACGCGTCAGTGAGTCTCCCTCGGCGGAAGCTTCGAGGGCTTCGAGACCGCGCCCGATCAGCGGACGAAGCCAGCCGTCGCGATCTTGGTCTTCGAGCAGCAGAATGCCACCGTCGGAGTCGAGGCGGGCGTCGAAACGGGCGGCGTGCAGCAGCATCAACGCCAATAAGGCCTGGGTCGCGGGGGAGCTACAGATCGGGTGTTCGCTCAGCTGGTGACAGAGGCGGATTGCTTCTTCGCACAGGTCGCGACGGATCAACTCGTCGGGATGTTGGGAGTTGTAGCCTTCGTTGAACAGCAAGTAGAGGACGTTGTGAACCGATTCCAGACGTTCGGTGAGGGCCTCTCCGTCGGGGACCTCAAATGGTGTTGGGTCGGCGGTGAGCCGCTGTTTGGCGCGGTAGATGCGTTTCTTGACGCTGCTTTCGCTGGTCAACAACGCTCGGGCGATCTCTGCGACGCTGAAGCCGCAGAGAATTTTGAGGGCGAGTGCGATCTGCGATTCAGGAGGGAGCTCGTCGCGGCAGCAGGCGAAGATCATCCGTAACTGGCTGTCATGGATTTCGCTGTCGAGGACCCACTCGTCAAGAGGTTGGTCCTGGCCCCGAATCGCCTCCAGCCAAGCGATGTCGGGGCCGTACTTTTCGGCAGTGCTGCGGCGCCGTAAGACGTCGAGGGCGCGGTTGCGTGCTACCCGGTAGACCCAGGCAGCGGGATCCTTGGGTACGCCTTTGAGCTTCCAGGTCTCCAAGGCTTGGAGCATAGCGCTCTGGACGACGTCCTCCACCAGGTCCAGGTTGTGGATGCCGAAGGCCCGAGTGAGCAGCGCGACCAGCCTGGCGGATTCGTGACGGAAGAAGTGGTCGACGAGCTGGTCGGTCATACTGTGTTTCACCGAGCCGTGTTTCACCGAGCCGTGTTTCGCCATACCGCGTTTTGCTGTACCTTGGTCAACCGAAGCGTGCCTCGCTCGAGGATCCCGCGCCATCGTCTACCGTGCTGCCGTTATGAGGCGGCCAGTTCTTGCTCGACTCCTGCGTCGATGCCGTCGCCGTGTTCGGCCAGGATCTCGCGCACCTCGACGGTTCCGTCATACTCGTAGATCGGGCAGTCCTTAGCGACTTCCGTGGCTTCAGCCATGGTCGCGACATTGATGGCGATGTAGCCGGCGACCATCTCTTTGGCTTCCGGGAACGGACCGTCCGAGACCACACCTCCCGACGATACGATTTTCCCCGTGTCATGCAGCGGCTCGCCGCTGATGTAGATCTCCTGGCGGGTCATGTCGGCGACCCAATGTTGCCACTTCGCCATGTGCTGCTGCATCTGTTCCGGCGAGATGTCGTCACCTTGGTGCAGCAATCCGCCTCGAAACAAGAATACGAATCCCATGTGCGTTCTCCTCACGTGTCGTCGTTGGATGCACGTTGCGAGTCTATTCTCGCATCCATGCGGTTCGTCTTTGTTTAGATGACGGGCGAGACCCCAACGCGGGGACACTCGAGCTCCAGATACCGCCAAACCGTCGAGATTACAGCACTCCGAGCAGGTGATTTTCCGAGCTTCGTCCGGTTGGCGTAGGTACGTTATTGCTGAGACACACCCGCCGAGTCGGCCATTGCCCGCTCCTCGTAGTTCGAACGCGGAAGTCAAAGTGCGCCGCGCACTCTGCCCTATACTAGGCGTGCTTGCTCAGACCGCCATGCTCGTTGCAGACATGGCGCTGAGAGGTAGGAGGCTGACCGTGACGGCACAATTCTAGCCAAACGTCGGTTTGACACCTGATTGGAGGAAAATCCATGGCCCAGTTCTCTAGGATCCTTGTGACCACCGATCTCTCCGACCAAGCTCTGCCGGGGGTCGAAAGGGCTGCCTCGCTCGCCCGTCAGCTTGGCAGTGAAGTTGTCCTGCTTCTAGTGGTGGAGGACGACTTGCCGCCAATCCTTGGATTGCCTTCAGATTCGGAGCGCGAGCGGATCCTGGAAACGCACCGAGAGCGAGCGGCTGAGGCATTGACCGAGTACGCCGGACAGCATCTGGTTGGCTGTCAGGTGCAGACCGTCGCAGTGGTAGGGGTGGCCGCTCGGGAGATCGTCGCCTATGCGAAGGAAAACACGGTCGATCTCATCGTCATGGCGAGCCATGGCTATGGACCGATACGGCAGATCCTCTTGGGCAGTACGACAGAGCGCGTGCTCCACCACGCCCCCTGCCCGGTGCTGGTGACCCCGTCGCGAGGCGGCTGACGTCGAGCTTGGTGAGGTCAGCACTGAGATGGAGACGCGAAACGTCGATCTCGATGAGTCGGTGGCGCGGCGCCGTTTCTCCAGAAGCCGTTCAGCACCAAGGACTTCCTGGGATTAGTCCGCAGGACGCTGGGTGGCGAGAGCGCAATTGAGCGGCGCGTCCGTTGAGCGGGCTATGGCCCCTTGCCAAACGGAATCTTGAGGGAGTAGACGTTGCCCTCGAGGCGGCTCTCCACCGGCAGGCCGTGTTGGTGGAAGACCCGCAGCATGCTCTTGTTGTTGGCCAAGACCTCGGCCGTAAGGCCGGCGATGCCCTGGCGCTGGGCTGCTTCGACCAGTGCTTTCATGAGCTGCGTTCCCAGGCCTTTGCCCTGCCAGTCGTCGCCCACCAGGAACGCCGCCTCCGCGAAATTGCTGCGGGGATCCTTCAGATAGTGGGCGATGGCGACCATCCGGGCATCTTCGTCGGTCGAACTGGTCAGCACCACCAGGGCCATGTCGGCCTCGTAGTCGACGCGCAGGAACTCCTGTAGGTTCTTGTGGGGTAGAGCCTTGAGTAGCTGGAAGAAGCGGTAATGGATCGATTCGGGCGAGAGTTTGTAGAACAGATCCCGGATCAGCGGCTCGTCGGTGGGCTTCAAGGGGCGCAGGAAGACGCGGGTCCTGTCCTTCAATTCGAGCCAGCGCTCCAGATCGTCCGGGTACAACGACGGTCGGATCGGCAGCTCGATCTGGTCGGCGTAGACGAGCTTCCTGTTCTTGGCCTCGGCCATCAGCCAGGGCCGGAACTTGGGATGTGCGACGTTGATCAGGGCCATGGCCCGCTCGCGGATGGTCTTGCCGTGGAGGTAGGCGGAGCCGTACTCGGTCACAACGTAGTGGACGTCGCCGCGGCTCGTCACGACTCCGGCGCCAGGTTTGAGCGTCGGGACGATCCGGGAGATAATGCCGTTGTCGACAGTCGAGGGAAGAGCGATGATCGCCCTGCCGCCTTTGGATCGCGCTGCGCCGCGGACGAAATCCACTTGCCCTCCGATCCCGCTGTAGAACATCGTCCCCAGGGAATCGGAGCAGACCTGGCCCGTCAGGTCGACCTCGATCGCCGAGTTGATCGAGATCATATTATCGTTCTGGGCGATGACGAACGGATCGTTGACGTACTCGGTCGGATGGAATTCGACCAGCGGGTTATTGTCGATGAAGTCGTAGAGCTTGCGTGAGCCCATCACGAAGCTGGCGACGATTTTGCCGCGGTGAAGTGTCTTTCTCGAGTTGTCGATCACCCCCTGCTCGACCAGCGGGATGATGCCGTCGGAGAACATCTCGGTGTGCACGCCGAGGTTTTTGAAACCGGTCAGGTAGTGCAGCACGGCATCCGGAATGGTGCCGATGCCGAGTTGTAGAGTGGCGCCGTCGACCACCAGGTTGGCCACGTGTCGCGCGATATTCTTCGCAAGCTCTTCCGGCTCGCCCTGCACTGCCTCGAGAATCGGCCGATCGCTCGGTACCATGAGATTGATGTCCCGGGCGTGGATGAAGCAGTCACCGAGCGCCCGCGGCATCCGCTCATTGACCTCCGCGACCACCAGACGGGCCGACTCGGCGGCAGACTTGACGATGTCGGTGGAGACGCCGAAGCTGCAATAGCCGTGAGCGTCGGGAGGGCTGACCTCGATCATAGCGACGTCGATGACGACCCGCCCTGAGCGGAAGAGCCGGGGGATTTCAGACAGGAAGACCGGCGTGTAGTCGGCGCGACCCTCGTTAACCGCTTGCCGCACGTTCGGGCCGATGAAGTAAGCGTTGTGGCGGAACTGGTTGCCGAGGCGCGGCTCGGCGTAGGTGGCGACACCGAGCGTCAGGAGATGGACGATCTCGGTATCGCTTAGGCCCTCCCTAGCGGAGAGTGCTTCGACCAGTGTCTGCGGCTCACCGGCCCCTGAGCCGATGAAGACGCGGTGGCCGGGAGATACGACCTCTGCGGCGCGTTCGGCGACGACCACTTTGTCGGCGTAACGTTTCTTCCAGTCGGTATCCTGCATGGATCGCTACCTAGAGTGCTTCGACAACAGATCGAAGCTTGGCTTGTACTTGCCGGGCCATCTCCAGCAGGCGAGGGTTTTCTATTGCCTTCATCGAAGCGACGGGATCCACTGCTGCAACTTCAACCATGCCAGTCCCCCTGTCCTGCACGATGACGTTGCACGGAAGCATGGTCCCGACCATCGCCTCGAGCTGAAGTGCCTCATGCGCCATTGTGGGATTGCAGGCTCCGAGGATCCGGTAGGGTCGGAAGTCCACATCCAGTTTAGACTTAAGGGTAGCCTCGACGTCGATGTCGGTGAGAATCCCGAAACCCTCCCTCTGAAGGGCTTCCGTCACTCGCGAAATCGCATCAACGAATGGGATGCGCAAGGTCTTGCCGATGTAGTAGCTCATGAGCGTTTCTCCTTCACCAGCGTCCCGCCGGTCCGACAGTCACTTTGTCTGCTACGTCACTCTCACAGCGTCCAGACGCCTGGAGACCGCTTTCAAGGTGGTCGCAATCTCGGCCTGCTCAACTCCCGAATCAGCAGCCGTCCAGGTCGCGAGAATTACATCATCGAGGCAGAGGATCCCCTTCACGAGCCGGTGCTCGCCGAGCACCGGAAGACGGCGGACGTGGCCTCGGCGCATCGTCACAAGGGCGTCGCGGACATCTTCATCGGGCGTGCAGGTATGGACATCGTAGTGGACGATCTCGCTCACCCTGACCTCCGATGCCCTGCGTTCGCGCTGTGCTAACTCCACGCAGACATCACGTTCGGTGATCACGCCCACGAGCCGATCGTCGCTGTCTAGAACCGGGAGCAAACCGCAATCCGACTCGTCCATGATTCTGCCGGCAGTCGCCAGGCTATTTCCCAGGCTGCATACTCTTGGTTGACGCCGCATGATCTCGGCTACTTGCATCTACTGCGCTCCTGAACCGCCAGGCTGACCCCCAATGGCTTGCTTATCGTAGTTTGGGGAGCGCAGTTTCGCGATATCTATCGAGGCAGGATGAGGAAGCGACCCTGGCCACCCCGAGGGGCGGGCCGCGCCTCGGGGTGGCTGCTAGCAGTCATCAACGGGCTCTCCAATCTTTCGTGTAAGGTGGTATCCTCGATCACCCCAGCTGGCGAAGACCAGGATCGCAACCAAGGCCGCGATGTAGATCGCGTTCTGCCACAGGGGCCGGACGATCACCACCTCGGGCATCACCTGTGCAGGCGACCTGATCGCGCTACTTCTCGAGCGCCGCCTGGATGCTCAGGAACTCGCCGACGTTGTCCAGGGTGACGATCCCAGCGAGGCGCTCGCCGGCGAGTACCGGGATGGTGCGGTAGGCGCACTCCTGAAACCGGGCGAGGACCGGCTCGATCATTTCGCTCAGCGCGGCGGTCTTGAAATCACGCTGCATGACCGCGTGGACCGGCTGGTCTCGGCCGTGCCCGTCGAGTGCCTTGATCAGGTCGTCCTGGGTTAGGACTCCAGCCAACCGACCTTCCTCCATTACCGGAAAGTCCTTCTGCGAGCCGGCGAGGGTCAGCTCTATGGCGCGGCCGAGGGTGTCTGAAGGCGCCAGCGCCCGAAAGTCGGTGATCATCACCTGGCTCACCGGAATACCACCGAGTGCGCTCTTCATCTGCGCCATGCTCCCCTCCTGGGCGGCGCCGATCCACACGAAGAGGGCGATGAAGACCAGGAAGGGATTGGAGAACAGACCCAGGAAGCCGAAGCCGAATGCCAGCGCCTGGCCGATCGAGGCGGCGATCTGGGTCGCTTTGACGTAATCCATCTGCATGCCGAGGAGCGCCCGTAGGACACGACCGCCGTCCATCGGGAAGGCCGGGATCAGATTGAAGAGGACCAGGAATAAGTTGACCACGAGCAGGCGCTGGAGAAACGATCCGCCGGTCACCGTCAGCTCCTCGACCGGCTGCCAGCCGCCGGTGAACTGGAGCCAAAACGCGATCATCGAAGCGATGCCGACGTTGACCGCCGGGCCGGCGAGCGCGATCCACAGCTCCTGGCGCGGATTCTCAGGAATCTGCTCAAGGCGCGCGACGCCCCCGATCGGCAGCAAAATGATGTCTCGGGTCTTGACGCCGTAGCGCCGGGCGGTCAGCGCATGCCCGAATTCGTGGAACACCACGCAGGCGAAGATCGCCAGGATGAAGGCGAGACCGGCGAGCGTCGCCTCGACACTGCGCTCCGCCCGCCAGTAGCTCATCGCTACCCAGGCGAGCAGCAGCAGGAACGTCACGTGGACTTTGACGTCGATGTCCGCGATTCTTACCAGGGTGGTGGACCATCTCATGGCGGAAATCTCCTTTGTGCGTCAGCTCGCAAACACAGCGCTCGTCGCGCGAGACTTCCTCGACGATGAAGAGGAGAGCCGTGTCGGGTGGGCGCGCGCCTTCATCACCCGGGCCTGCTCATCCAATTGTGCTCGTGTCGCCTTGTCTAGTCATCGGCACATACTTGGCAGTTTGGCCAAGCAGTCAAGAGACGCCAAACAGCCTTTGGGGTGGGAGCGTCTTCGTCAAAGGGGGGGCTGTTTCCGTTCACGAGGTAGGTCGTGATGGGTTACTGCACGCCTAACTTTGGTGGTTACATCGTTTGCGCCGCACTGTAGCCTATCCAGGCGGCGGCTAGCCCGAACAGCACTTGGCCGGCAACGTTGACCGCCAACTTGGCGAGCTCTGCGCTTTGCGCCAGGCTCAAGGTCTCGTAGGCAAAGCTCGAGAACGTGGTGAAGCCGCCGAGCACTCCGATCACCAGGAACAGTCGCTGGCTGTTGCCGAGGCTTTGTCCCGGCTCCAGTAGACCGCCGAGGAATCCGATCGCCAGACAGCCCGCGATGTTGACCAGGAAGGTACCGAGAGGAAAGGCTAGCGGCACCCAGCGGTGGATCAGGCTGCTGGCAATGAACCTGGCGCTCGAGCCGAGGAAGCCACCGAGGCCGACCAGTACGACTTGTCCGAAGTAGGTCCTGTCCATGACGAGTGGCTTAGCGAACCTAGGAGCTAGACCGGATCGCCCAGTGGCGATAGAGCCGCAGATGATGGAGAAGGGCGCGGCGGATGCGGGGTGCGAGGCGGCCGATGTCCTGGGTGGCAATCAGGCAGTTGACCTGGAGATAAAAGGCGAGCTGGCCGTCGAGGCTGCGGACATTGTCGGCCATCAGCACCACGAAGGTGTTTCGACGCGCGGTATAGCCCAGGGTTTCGAGGGGGCGCAGCGGTTCGCAGGGTGGCGCCGAGGCTTTGTCCATGCGGATCAGGAGGATCCCGGCTTCGATGTCCATCAATCCGGAGGCGGCATCTTCGAGGGATTGAAAGTGTCGAATATCCTCCATCCCGAGCAGCTCGAGAGCACTCTTAATACCGGCGATCGGAGACGCCGCCAAATCGACGACGAAGGCCACCGGCGCTACCGAGGCGAGGAGCTGACGTTCTGCGGGTCGTAGGGGATGCAACTCGTCGTCGAGGGGCGCTTCAGGCGGGGGCGTGGGTGGCGGGGCAGATGTCGGGACCGACTCAGTGGCTGACGATCGCGACGAGCCGTCGGCTGGGAAGCGCTTCTGACAGGCTGGGCAAGTGAGATGGAACGGTCCTGCTGGGACCTTCTCGTCCGCCAGGGTCAAGGCCTTGGTGCAGTGAGGGCAGGTGATACGCATTGGATGCCGTTTCTAGGAGCCGTCGAAGTCGGCGAGTGAAAGCTCCATGTTGCCCTTGTTGCTGGCGTAGGCCAGGCCATTCTCGAGGCTGATCAGATGGTGACGCACCATCTTCTCCAGCACCTTGTCGAAACCCTGCATGCCGTCTTGATCACCATCGTTGATGGCGTCGGTCAACGACCGGCCATCCCCTTCACCCTTGAGGATGTAATCCCGGGTGCGGAAGGTGGCCTTCATGATTTCCACCGCAGCGATACGGCCATCGTCACCCGCCTTAGGAATCAACTTTTGGCAGACGACGTATTTGAAGGTTTGGGCGAAGCGCATCCGCACTTGCTGGTGCTGATCTTTCGGAAACACGCCGATCACCCGGTCGACGGTTTTGGCGGCGTCGATGGTGTGCAGTGTAGAGAGCACCAGATGGCCGGTCTCAGCGGCTTCGAAGGCGGTTTCGATCGTCTCCAGGTCGCGCATCTCACCGACCAGGATCACTTTTGGGGCCTGTCGTAGAGCGGCCCGCAGGGCGAGGCTGAAGCTCGGTGCGTCGCTGCCCACCTCGCGCTGATTGACGGTCGCTGCGAGGTTGGGATGAAGGTACTCGATCGGATCTTCGATGGTGACAATGTGGACCGGTTGATGCTGGTTGATCTCGTGAATGACCGCCGCCAGGGTCGTCGACTTGCCGGAGCCGGTGGGGCCAGTGACCAGCACGATACCGTTCTTGAGCTTGGCGATGTTGCGCAGCTCTTTCGGCAGATTGAGCTGGTCGAGGGAGGGCACTTTTTGGGGGATGACCCGTAGAACTGCCGCTAGAGACCCACGCTGGAAGAAGATGTTGACCCGAAAGCGGGTGACACCGGGAATGGCGTAGGAGAGGTCGACGGAGCCTCTCGCGGCAAGGTCGTCGAGGTGCTTTTTGCGCCCGCCCATCAGGGCCATGGCGATGACCTCGGTATGAAACGGCTTGAGCATCGGCAAGCCGCGGACCTCGACCGGCCGTAGCCGACCATCGACCTCGATCTGAGGGGGTCGACCCGCGGACAGGTTGAGATCCGAGACGTTGCTGCTCGCCGACAACATACGGTTGAGTAGGTTGTCGACCTTGAAGTGAAGCACGCTTGTTATCCCTCCCGGCGCGTCCGTGCTTCAGTCTTGGGCGTCGAGGACCGATGCAACCTCGATCGAGATGGTGTCGACCGGCAAGTTGGCCTGCATACCCTTGCGGGTGGTCGGCACCGCGACAATGGCGTCAACGACGTCCATACCCTGGACAACTTTTCCAAAGACCGCGTAACCCCAACCTCTCGGGCTTTCTTCAGTGTGATCGAGATTGGCGTTGTCCACCACATTGATGAAGAACTGGGCGGTTGCACTGTGGGGATCGCCAGTGCGGGCCATCGCGAGCGTTCCGCGCTCATTCTTCACACCGTTGTTGGCCTCGTTCTGAATCGGTGCTTCGGTGTTCTTCTTTTTCAGGTCGGGGGTGAAACCGCCGCCTTGAACCATGAAGCCGGGGATGACACGGTGAAAAATTGTGCCGTCAAAGAAGCCGGATTCAACGTAGCTGAGGAAATTCTTGACGGTGCCAGGCGCTTCGTCGGCGAATAGCTCGACGACGATTTGGCCTTTGCTGGTGTCGATCGCGACACGGGGAGTGTCACCTTCAGCGAAAGCGTTCGGGACGGCGAGGGTGGCAAGGAGGCAAACTGCGATCAGGTGTTTCATAGCGGGTTCTCTCTCAGTGAAAGATGGTCTTTGCGATACGAGAGGCGAGTTTATCCTGTATGACCAGGATCGGTGGGGATCGGAGAGGGGAGTGGCGTAGGGATATCGTAACGTGCACCGTAATGCCAGGCAGCTAGTCTGCGGTCAACACAATCATGCGGCGGTGCGCGTGGTAAGATATACGGAAATATCGATAAATCTCAGGGCGTCAGGCCAGGCTGGAAAAGTTACTGGAAAGTCATGTGTGATCATCATCCACGCTCCCGAATGAGAAGCTTGCTCGGGTTCGCCCAGCTGGGGCTCGCCAGCGTGGGGCTCGCCAGCGCGATCGTTTTGATGCTGGCCGTGTCACCGGCGATCGCCCTTCCTCGCGGCTACGAAGCGCGAGCCTGCGGCTTCGACATGAACCGCAACGGCATTGTCGGAGAACCGGAGGATTGTGACGTCTGCGACGGTGTTACCGCCGATCCCGATGGGGACAAAGTGGCCGAAGACTTGACCTACGTTGATGCCGACAACGGCAGCGACCTCTCCGGCTCCGGTAGCCCACTCAACCCCTACCGGACGATTCAACATGCCTGGAGCTCGGTTGATGGTCCCGGTGACGGCGCTGAGGACATCATCTGCTTTCGGGGCACAGCGACCACCGAGGAGTTCATCTCACCTGGAAGCTCAGGGCTTGCCGGCACCTATTCGGTGGCGCGGACCGGCAGCCAAGACCGCGACTGGCTGTTTCCCCGCAACCCAACCATGTTGGTCGGTTGGGACTTTGACGACGACGGCGCTTATCCACCCTTCGACGGTGACGACATCGCGGTGCTCGACGGCACCGGCGATGGCGTGGCGGCCGGTTTGGCGCGGGTCTTCAGTCTCGACGACAGGCACGATTATCTCGAGATTGGCCATCTCGAGATCCGCAACTACGGTCGTTACACCCCGGGTGACGATTCCGGATTTGTCATCCACGGGCCGAGCGGCAACGGGCTGAATTACGTCTACTACCACGATCTCGAGCTCTACTCGATCAATCAAGACCGGCGCGGCGACGGTGAGGATTTCGCCATTGACCTCTTCAACTCAGGGCTGCACTGGACCAACTTCTCGAATCTCCTCTTCGCCGATAACGGTGGCTGGTTTGCGCGCGGCGCAGGGCCGGACAGCGGCACCGACGAAGGACCGATCCGTTGGCAGAACGTGACCCGCACGACCCACAGTTGCGACTTCTCGGATTGTGGCTCGTTGGCCGGGTGGCCGGGGTTCAAGATCTGGGGTTACATTTCGGGCCTCGAGATCCTGGATTCGATCTGGGACGCCAATGTAGACAGCTGGGAGCCCAATCCCAGCGGCGGTCACGGCGCACCCTTCCTGGTGATCGGTCAATGCAGCCAGGACTGGACAGTACGCAACAACGAGATCATCGACGCCTCGGTGGTGATGGCCGTGCAGCCGACCTCCGCCGGTTTTTGCGACGATGGTGACGCCCGGCCGGTAGACAACGTTGTCTTTGATCGCAATATCGCACGCAACACCTACACTGAGTGGGGCTTCGGCAACGCTGGACTGCAGATCCTGCGGCCCAACGTTGGGGCGGGAGAGGGTGATGTGGCGGGCGAGACGGTGGGCTCGGTGACGATCACCAACAACTTCCTGTCGACTTCCGGGGTGCCGTGGGAGACGTGTATCTGGTCGCTGGCCGGCAATCAAGTTGCTGCGCCGCCGGGGGAGATCGTGATCGCCAACAACACTTGCGATGGCGAAATTCGTCGGTGGGCTGCGATCGCTATCGGTGAGATCGACGGTTTCGGAGATCCTGCCCAGCCGCAGCAAAACTATGTGATCAAGAACAACGCCGTGAGTGGGCTCGATACGGGTGAGCGCAACGTCCAGATGACCTACGCTCCATCCGGGTTGGATATGGACTCCAACGTCTTCGACGGTGACGGGACCTGGGAATGGACCAACGGCGTGGAGACCAACTTTGCGACCTGGCAGGCGTTGTCCGGCGGCGATCAAAGGTCACGGGTTTGTTTGCCGCAATACGTCGATAGTACGATCGGCGACCTCCATCTGCTGGTCGGGGACAGCTGCGCCCGTGGTCGCGGCGAAGATCTGGCGTCGATCACTTTGGTCGACATCGACGATGAGGCGCGGCCGGTAGGTGAGTGGGATATCGGGGGAGACCAAGTTGTCGTGATGTTCGCCGACGGCTTCGAGTCTGGCGACTTGTCCGCTTGGGTGTCCTCGCGTGCTAACCTCGCGAGTACATCTAACGCTAGGTAGAGCCCGCCCTGAACGTGCGGCGGGGTCGGGAGGTCATCCCCAACGTGTCTGAATCACTTCGTCTCTCCTTCCACGGTGCGGCGGGTACCGTCACCGGATCTCGCCACTTGGTCCATGCCGGAAAAACCCGTGTGCTGCTCGATGCCGGGCTGTTCCAGGGTCTCAAGAAACTGCGACTCAAGAATTGGGAATCGCCAGGATTCGAGCCCAGTATGGTCCATCACATGTTGCTCAGCCACACCCACATCGATCATGTGGGGTATCTGCCGCGGCTAGTGAAATTGGGGCTCGACGCACCGGTGTATTGCACGCCGGCAGCCTATGAGCTGGCTGAGCTGATGCTGCTCGATTCGGCCAAGATCCAGGAAGAAGACGCCCGTCACGCCAACCGTAAGGGCTACTCCAAACATCATCCGGCCCTGCCGCTCTACACCGCAGCGGACGCCCGTCGCGCCCTCGAGCTGCGGCGGGTGTTGCGTTACAACCAATGGCTGGATCTCGAGCCCGAAACCAAGCTGAGAGCACGGTTCTTGAACTCGGGCCATCTCCTGGGATCGGCTTTCATCGAGATGCGGATGGAGCTCGGAGGGCGGGAGATCTGCCTCGTGTTTTCGGGCGACATCGGCCGTCACGACATGCCACTGCACCTCGATCCGCGTCCGCTCCCGAAGTGCGACGTGTTGATCATCGAGTCGACCTATGGCACCAAGCTGCATCCGACGACACCGATCATCGACCAGATCCGGGTGCCGTTCAAGGAAACCCTGGATCAAGGCGGCACCATCCTCATCCCCGCCTTTGCTGTCGGTCGCTCGCAGCAGATCACCCTGGTGCTGCGTCGCTTGATGAAAACCGGCCAGCTACCGGAAGTGCCAATCCACATCGATAGCCCAATGGCCTTCAAGGCGACTCGAATCTACAGCCGATTTTTGGATCCCCGCAACATCGATGCCGATGTCTACGAGGATGGTCGCTTGAAATTGTTCCCGGAGAACGTACGGTTGCATCGTACGACCGCGGAGTCCATGGAGCTCAACAAGCTGTCCGGGCCGCGAATCCTGATCTCGTCGAGCGGTATGTTGTCCGGCGGCCGGGTATTGCACCACCTGAAACGATTGGCGCCGGATCCTCGCAACATGGTGATGCTGGTCGGCTACCAGGCGGAGGGCACCCGTGGGCGCGCCATCGCCGAGGGCCGGGATACCGTCAAAGTCCACGGACAACACATCAAGTTGCGTTGTCGCAACGTGCAGATCCATGGTTTGTCCGGGCATGCCGACCGGCAGGGGTTGCTCGACTGGGTGGCCAGCGCCCCCGAGCCCCCCAAAATCGCCTTCATGGTGCACGGCCGGCCGGATCGGGCCGAGGCCCTGGGGGCCGCGCTGCAGGAACAGGCACGGCGGGCACAACATTCGATGCAAACTTTTGTGCCCGAGTTCGGCCAGGAGTTCGATGTCTCGGCGTTGTTGGATGGCTAGATCGTTAGATAGATCCGTCCAGAAAACAGCGATCTGAGGCCGTCGAGGTCGCGTTGGTGGAGCGAGCACGGGCGAGCTACGCAGCCCACCAGCGCGGCCGGCAGAGGATCATACTTGGACTGCTAGATCGCCGCGACTTCCTCGCTGCTGGACGTGACACCCGTCGAGACGAGCAGATCGGCGGCTGGCTCGGGCTGGCGCGGGGAAACCTTCTGGAAACCGTCGATCGCGGTGTCCCATGACGCCAGCAGATCCGTCGCAACCCGCGAGCCGGTGGCCTCGGCGTGGCGCTTGACCAGTTGCTGCAGGTTCGCTCGATCATCCCCCTCAGTCAAGGGCTCGACGTCCACCATCTCTGGATTGACTCGATGCCGAAAGTGACCCTCGCGGTCCTCGACGTAAGCGACGCCGCCACTCATGCCGGCTCCGAAGTTGCGGCCGGTGGGGCCGAGCACTACCACCACGCCGCCGGTCATATATTCGCAGCCGTGGTCGCCGCAGCCTTCGACAACCGCCACGGCGCCGGAGTTGCGGACCGCGAACCGTTCGCCGACCTGACCGGCGAGAAAACAACTGCCGCCGGTGGCGCCATACAAGAGGGTGTTGCCGGCAATCACCTGCTGCTGGCCGGTTCGGGCCAAGGACGCCGGTGGCGCCAGGATGATCTCACCTCCCGACATACTCTTGCCGACATAGTCCTGAGCTTCACCGATCAAACGCAGGTGCACACCACGCACCAAGAAAGCCCCAAAGCTCTGGCCGGCGACGCCGTGAAAGTCGAGCCGGATGCTGCCCGGCTCTAGGCCGCGACCCTGGGTGTGGCGCGCGATTTCGCCGGACACTCGGCCTCCGACGGTGCGATCACGATTGCGGATGGTGTAAGTGTGACGCGGCGGTTCCTCGGTTGGTGGCTGGCTAGACGCACAGAGAGCGATCACACTCTGGCTGGTATCACGCAAGATCTGTTCGTCGAGCGGCGGACGTGGCGCGGGACGAACGTTACGCTCACGGCGACGTCGGCGGGGGCGGAACCCGTCCGGATCCGGGTCGCTCAGCAGCTCAGACAAGTCGATGCGGTCGCACTGCGGATCCGACCGGTGTCGGCGAGTGAGCAGGTCGACTCGACCGATGATGTCACCGAGGCGGCGGACGCCAATCTCGGCCAGGATCGTTCGCACTTGTTCGGCGACGCCCAGCAGGTAGTTGATGACATGTTCGGGTGAACCCGCGAATTTGCCGCGCAGATCCTCGCGCTGGGTGGCGATGCCCACCGGGCAGGTGTTGAGATGACATTGGCGGGCCATGACGCAACCCATAGCGATTAGGGGCATCGTCCCGAAGCCGAATTCGTCGGCGCCGAGCAGCGTCGCCAGCACGATGTCGCGGCCGGTTTTGAGGCCGCCGTCGACCCGCAGGGTCACGCGGTCACGCAGATCGGATTGCACCAGGACCCGTTGCGTCTCCGACAAACCGAGCTCCCACGGCATGCCGGCATGTTTGATCGACGACAACGGCGAGGACCCGGTACCGCCGCTATCTCCTGAGATCTGAATCACATCGGCGTACGACTTGACGACCCCGGCAGCGATGGTGCCGATCCCCGCTCCAGCCACCAGTTTGACGCTGATCCGGGCGCGGGGATTGACCCGGCCGAGATCGTAGATCAGTTGGGCCAGATCTTCGATCGAGTAGATGTCGTGATGTGGCGGTGGCGAGATCAGGGCAACCCCCGGCGCCGAACGACGCAGAGCCGCAATCTCCGCCGTCACTTTGTTGCCCGGAATCTGCCCCCCTTCCCCTGGCTTCGAGCCCTGAGCCATCTTGATCTCGAGTTGGCTGGCCGATACCAGGTAGTGAGCGGTGACACCGAATCGGCCCGAAGCGATCTGTTTGATCGTGCTCAGTCCCAGGTCGCCTTCCCCGGGTTGCCAGCGGCCGAGGAACGTCGGGCGTCGATCCTCCGTGTAGGGTTCAAAACGTCGTGGATCTTCGCCGCCCTCGCCCGAGTTGCTGCGCCCACCCAGGCGGTTCATGGCGATGCTCAACACTTCGTGCGCCTCAGGAGACAAGGCGCCTAAGCTCATGGCGGCGGTCGAGAATCGACGAACGATGGATTCGGCGGGCTCAACTTCGGCGAGCAATAGAGGAGAGTCGGTGCGTTTCCAATCCAGCAGGTCTCGGAGGTTGGCCGGCGGGCCGTCGTCGATGTGAGCCGCGAAGCTTCGGAAAGTTTTGTTGCCTGGTTGTCGCGCCGCCCGGTGCAGGGATGTGAATACTTGTGGATTTAGGGCGTGGTACTCGCCATCTCTGCGGAAACGAAAGTGCCCACGCTCGGGCAAGCGGTCGTCGCGCTGGCTCGCCTGCTGGCGAGTCTCGGGATCAGCGCTCACCTCCGGGAAAGCCTCACGATGAAACGTCGCAGCGCTGCCAGCGATGCGATTCCAGCTCACGCCGCCGATGCGGCTCGGAGTGCCGGTGAAGCAGCTCTCGATCAAGTCGTCGTCGAGCCCCAGTGCTTCGAACAGCTGAGCGCCTTGGTAGCTGGAGACTGGGCCAACGCCGAGTTTGGCCATGATCTTGAGCAGCCCTTCCTCGAGGGCGTGTCGGTAGTTGGTGACCGCCGTCTCAGGCCGCAGGTCGCGGTCGCGGGCAAGATGAGCCAGACTGCGATAGACCAGATAGGGGTGGATCAAGGTTGCGCCGTAGCCGATCAGGCAGGCGAAGTGATGATCTTCCCGGGGCTCTCCAGTGTCGCAGATCAAGGAGACTTGCATACGTTTGCGGCGTCGGATCAAGTGGTGATGGACCGCGGCGGTGGCCAGCAGCATGGGAATCGGTGCATGCTCTGGATCAGTGCCGCGATCCGAGAGGATGATCAACGAGGCGCCCGCATCGGTGGCGCGCTCCACTTCGTGACACAGCGTCTCGACCGCGAGACGCAAACCGTCGCCGCCGTCTTCGGTTCTGAAGAGGGTGTCGATGGTGGCGTGACGCAGGTGTGGATCGTCCACCGCCAGTAGCCAGTCGAACTGCGCACGGTCGAGGATCGGTGAGGGCATCCGCACCAATCGGGCTGCCTCCGGCCGCTCGCCGAGAATCGATCCCCAAGCGCCGGCCATGGTCTCGAGGGAGAAAGCTGAGCGTTCGCGCAGCGAGTCGATCGGCGGATTGGTGACTTGAGCGAATCGTTGTTTGAAGTAGCTGTAGAGCAGCTGTGGTTTGTGGGAGAGGACGGCCGGTGGGGTGTCGTTGCCCATTGAGCCAACCGGCTGGCGCCCCTCGAGCATCATCGGCTCGAGAATACGTTCGTAGGCCTCGCGGCTGTAGCCGAAGGTGCGCTGGAGGCGCAACAAGCTGAGCTCGTCGTCTTCCGGCGGTGGTGCTTCCAACGTGACTGCCGGGGCGGTGGTCAGATGCTGGCGCACCCAGTCATCATAAGGCTGACGACGGGCGTAGTCGTGTTTGATTTGGTCGTTGGAGAGCAGCTTGCGGGCACGGGTGTCCACCGCCAGGATCTCCCCCGGTCCGAGCCGTCCCTTGTGGCGGATGGCTTCTTCCGGCAGATCGACGAGTCCGGTCTCCGAGCCGAGAATCACGATGTCGTCGTCGGTGATCCAATATCTCTGCGGCCGTAGGCCGTTGCGGTCGAGGATCGCGGCGGCGTAACGTCCGTCGGAGAACACCACCGCGGCTGGACCGTCCCAAGGCTCCATCAAAGTGGAGTGGTAGTCGTAGAAGGCTCGCAGCCGCGGATCCCGAGGATCGTCCGTTTCGACTTCGGTCTCGGGGGCTTCCGGGATCATCATCATCATGGCGTGGAGCGGATCACGCCCGAACATCACCAGCAGCTCGAGCGCGTTGTCGAGCATCGCCGAGTCGCTGCCGCGATCATCGAGGATCGGTAGGAATTCACTGATCTGGTCGCCCCACAACGAACTGGTCAGCTCACGTTCCCGGGCTGCCAGCCAGTTGGCGTTGCCCTGGATCGTATTGATCTCGCCGTTGTGGGCCAGGAGCCGGAAAGGCTGCGCCAACGGCCAACTCGGTCGCGTGTTGGTGCTGAAGCGCTGATGAAACAGCGCCAGCGACGTTGTGAAGTCTGACTCCGCGAGATCAGGATACAAATCGGCCAGCGCTGGAGCCAGGCACATGCCCTTGTAGACCAAGGTTCGATGTGACAGCGAGACGACCCGAAGATCGTCGTGTCCCGCCTCGCGGAAGGAACGCTCGAGACGGCGTCGAGTCAGGTAGAGCAGACGTTCGAAGTCGTCGGCGCTCAGCCCGGCAGGTCGTCGGATCAAGACTTGCCAGATGGCCGGGCGATCTTTCCGTGCACTGTCACCTAATACGTTGTCGTCGATCGGCACCTCGCGCCAAGCGGCAACTTCGAGATCTCTGCGGGCGATCTCGTGAGTGATCACAGGGCGTCGCTCGGAGCCTGTGCCAGGCTGCCAGAAAAAGACGCCGACGGCCAGATGTCCCGGCGCAACGGGATCCTGTCCGAGGTCTTGGAGATAGCGGCTGAAGAAGCGCTCGGGAACCTGGGTGAGCACTCCAACGCCATCTCCGCTGCGCCCATCGGCGCTGACCGCGCCGCGGTGGCCGAGGTTGGAAAGGGCCTCGAGCGCCATCTCGAGGATCCGATGGCGGCGACGTCCCTGGATATCAGCGATGAAACCGACACCGCAGCTGTCGATCTCGCGGTCCTGTTGGCGTGACTCAGGAGGGCGGCTGTTCATGATCATCCCTCAGTTGCTTCCATGTTCCATTGCAACACCGATGCGATCGGTTCGTCTTGCAGACGGAGACAGTAAGCTCGAGAGATTTCATGGTCGACTCCTTTCACGCAAAGCGTTCCTGTTACGTGACGGGCACGACCTCGAGAAGCATCACGATATTTTTGTAATGGACTATTCTTGTGACTAGCTGTACGTGTGACTAGCAGTGACCACGACAAGCCAGATGTATCTATAAGTATAGCTTGAATATGCTATGTTGTCAATATGAAGACAGGCTCGGAATTGCATTTTGCCATCTATTTCCTGTTCATTGTGCCGAATTCTGTTCGAGTTGATGAGTTTCTTGGTTATTTTTTTGCATGTTGCTTGAGAAAATAGGCGCGCGAAGCCGGGCGTTTTCAGAGAAGCCCCGGATAGGCCGCACGGGTTGACTCTGCGGCTCCCATCTTCCAACATCGTCGGAGAGGTTTCTTCGACCGCCCGCATTGTGTGTGGGTGCTCCGATTTGCTAGCTTGATGTCAGCCGAGTCAGCCGTGGCGATGATCGAGGAGGTAGAGCTCAATGGCGAATCCAGCAGACAGCGAACCGTACTCTGCGAATGGCAAAGCCTCGACGCCGCTGATCCGGTTACAGCAGGTCGAGCGGATCTATCGCATGGGGGGCGGAGAGGTGCAAGCCTTGGCCGGTGTCGATCTGGAGATCGCCCGCGGTGAGTATGTGGCCATCATGGGGCCGTCGGGCAGCGGTAAGTCGACCCTGATGAATATTGTCGGCTGCTTGGACACCCCCACCGGAGGAACCTATGAGCTTGCCGGCACCACCGTCCACGAGCTCGACGACGACCAGCTGGCTGGAATCCGAAATCGCGAGATCGGCTTCGTCTTCCAGAGCTTCAACTTGCTGCCGCGAGCCGACGCGGTGACCAATGTTGCCCTGCCGTTGCTTTATGCCGGGCTCGATCGTGGAGACCGACAGGAAAAAGCGGCGAAGGCTTTGCGCCGGGTCGGTTTGGGAGATCGTCTGGATCATCGGCCCAACGAGCTGTCCGGCGGTCAATGCCAGCGCTTGGCCATCGCTCGTGCCCTGGTCAACGAACCGTCTTTGGTCCTCGCCGACGAGCCGACCGGCAATCTCGATTCGAAGACTTCGGAAGAGATCATCACCCTCTTCGACGAGCTGTCGCGAGCTGGAACGACGGTCGTCTTGGTGACGCATGAGGACGACGTGGCCGAGCATGCGCGGCGCCAGATCCGGCTGCGTGACGGGGATATCGTCTCCGACGAGTGACGTCCCTGCCAGAACTCCATTGGGGGCAGAAATGGCCTCGTGGGTTACCGCGAAGGTGTAAGATCTCCCGACCATTTGGTGAGGAGAAGGTCATCGGCAAGGAAGCACGCGGCGCCTGGCTCGGCACTCTGGTGACAGACCTGGCGAATGATCCCGAGGAGCGGATGCCGCTGTTCCGGCAGGTATACCTGCGGATTCGCGAGCTGATTCTCGACGGCACTTTGGCGCGGGGGGCGCGTTTGCCCTCGACCCGGGCGCTGGCGACGGATCTGGCGCTGTCTCGTAATACCGTGCTGGTGGCGGTTGAGCATTTGGTCGCCGAGGGGTACCTCATCAGCCGAGTTGGCGACGGGACCTATGTTGCGGCGGATATCCCCGACGACTGGGAATCGCCGCGTTGGCCGGCGACCCGCGAGCGCCGGGCGGACCTCGCCACACCGCGTTTGTCGCGTCGCGGTGAGCGTATCCGGTCGACCCCGATCGGGCGTGATTCGACCGAGGTGAGGCCCTTTGCCGTCGGTATGCCGGCCCTTGACGAGTTTCCCTGGACAACCTGGCATCGCCTCTGGATGCGACGTAGTCGCGATCTCGATCGCGCCCATCTATGTTACGGCGATCCAGCCGGCTATCGTCCCCTGCGAGAGTCGATCGCGGCCTATCTTACCGCCGGCCGAGGAGTGAGCTGTGATGCCGACCAGGTGATTGTGGTGTCGAGCTCCCAACAAGCTCTCGATGTTGCCTCACGGGTGCTGATGGATCCGGGAGACGCTGCATGGCTCGAGGAGCCTGGCTATCTCGGCGCTCGCGGTGCGCTCGTCGCTGCCGGGGCGAGGATCGTTCCGGTGCCGGTCGACGAGGAGGGGCTGCGGGTGGCGGACGGTCGACGGCTGGCAGACGACGCTCGGTTAGTGTCGGTGACGCCGTCGCATCAATTCCCGGCCGGAGTCACGATGAGTCTGGCTCGGCGTCTCGAGCTCCTAGACTGGGCCGAAGAGCGTGATGCTTGGATTCTCGAAGACGATTACGACAGCGAGTTCCGTTTTGTCGGCCCGCCGTTGGCGGCTCTCCAGGGGCTCGACCGCTCTGGTCGAGTGATCTATATTGGCACCTTTACCAAGGTCGTTTTCCCATCCCTGCGGTTGGCTTACATTGTCGCGCCCCACGGCTTGGTCGAAGCGTTGGTGGCGGCCCGCGCCTTTGTCGATCGTCACTCGCCGACCTTGCCACAGGTTGTGCTCAGCGATTTCATGGAGGGAGGCCACTTTGCGAGCCACATCCGGCGGATGCGTTCGATCTATCGCGATCGTCGGCAAGCTCTACTCGATGCCCTCGAGCACCGCTTGGCAGACCGCCTCACCGTCAAGTCACACCCGGCGGGAATGCACCTCGTCGTCGAACTGCCAAAAGGGCTCGACGATCAGGCGGTCGCGCGACGGGCCGCCGAGCGCGGCATCGAAGTATCGGCATTGTCACGTTATTACCTCGGCGAGCCACGCTCCGGACTACTGATCGGCTATTCAGCGGTCACTTCCGAGGAGATCACTGCCGGGGTCGATGTGCTGGCCGAAGTGCTCGAGAGCTCGACGTGTTGAGCGCCTACAGGATCAGCAGCAAAAGGCCGAGCACGCCGCAGACGATGGCGGCGCGGCGCATGAACTTGGCCCCGGAATCCATCTCGCGCAGCAGTTGATCGCGGTTCTTGGTGCTAATCAACAACTGCCCATCGGCCGGCCGTGCCATTTTCAACTCGCCGCCTGGGTCGGTGACCTCGCCGAGGAT
>JAJCXQ010000282.1 GCA_029263355.1 Acidobacteriota bacterium | reverse complement strand
GAGCTCTATCTGCGGATGATCAGGTCTCACAGCGTGGCGACGTGGTCGTCCGTCGCTCGGCAGCGGACCTCATGTGGCCCGGCGCCGACCCGATTGGGCAGCGTCTCCAGATGCAGGACCACGAAACTTGGGAGACGGTTGTCGGGGTCGTCGATGATGTCTTGCAATACGGCTTTCGGCAGGCGCCGGAGCCAATGGTCTACTTTCCTTTGGTCGGACAGGATCCGGAGAACAGCCGAGTGCTTTCGTCCCCAGGCTACGTCGTGAAGACCGCGCGGGCCGACGCGATTGCCAGCGAGATCCGGGCGCTGGTCCGCGACGTTGCGCCGACTGCCCCCATGTACCGTATGTACACCATGGAAGGCTTGGCGGCCGACTCGATGTTACAACTCCGCTTCACCACTCTGACCCTCGGCATCGCCTCGGTATTGGCCCTGATCTTGGGCGTGGTCGGTCTCTACGGCGTGTTGTCCTTCGCGGTCGCCGAGCGCACCCGCGAGATCGGCCTGCGTATGGCCTTGGGGGCGGCGGCGAGCCGTGTGCGACTGATGATTGTCGGCCAGGGCGCATGGGTCCTGGCGGTCGGCATCGTGATCGGCGCGGTAATCGCCCTGGTGGCGTCGCAGGCTTTGGGCAGTCTGTTGTTCGGGGTCGAGGCGTTCGATGTTGGCACCTACCTGGAAGTGTCCGGGTTGATGGTGCTGGTTGGGCTTGCGGCGTGTTACCTGCCAGCGAGGCGGGCATCGCGGGTCGATCCTCTGGTGGCGCTCAGAAGCGACTGAAGCGGCTTGACTTGTCGCACGCCAGGCAGATGGACCTGGTGCTCGTCCGCCGCTCGAGTAGCTTTTGAGCGGCGGGTCGGCTCGTCTAGGGGTCAAATGTCCGGCCAGGCTTGTTCTGGGATTCGTGGATCGGTAGCGCAAGCCGGTACCGCTGACTGCAAATCCTACTGTGCAGAAGCTTGGCTCTTTTTGTAATGTATTGATGCGTGGTAGTTTACGCATGCCGGGTTCGTCTGCCTGGCAGCACGTATTTCTTGAAGTAGGGGCTTACATAGTGGCGGCGGTGCAGATCAGTGGTCGGGCGCTGCTTGGCGTCCTCAAGTACTCGAAGGTTCTGGCAGGAGCTGACGGACCCGGTGCACTGATCGCCAACTTGGCCGAAAGTGATCGTCGAGTCCTCGTCAAGACCATTCGCAGCCGAGGATGGTACCCCTACAGCGCCTACGCGGGCATGCTCGAGACCATCAAGGTCTGGCCGGGTTTGGAGCACAGCGATCCTTTGTTGGATTTCGGGCGCTGGGGGCTGGCGCACGATGCCGGTTCGGTGCTCAAGATCCTGTCGGTCTTCTCGAGCGTCGAAGGGTTGGTGCATCGCGGCTTTGGCTCCTGGGGCAGTTTCCTCTGGGGCCGTCACTGCGATACCGGGGAGGTTTTTCTGGCCGATAGCGGCCCCAAGACCGGCACCATGGGCTTGCGTGGTTTTCCAACTATCTCACCCGCTCATTGTTGGATGATCAGTGGTTACCTCGAGGCGATGGGACGGTCGAGCGGAGCGCCGACCCTGCGGATGGAAAAGACACGCTGTATTCACCGCAACGATTCGTGCTGCGAATACCGCGGCGAGTGGGATTGACGGCGTCGCGAAGCTCCTCAAGCGGCGCTTCGCCAGGGCTGCTTGGTTTTTCTCGACGGATCAACTCCGTCTTGCTGGTGCATGACCGCGCCTTCCCTTGGGATCGATTTCTCGCCAGACGGTTGACTGATGCGGTTCCAGTGGAGAAACGCGACCGCTCCGATCACTAAGGTAGCCCCGATCAGCGAGCGTCCATTCAGAGGCTCGCCGACCAACCAACCGAGGAACAAAGCGATGACCGGGTTGACAAACGCATAGGTTGCAACCGATGCCGCGGTGGTCTCGCGCAGCAGATAAACGTAGGCTGATAGAGCGATGATCGAGCCGAAGACGATCAGGTAGGCGAACGCCGCAAGGGAACGGCCGGAAATTGCACTCAGATCAACTTGTTGCCATTCACCGGTGAACAGGGCGAGGGTCACCAGCACTGCGCCACCGCCAATCATCTGCAGAGCGGCGGTCATCCAGGGCGATTCTGGAACCGCAGCTGAACGTGCGCGCAGTGAACCTATCGCCCACAGAAAGGTCGCCGTGATCAGCACCGCGGCGCCGATCGGTTCGACCGCACCGTCGGCTGGGCCGATCAGCAAACCCACCCCGAGGAGTCCCAGACCGAGGCCCAGGATGACGCGCCAACCTGGTCTGGGGCCGCCGAAAAACAATGTATCGAGTGTGACCATCCACAACGGGACGGTGGTGACGAGGAGGGCGGCCAAAGCTGAGGGGACGGTTTGCTCGGCCCAGGTCACCAGACCGTTGCCGCCGCACATCATCAAGATGCCTAGAATCGCTGTCGCTCGCCACTGCGACCAGGTCGGCCTGGCGACACCGCGCCAGCGTAATAGAGCGAAGAGTAACCCGCCAGCGATCAAGAATCGTGTGCCCGACATCAAGAAGGGCGGAATGGTCTCGATTGCATAGCGAATGACAAGGTAGGTAGAACCCCAAATGAGGTAGATCGCAGCGAAGGCAAACAGCACCGGAAGCGTCAGTTTGGAGCCGGAGTCAACGGATGAGAGGGAGGTGATGTTCTTCATGATGACTCACTGTGACATCGATCAATCGGCAGGAACAGATACAGAAAACGCTGATTGTTTGCATAACAGTTTGCTGTGTCCTAAACTGTTTGGATCATGGGCTCACCGTCAACCTCAACCGTCAACAGACCCGCGAACGAAGCACCTCGGTACCGGCTGGTCGCCGACGACATCGCCGGTTTGATCGTCCAGGGAACTTTAGCGCCGGGTTCTCGGATCCCATCGTTACGATCTACCAGTCGTCGATTGCGGGTCAGTGTCACCACGGTGATGGAGGCCTACCGTGTGCTCGAAGACCGAGGATTGGTCGAAGTGCGCCCGCAGAGTGGCCACTATGTTCGGCTCAGCGCAGGCGCCGCGCCGCCGGAGCCGGTACGCACCGCCACATGCCGCCACGCATCCACTCTGGATACCACCGCATTGGTCGAGATTCTCGCCGAGGAAGCGAGCCATGCCGGGCAGATGGTGCCGTTCGGAGCGGCTGTGCCGGCGCCGGAATTCCTGCCGATCGGACGACTCAATACGCTATTGGCGCGAGCCGTGCGTCGCGAGCCGATCGCTTGCCAGTCCTACGACACCGTCCCGGGGCGACCCGAGCTCCGTCACCAGATCGCCCGCCTGGCGATGTCCGCGGGCTGTGCACTGACCGCCAATGATCTGATCGTCACCACCGGTGCGCAAGAAGCGATTTCATTGGCGCTGCGCGCGGTCGCCAAGCCAGGGGACACCGTGGCGATCGAGACGCCGACCTATCACGGCTTCCTACAGGTCTTGGAGAGCCTTCATCTCAAAGCTTTTGAGATCGCCACTGATCCGCGCCGGGGCATGTGTCTCGAAGCGCTCGGCGCCACGCTGAAGGAGCAGCAACTGGCCGCCGTTCTGCTGGTGTCGAGCTTTGGCAATCCCCTCGGCCATCGGATGCCGGACGAGGATCGTCGCCGTTTGGCGGAGATGTTGCGCGAGGCGCGCGTGCCATTGATCGAAGACGACACCTATGGCGAATTAGCTCATGACGGACCACGACCGCTGAGCATCCAGTCGTTCGATCATGAGGTGTCGAATGGTAGCCCTGAAGACAGCAATGTCCTCTTGCTGTCGTCGTTCAGCAAGATCCTGGCCCCCGGCCTGCGAGTGGGTTGGATCGCACCAGGGCGTTACCGTCAGCAAGTGATCCGTCAGAAAGTTGCGACCACGGTAGCGACCGCGACCCCCACTCAACTGGTGATTGCGGATTATTTGGCGGGGGGCGGTATGGAACGCCATTTGCGCCGGCTCAGGCGCAGCTTCAAAGATCTCGTTACTCGCATGATCTCAGAGGTCGGGGAGAGTTTTCCCGTGGGTACCCGGATCACCCGACCTACCGGCGGTTACGTAGTGTGGGTCGAAATGCCCGCCGAGGTGGATGCCTTTGCGCTTCATCGAGCCGCTCTGGCGGAAGGTATCAGTGTTGTCCCGGGCCCGATCCTCTCCGCTTCCGGCCGCTATCGAAACTGCCTGCGGCTCAACTGCGCCGTGCCTTGGTCGCCGGTGGTTGAGAGTGCCCTGCGCCGGCTCGGTGAGCTGGCGCGAGAATGTTAGGCGGAGCTGGCAAGCCGGGGCTGATGGCGGCCCGCAGATAGCGGCGGTGACTACCGGAGCTAGTGGTGGACGATCAGCTCAACGGAATCGAGATCGATCGTGTTGGCGTCTTGGGTGATCCGAACGCCGATCGTGCCGGAGTTGAAATCCGACGGTGTCAGAGACGTCGTCCACACGTCACTAGAGCCGCCCGCACTCACCCAATCGGTGCTGGAACAGTTGGAGCCAGTCAAGGCAGATACCGTCTGCGGTTCGCCTATCAGGGAGCTGCCGTCGGTGAGCTGAGCGGTGTTGGTGCTGCCGCTCTTGTACTTGAACCGCACTTCGATGCCGTTGATGGTGTCACTGGTCGGAATGTCGAGGGCGGGGAAGGTGAACTCTGCCCACGATCCAGTGGGGGTCGATACCCCCGCGCAGCTATCGTCTGGAGCGCCCAGAGGGCTGGTACTTGGGGGGAAGGGAGTCCAGTCGGCATCGTTGTTGACCGACCAGTCCGAGGCGTACTCGCTCGACGTTGTCGCCAGTGCCTGCTGGGGTGATATGACGAACATCAGGCTCGCGGCCAGGATTGCGGTGATGAAGCTCGGGGTAATGGATCTGGAGCGTTTCGTTGTGTGACACATGGTTTTCTCCAAGCAGTTGTAAGGGACGAGCTCGCTAGCTCGCTTTGCTGCTGTAACCTCAGCGCAAGCTCGGTGCCATGTCGAGACTCGGGAGTCAAGTGGCATCGATTCAATGGTTTACAGGCATCGATTGGAGGCCAGAACAAAACCCTTGGAGGAGGGAATCGGGGAAAAGCGCCCGCCTCGCGACGCCTGGAGGCCGGCGATTCAAACGTATCGGGTATGTCTGTCCGCTACTGCCAGGCTTGCCTGGATCGCCACTGGATTGCCGCTGGATTGCTGCCAGGCCCGTCCGCTAGGGTGCTATTTGACCATCCCTCAGAGTCGCGACGATGTCGCGGCTGAAGGCGGCGACGGTTGCGGCCAGAGCATCCACTTTTGCGGCGTGACCGACACCGGTCGCCTCCTGGGCATAACGTGAGAGGCGAACCGGCGCAACAACAAGCCCCTCGTGATCGGTGACGTGCCAGCGGATGATCAGCTCGGCGCGCCCGTCCGCGTCGGCGTCGAAGCGAGTTACCGTCCCCTTGACCCGCCTCTGTGTGCCGGAAGCGGTGGAAGACTCTGGAAATACATCCACTCGGTCCGATCCGAGATACACGGCTACGTTTTCGGCCAGCACCGAGGTGAAGTGACGTTCCAACGGCTCGGCCCAGCGGTGCAGCTCCGACAGGGCGAGCTCGGTGGCGCCCTCACGGCTGACCATCTGGGGCCGATCGAGGTAATCGGGCAAGCCGATCGGTCCTACAACCACGGCCAGGTCAGTAGCCTGGACAGCTGCTGGCGGTGGGTTGTGGTCGACGCTCAGTAGGTAATAACGGACCGGTGGTGACGAGCGACAGGCGACCATCGCCAGACACCCTATCGCCAGACATCCCAGGGGCAGAAGAAGCGTGCGTTTCGGTCCGATGTGTCTCATCCGTCCATCCTCTCTACGGCTTCGCCTTGCCCCGCAGCAGGGCCTCGGGATGTTGCTCCAAATAGTCGAGGAAGAAGCGCATCGAGCGCATCGCGCTCTCCATCTCCTCGAGTGTCGACATGGCGCGGTAAACCAGCTCGGAGTCCTTGCTGGTGAAGTCTTGGACCCCCTGCATGATCGCTTGAGCTTCGACCAAGGTCTGGCCGAGCTGCTCAACCAGCGGATCGAGCTTCGCGAACAAGGGCTCCATCCGCTCGTCAGTATGCGCGAGCAACTGTCGAGCATCACCCAGGGTGGCGTCGAGCTGAGCGATCGTCGAGCGCAAGTCGCCTGTCAGCTGTTGTGTATCTTCCGAGTTGACCAGGGTGTCGGCGCCAGCCAGGATGTTGGCGATCTTCTCGGAGCTGGCCAAACGCTCGATGCTATCGAGGGTCCGCATCGCGGTGGCGATCAGTTCTTCCAGCTCTAAATCTTCGATCCTGCCAACCAGCTTTCCCGCCACTTCCTGGACTTGTTGCAAGTCCGAAGGGACGCTCGGGATCTCGGGATGTTCGAGATGTGGCGGCGCCCGATATACGGCCGGGGAGTCGGGATAAAAATCGAGATTCACTGCTAGTTGTCCAGCAACCACGCTCTGGATAATGAGTTTGGTGCGTAGCCCTCTGGCGATCAGGATATCGATGACCTCTTCGATCGGCTGAGTGCGTGCCAGATTGGAGGGATCCCGTACCGCCGTGCGATCGATCTCCAAGATCACGGTGACATCCAATTCGAGAGCGTCACGCTCCACCGAAGCAAAGACTTCGGCGACACTGCCCACAGGCACGCCGCGAAAGAACACCGACGAGCCCCTTTCGAGCCCGAGCACTGAGCCTTCGAAATAGGTCACGAATTGGTCGGGTTGCTTGAGCCAACCGGCGCTGCCGAAAAGCAGCACGGCGCCGGCCATCAACCCCACCGCACCGATCACGAAGAGGCCGATCAGGCCGGGGTTCGCTTGCTTGCTCATCGATCGCGCCTCATACGTTGTTCTCTTGGGTGGCCGTGCCGCGCTGCAGGAAGTCACGGACGGCAAAATTTGAGCTGTGGTCGCGGAGCTCCTGCGGAGGGCCTGTGGCCAGCATGGTTTTGGTCACCGGGTCGAGGAATACCGAGTTGTTGCCGACAGCGAAGATCGACGCCAGCTCATGGGTGACGATCACGATCGTCGCTCCCAGGCTATCGCGCAACTCCAGGATCAGGTCGTCGAGCCGCCTTGAGGTGATTGGGTCGAGGCCAGCCGACGGCTCGTCGAAGAACAGGATTTCAGGGTCGAGCGCGATCGCCCGCGCCAGTGCGGCTCGTTTGCGCATGCCGCCCGAGATTTCGCTCGGGTAGTAGTCCTCGAAGCCGGCCAGCCCAACCAGCGCCAACTTCAGCGAGCACACGTCGCGAACCTCCGCTGGCGGCAGCTCGGTGTAGACCCTGAGCGGCAGGGCGACGTTTTCCGCCAGGGTTTTTGAGCTCCACAGCGCACCGTTTTGAAACAGCACGCCGAACTTGCGCAGCATCGCCTGGCGGTCGGCTTCCGGGTCCTGCCAAAAACTTTGGCCGTTGAATAACACATCACCGCGAGTGGGAGATTTGAGGCCCATCAACACCTTGAGTAGGCTGCTTTTGCCGCAGCCGCTGCCACCCATGATAATGAAGACGTCGCCGCGGTCGATGGTGAAGTCGAGATCGCTCTGGACGACAAAATCACCATAGGCCAAGGTCAGATCTCGGATCGTGATGTGAGTTTGCAGGCTTCTCAAGGGTTAGATGTCCAGGGCCGTGTAGATGAAATTCAATACCGAGCAGGAGGCGACGATCGCGACGATGCTGGTCACTACCGCCGAGGTTGTGGCTTCTCCGACGGCCTGGGCGCTGGTGCCGCATTCGATGCCGCGTTGGCAGCCTGCCAGCGCCACCAGGACGCCGAAGACCGAGGCCATGAACAGCCCACCGAGGACGTCGCCAATGCCGATCGCCTCACGCAGCTGCTCGACGAAGAGAACCGGTGTGATGTCGAGGATGGCGACGCTGACGACGGTCCCTCCGATGATCCCCATCAGGTCGGCGTAGAGCGTGATGAGCGGCATCATCAACATCAGGGCGAGGGCGCGGGGCATGACCAGATAGTCGATCGGATCGATTCCCAGAGTCTGCAGAGCGTCAATTTCCTCGTTGACTTTCATCGTACCAATGTGGGCCGCGAACGAGGCCCCGGTGCGGCCAGCCATAATGATCCCGGCCATGATCGGGCCGAGCTCGCGCACGATGCCTAGGCCCACCAGGTTGGCGGTGTAGATGCCGGCGCCAAAACTTTCGAACTGGACCGCCCCGATAAAACTGAGGATCACACCCACTAGGAAGCCGACGAGGCTGACGATCCCCAGGGCCTCGACGCTCACTTCCTGGACGGTAGCGAAGAAATCGGAACGTTCGTAGGTCGCCTTGCCACGCAACAGCCGGCCAAAAGACAAGGTGAGCTCGCCGACGAACCGAACCCAGTCCTGAGCGGCGCGGACGGCCTCCAAGGTGGAGTTGCCGATCCGGGACATCAACCCTTGTCGCCGCTCTTCGCGCCGCGCTCCCTGACGTTCGGGCACGGCGAAAGCTAGCTCGACCAATCGCCTTGCACCGTCGGGAAGCCCGGTATGATCCACCGCGATGTCACGTTCCCGGGCCTCCCGCTCGATCTCGACGAGATAAGTCACTAGGCCACTGTCCCAGGCGCCGAGCTTGGTGGTGTCGAAGGCGATGCGCTCGCAGCCAGCGATCGAGTCGAGCTCCGTCAGCAGGTCCGCCACTCGCGGTCGCTCGCTTTCCAACAGCCACTCGCCCCGCAGCGTGAGAAGGAAGCTCGTCTCATCGACCGCGGCGCTGGTGACTTCGGCCGTTTGCTGAGGCGAGGTCGTTGGGCGTGAATCAAGGGACATCATCGATATGTTTCAGTCGGCGCTGGAAGGCGGGCGCCGATGGGGTGCAAGTGGCTCGCCGGCATGAATCACTGTCAGGGTCTATTACTCGTCACGAGCCCCTACTTTAGCCGAGGATGGCGGCATAGTGACCGCCGATGAGGTCTCCTTTGCTCCCGGCTTGTCCCGTATGTGGCGAAAAAAAGCACATATACTTTTTTCTTTTCGATCCTCGAGAGGACTGAAGTTCGATGCTCGTCAAAACCATCGTCGGTCTTCTGGCCGTGTCCGCGCTCAACCGAGCTCTTCTAGCGAGCGGGCGAAGGCCAACAAGAGCTTCCGCCAGCGATTGAGGACTTGGCGCGCGCTCCGTCAAACCAAGTACCCGGCTGCAGCTCGACAAGGCAGATTCTGCAACAATATGGCGTGGTCCAACCCTTCAAACAAGCTCACCGCGAGATCTATATTCTGACCGACGCCGAGTGCCAGACTGGGACATATACAAACCGCTTCGCAGCACACATCTTGCGTCAGCATCAGTTCGCGGCAATTGCCCAAGTTTGCGGCTGGCAATACCATTTGATGGGTGCCTTCGATTCAAGTAACTCCCCGACCCTAAAGCTTCCCCAACTCGACCTCAGGGCCGGTCAGTTCGATACTGAGCAAGGCATTTTTGCTCGCTGATGATCATAAGATCAAAGACGCGTCGATCACCCGTCAGCTTCGTTCGTAGGCCGATTCCACCAACGAGGCGTTTCCTACTCCTCGGGTGTGACGGACCGAATCAGAATCACGAGAAAAGGGCGTGATGACAAGTCCGGCGTGACGCGGTAGGTGCTGAGCTCAATCCGGGTATCCTGCGGTTGCGATCCAAAGAGGCGGGCGCCGAGCCACTCATGCTCATCTCTGGATTCCGGTCGCAACGCTGCCGAGAGCCAATCGGCGTCGAAGTGATCAAAGACGTTGGTGGC
>JAJCXQ010000281.1 GCA_029263355.1 Acidobacteriota bacterium | reverse complement strand
TCTTAAGCCAAGATTGAAAGAATTATTAAAAAATATCGATATTTTTATAATTGTAGCGGCCCTAAAATCGCCGGCTTTGCCATCAGAATACCCAAAACATACATCACTTACTTTGTCTAATCTAACCAAAAAACCTTTAAGATAACCTCTGTATTCCCCTGATATTTTATCCTCCGTAAACTCGTTATTTATTTTATTTATTTCTCCTCCGTCAAGAAAGAAACCTTCACATTTTTTACAGTAATCAAATATAACATCCGTATAACAAAATATGCTTATCTTTTCCATAGTTTTGCCGGAGCATTTTGGACATTTTCTTACAGGAAAAATATCTTTTACCTCATCTTCGTTAATTGGCCAATATTCATTATTGCCCGGTAACCCTGTTATAAGTCCATTTAATTCGTCTTCGCCCAAAAAAGTTCCTTTACAATTAGAACATCTCTCAAATGTAATATCCGGCTCTATAACTTTACTCATTTTGGAGTTGCAATTGGGGCATGTTAAATTATTCATATATCAATCTCTTTTTTTTTTAAAAGGAATTCTAAATTAGAAGTAAAAATAAAATAACCAATTTTACCAAATGAAATTAAAAACAGAATCACCCCTATTGTTTGCATAATAAGAACTGCTTGAATTTCTATATATGAATCAAGAATCTTATAATAGAAAATATTATAAAGGAATACAAGTTGAGCTATAAAAAAAATCACGCAATATTTTTTGGCTTTTTCCCAAAACATAGCTACAAGAAAAGTAAATATCAATGGATAAAAAACACCTTTTGTTTGATCGCTTAAAGCATAACCACCTATATAACTTTTTATTGTTGTCATATATATTAAGGATAAAAAATACAGATATCTACATATTAAATAGATTGAAATAATTCTTATCAATTTTTGTTTATTTAATTTAATCATGGTTTTTTAAAAGCAATTCATTTCGAAACAGTCAAAAACATGCAATCCTGCGCCAATACCACAAGAAGCGCAGGCAGCTCCTGCCAGGGGTGATTTTGATGCTATAGCTCTAGCGCAAGCAACAAGGCATGCTTCTACATCAGGGGCATTTGTCGCAACACTCTTTAATACGCAATTAACTACATCACCCAAACAAGAGTCATCGCAAGGAGGTTTTGGCCTATTAGGCGATCCTTTGGCAAGCAGACCACTTGGATCAACTAGATTAATAGGATTATTTTGTACGTAAATATATAAATTTAAACCGTCCAGAAAGCCTATTGGGTCAGGGGAAAGGAATCTGCCGTTATTAGAATCATAATATCTTGCTCTATAATAATAAAAGTCTGACTCAGTGTCTATCTCCCTGCCGGTAAATGTATATGGATTGTCAATGTTACCAATTTGATCAACAATGGATCCAAAAGAATCATATTTATATTTTTGCGCTACAGTTCCATTAACGCCGGTTAGTTCCGTGATGCTCCCTAATCCATCCGTGTGATAAAATAAATTTTCAAATATTTGATCACTGTTTATATCTCTTCGCATTATCAATGGATTGTCTATTGTTAGGCCATGAATATAATTGGCTGTTATATTATTATTGATATCATATTCTGATAAAATGTTGTCAAAATCATATATATAGCAAGTGATTATACCGTCTACATTTTTTTGAATTCTACGGCCTAATGCATCATATTTATAAGCGGAAGAGCTTTGTACTGTTCCTTCAGCATTTAAAATCTCAACACGTTCAAGTTGGTCTTCAGCATTGTAAACGATTTTTTTGGGTTGTTCAAGTGTTTCTACAGATGGAAAAAGTATTCCATTCTTTGTTAAGCGATTGCCAAGGCCGTCGTAAGTAAATGTTTCGTTTACTGTTAAAGGTGTTGTTGTTTCCGTGGTAATCAATTGATTTAAAGGGTCGTATGCAAATATGCGGTTGCCTTCCAGTTCAGTTTGGGAGATACGGTTTCCTTTTTTATTATATGCATAGTGATATTGAGAAACAATTGCTCCTGTTGATGATTTGTTGGTAATGCCGGCAAGTTGATTTAAGCCTTGGTAGTTAAATGATGTAGTTGCTTCATTATTTATATTTTTTGATGTAACCCTGCCTAACTGGTCATATGAGAAAGACAGTGTCTGGCTGTAATGCGTGTCAATTGATGTTGCCCGGTTTAACGCGTCATAATTGTATGTTGTTATTCCTCCTTGAGGGGCTGCCATTGTTAGCCTGTTATTATTTAAATCATATGTATAGTTTATAGTTTTCGGCGAAAGGTTAGGGTACGAGGAAGTCGTTTCGCTTGTTATTCTGTCTCCTGAATCATATGTTCTTGTGATTTGGCTATCAGGATTTTTCATTAACTACGAAAAATAAAATTGCGCTTGCTGAAGCTCTGCCACTAAGCTTTGTAATAAATTTTAGACTAGAGGTTGCTATAAAAAACCGAACACCGCTATTCCGACTAAGATCCATACACCTTTAATTCGGCAATGAATGCGATCAGAATTGCGACGGGCACACTTAGGTATGCAGCTTAACTGTTACTTCAATAGGATATTTAAAATAATGAAACAAAGAAGGCTAAACCTTCCGCCGCTGACTCTATAAAGGCCATTTTCCAGGTTGTTTTTCTCCCTATCTTAAGAGCAATGGCATAAAGTATATATATACAAAAAAGAATTCCTATTACTAATATAATAATCGTCATATTCTTGCCTCTTAATGTTTTTGAAACAAAAAAATATAATTTTACTATGAAGGACAGTTGTTTATTTATATTATTAAGGCCTAAATAAAATTATGCAATAAAAAATACAATTGTTTCTCTGTTTATTTACTGAATATATCGTGTTATATACTAATATTTTAATTTAATAATAAAAATTAGATTTTTTATTTTGATTACAATGGCATAGTAAAAAAACTTACAACCATAAAATACAAACGCGCAATGTAACTTGTTGTAAAGATCGATGTTAGTGATAAACGTAAATAAGAAACTGTAATGTTTAAAAAATTGATAGGATAAATTATCGAGAACTTACAAGTAAACTGGAAGTGTATGATATTGAAATTAGTAATAATAAATAATTAAGTTGCGGCTTTTGTTGAGCCATAAAATAATATTATGTACCCGACTTAGCTAATACAGCCTTTTTAATTTTGTTATGGATGCGGTCAGGATTTCTAAAAACTCATCGAAGATAAAAAGATAATAATAAAGATAAAATCACAAGCTTCAAAAAAGGCCATTTTCCATGTCACTCTCTTAAAAGCTTTTAGGACACATGCTGCTAATAAATAATAAGTAATTAAACCAGCAAGAACAATAATTAATGTATCCACAATATACTATAGAAGTCCTCATATGACTAGATTTTATTATCATCTTGCCTTTATTTGTGTAACAAATTATAAATCTCTTAGTATTTGGTTTAAGACGGCTATATATGACATGTTGAACAATATTAAAATGCTATTTATGGAAACAAAACACATATCGAGTCATATGATGACTCCTATACTACAAATCGAATACATATAGTCTATATATAGTTACGCAAATAAGGTTTCAAAAATAGTATTTTTCAAATTTAAAAACATTGTTTTTTAGTTGTATTAAACTTAACATTTAAAACTATGGCTCTTTTGCAGAATTTGTAGTCCATTGTAGACATTAAAAATTTATATAAAATTAATCATAATAAAGTTATTTACGTTTTTCTATTTGAAAAGAACTTTTTTTGATTACTGGTAAATGGTAATTTTATATTTGTTGATTTACTCATTTTAATAAAATATTTAACCTTTACCATCCAAATAGTCATAAAAATTGGTATTATACAAAGACAAAATAGCCAACCTAACGATATTGATAATATAAGTATACAAATCACAGATGCCATATTGTATTTAAAAATAAATCTACGTATTTTATATTCCAGTGATTGATTTTCGATAATAAAACCTTTTCCCAAAATTCCCCAAGGATAGAAAATAATATTTCCATCTGCATCCTCTTTAAATAAACTATTAGTCATCTTTCTATATAAAGACATTTTTAACCTCAATTTGATAAAGTTGTTTAATTTATTATGTTTTAAACAATTTACTAAATAATAGAATTTATTAAAATAATAAAAACTGAAAATGCTAACATCTGTATTCTAAACCATATTGGCCTATAACTTTTAAAAAATTATTTGTAATATAATCATTTCCCGTTTTCTTTATTTTTAGCAATCATCAGGTTGTTTATTGATGCCTCCATCACCACTTACAGGATCACTATCAGGGTAAATCCCAATAGGTCTATTTAGGGGCGCATCTTCGCCATTATTAGCTGGATCGCCGTTTGGATTTACGGGATTCATAGGTTTATTTAAATCCTCATTTTCATCACAATTAAGTCCGCCATCACATGGATCATCAAACAAACTACCGATATGCCCTCCAGCTATTCCCCCTAAAAATCCTCCAACAACTGCACCTGCAGGTCCAGGAACCATAGGAATGAAGGCCCCTCCAAAACTACCTAACACAGTTCCTATTACTGTCCCTAACACTTCACCTGTGCCACCGTCTTTTACACCACCTTTTATACCAGGAATGTACGGAAGGATCGCTTTACCTATAGTACCAATTGCTGATAATCCATAGGGATCAACAAAATTAACAGGATTATTTAGGACATATGTATATAAATTTAACCCCGCTAAAAATCCAATTGGATCAGCGGAAATAAATCGGCCTGTGTCTGGGGCGTAATATCTTGCCCTATAAAAATATAATCCTGATTCTTTATCAAATTCCCTGCCAGTATAAGAATAAGGGTTGTCAATGTCGCCTACATCTTCCACAATTGATCCAAATGAATCAAATCTATTATTTTGAGCAACTGTTCCTGAAGTATCTGTTAATTCAGTAATACTTCCCAATCCATCGGTATGATAAAAAAAACTATCCATAATCAGATCCGCGTTTATGTCTCTTTGCATAATCAATGGGTTGTCTATGCCGGGTCCATGGGTGTATATGGCAGTCAGGCTATTATTCGCGGTATACTCCATTAAAACATCTCTAAAATCATACAGATAGCATATAACTACTTCATCAACATTTTTCTCGATTCTACGTCCCAGCCCATCATATTTATATGTTGTGATACTTTTTGTTGTGCCGTCCGCGTTTAGCTCTTCAAATCTTTCGAGTTTATTTTCAGCGTTATAAATAAACTTATTTACGGTTCCATTGCCTTCATTTTCCACAACAAGCGTTCCATTTCTAGTTAAACGATTGCCAAGCGGATCATAACTAAATGATTCATCTAGTAATGTCGGATCTGTTGAAACTGTTGAAACCAATTGATTTGATTGATCATAACTAAATGTTCTTTCTCCTTGTTTATCACTTTTAGTTATACGGTTATTAATCGCATTGTACGTGTACGCATAACTAGAAATTGTTGTTCCATCGCCCGACATGTTCAATAATTCTGTTAAACGGTTGACGCCTTCATAAGCATATGTGGCAATATCGCCATTAGAGTACTTTCTTGATATTGGCCTGCCTAATTCATCATAATCAAATATTGTAGTCTGGTTTGACGGGTTTGTGATTGAGGTTGATTTATTCAAAGCATTATAGGTATAAGCTGTAATGCCCCCTAATGGATCAATCATTGTCTGCCGATTGCTATTAAGATCATAACTGTATTGTATAGTTTTTGTTGTAAGGTTTGGATAGGATGAAGTTGAAACGCTTGTTATTCTATTTCCTAAATCAAAACTTCTTGAAATCTGACTATGTGGATTGTTAATTGAAACAGCGTTGCCTACTGCGTCATATTCAAAAGTTGTGACAAAATCATCAGGCAATATTTTTTTTATCAATTGATTGGCCGCGTCATAACGAAACTCTATTGCTTCTCCATTTTGATTGATTTTCCCAACCAGATTTCCATTGGCGTCATATTTAAAACTTACAGACAATCCCAGCGGATTAGTTCTAGCTATCAATTGATTCATTTCATCGTATTTGAAAATGGTTTCACCTTCATTTGGGTCTATCACTTTGACAAGGTTTCCTTCAAGGTCATAAGTATATAAAGATGCTCCCCCCGCCGGGTCGGTTACGCCTGTTAATCTATTCATTGCGTCAAATTGAAATTCTGCTATCCTACCTTCCGCGTCTGTTTGTTTAACAACATTGCCGGCTGAATCATACTCCAAAAGTGTAGCGTTTCCTAAAGGATCAATCAATGTATTTAGGTTTCCGTTTGTGTCATAATTAAAAGAAGAAGTTAACGTGCCTACGGGATAAATAATTGATGTGGTTTGTCCATGTCCGTTATAGGTTAAATCCGTGCTGTTGCCAAAAGCGTCGGTTGTCTGCACTCTGTTTCCACTTAAATCATAGCTAAACAGTGTTGTGTTTCCATTAGGGTCTGTAAAGCCGGCTATTTTATTATTTCTTGGCTCGTATGATAGTTGAACCGTAGATGATCCTATTCCTTCATTAGTTGAGTTTAAAATATTCCCTTTATTATCATAAGTTAAACTAATGGAATTGCCGTTAGGCAATATCTGGCTTGTAGTATTCCCATCTTCATCCCGTGTCGATGTTGTAACCCTGCCTAACGGATCAATTATTTCAAGGCTGCCTCCGGAAATACCCGTCTTATAAGTTGTTATACCTCCATTGCCGTCAATAAACGATCCGATATTTTCGCTCGTTATTATTGGCCTGGCGGGATTGATTTTTGTCCCTTTGCCTGATAATGGGTCAATTAGGCCGATCAAGTCGCTTGGTATGATTTGCCGGGTTGAGCCGTCGGCTCGTGTTATCATTGTGTTTTGGCCTGCAAAGTTGTAGTGTATTGTGCTTG
>JAJCXQ010000280.1 GCA_029263355.1 Acidobacteriota bacterium | reverse complement strand
GAAGCTCCTCTTCACGACTGCCACGCCGGAGTTAGTCGGCTATCTGGAAGGTTCGCCGGCCTGGACCGCGAATCGCCACCTTGTGGTCAACGGTTGCGAACGCTCCCCGCAAACCGTGCATCTGGTGCAAATGGATGTCGCGGTTGTCGATGAACGATCACCCACACGGTGGATCTACGGGACCTATGGCTACAACGGCACCATCAACTCGCCCGATCCATGGGAACGACTGTCACCACTGGGCGTGCAATGGGGCACCGATCCGATGGCCTTTCCGGCGGTCGACGATCCCACAGCTACAACCATCACCGAATCCGTATTAGCCGCGATCGACATCTACGAGCACTTTGGTTGCGGTGGCCGCTTGGCGGGCCCGGTCGACAACAAACTAGCCTCCTGCATGTCCTGCCATGGAGCCAGTTACGCGGCACTGCCGCTCACTGAGCCCACTTCGATTGGAGGCAACGTGCCACCGATCTTCGGCTTCGACGGGATCTGTACCGATTACAACGAAACGAACGTTAACTACTTCTCCAATTGGATATTCCCTGCCACATGGCCGAGTTTCCCGAACAATGTGTCCATGGACACCTCCCTTCAGCTTCAGGTGGCGTTCACTCAGTGGTCAACTTTCGTAGCGAACGGTGAGCCCAACGCCTGCGTTCCTCCTACTCCAACGAGTTAGACCAGCGCGCAAGCGGTGTCCCCCGAGCACTATTCCGTCCCGGTGTAGGGGCCGACCTTGTGTCGGCCCGGTTGGGTGGACACAAGGTCCACCCCTACGTCGGATTAGGAAATCCCACTAGCCCCTTTTTCAAAGGGGGGACCTGATCCGGATTCAGGCTCCCCTGTGACTTTCCCCTTTGAAAGAGGGGCGCCCGGCTGAGGGGGACCGAGGGGATTTTCTGGAAGACCTGTTACTGCGGACCCACCACGTCGATACCGGCAGTCGTCGTGACTTTGCTACCGTCGGCGATGTTGCGGGTGACGATCGAGTTGACGCCGATGAAGACATCGTCGCCGACGGTGATGCCGCCGAGCAGCTTGGCGCCGGCGCCGACGAAGACGCGGTTGCCCACGGTCGGCATGCGATGCAGACTTCGGTCGCTGGCGGCGCCCATGGTCACTTGATGGAGCAAGATTGCGTCGCGTCCGATGTGGACCCCGTCACCGATCACCAGCCCGGTGCCATGGCTGATGCGCAGACCGGGACCGATGACCGCGCCGGGGGCGATGTCGACGCCGGTGAGGAACAAGCCGAGACGGGCGAAGAGCGGCCCCAAAACCGGGATGCCGCGGTGTTTGAACCACGACGCCAAGCGGTAGAGCACCACCGCTTGATAGCCGTTTTCGAACAGCAACGATTCCAGCACATAAAACGGGAAGGACTTCTTCTTGACCTCCCGTAGGCGTTGGCTGTCGCGTCTCAGATTGTCGAACATCGAACCTTCGGCAGTGGGTATAGATGGAAACAGGGGCCGCAGTGGCCCGAGGGAACAGGGGCCGCAGCGGCCCAAGATAACAGACGCACTGGCCCGAGGTTAAAGGGAAATCTAACCTCGGATCAAGGCGTGGGGATTTCTTGGCCAGCGGCGTGGTAGCCTTCGGCGATTCCGCCCAGGCACCCCCACCACCGTGCATATTCTCACCGTTTCCAACACCTATCCGCCCGCGGACATCAGCGGCGTCGGCTCGCTGGTCTTCGAGCTTGCCCACCTATTCGGTGAAGAAGGCAGGGGTGAGGCGAAGCACGGTGATCGGGTCAGTGTGCTGACCCGCCACGCGCCGGCGGACGATCCTTATGCCGTTGGTGTTGGTGGCCCGAAGATTCTGTTTCCGTTGTTCGCCGGCTGGCGTTTCCTTCAGCTGGCGCGGACGACACCCTATGACGTGGTGCATCTGCACGAGTCCGATGGGGTGATGGTGGCGGTGTTTCATCGACTGGCGCGGCTGCTTGGTCTGCGGGCTGGCCGTTCCCGGCTGGCGGTAACGCTGCACGTCTCCTATGTGCGTGAGCGGTTGTCGGTACGGCCGATCCGAGCCGACGGTAAGGTGGTGTCGCGACCCACCGGCAGCGAGCGGGTTTTCGCCTGGTTCCGGGCGCCGTTGTTGTCGTTCCTCGGCAAACTCACCGCTCGCCTGTGCGACGGCATCGCCACCCCCAGCAAAGTCACCGCAACCGAGATCGAGGAGGATTACGGCGTCAGGGTTGACGCGGCGATCCCCAACGGCGTATCGCGTTGGATCGCCCGCGATGCCGAGGCGGTTGAAGGCGATTCGGCTTCCGGGGAAGACGACGCATCGAACGAGGACGATAGCTGTTGGCCAGCGGTGCTGTTCGTCGGCCGTTTGCGGACCCGAAAAGCGGCGGCGGTGCTGCTGGAGGCGTTTGCCATCCTGCTGAGAGATTGGCCGCAGGCACAGTTGATCTTGGCCGGTAATGGTGAACATCGCGAAGTCTTGGAAGAGCATGCCGAAGCCCTCGGCATTGCGGCGTCAACCCGCTTCTTGGGTGCGGTGCCACGGGCTGAAATGGACCACTGGTACCGCATCGCCGACGTTTTCTGCCTGCCGTCGATCTACGAGGGATTCCCGGTCACCATCTTGGAGGCGATGGCGGCGGGGCTGCCGATCGTATCGACCACCGTCTCCGGTATTCCGGAAGCGATCGAAGACGGCGTCAGCGGTTATCTGGTCGAGCCCGAGAACGCCACCGCCCTCGCCGAGGCCCTCGCCCGCCTGGCCGCCGACCCAGAGCTCACCCGCACCATGGGGCGTAACGCCCGGCGCGCCGTCCGCGAGCAATTCTCGATCGAGGCCACTGCCGAAGCGTACCTGGCGCTGTGGCAGAAGCTGTTGGCAGACGCGAGTTAGATCCCGTCTCAAATGCCGTTTCCGGTGTCAGCGTTCGGGTCTGTGGAGCGAGCACGGAGCTGATTGTTTGAGCCATGAGCAGCGGCTGACTCGGTCTAAGTATCAGGTATCAAGAGAGTTGGGGGCGTTACGTAAGAGGTTGTGCGAGTTAGGCACCGCGCGGAGCCCACAGCCCCGAACGCGCTCACGAGCCGTTTCTGGATGCGATCTAGTTAGGGTTTATGCCGAGCGACCCGGCGCCTTCTTGGCCTCGAGCTCTTCCAAGGTCTTAGGCCAATCTTGTTTCATCAAGCGAGAGAGGGCGCGATCGGCCAATAGACGACCGGCGGTCTGGCAGGTAGGGCAGTAGTTGGCCTCGTTCTCGGCATAAATTACCCGCTGGACGGCGGTGTCGCAGACCGGACACGGCTTGCCGAACCGGCCGTGGACGGCCATGCCCTTGCGGAAGGCAGTGACTTTGTCCGGGAAGCGATCTCCGACTTCGCGGCGGGTGCGGTCGATCCATTCGTTGAGCACTTCACGGGTGGCGGTGAACAGGCGTTGCCACTCGTCGTCGTTGAGCTGGGCGGTGCGTTTGAACAGCGACATGCCGGCACAGTGCAGGATCTCGTCGGAGTAGGCGTTGCCGATGCCGCTCAACAGTCGCGGGTCGGTCAGAGCTCGTTTGAGGGTGTGGTTCTTGCGCGTGAGGACGGTGCGAAAGGCGTCGAGATCGTTCTCCAGAACTTCCAGTCCGCCCGGGTCGTGCTCGGCGACGGCGTCAGCACCGCGCACCACGAACAGGGAAGCGCGTTTCTTGGAGCTGGCTTCGGTGAGGGCCAGGGTGCCATCGGGGAAGTCGAAGCCGGCGAGGCCGTTCTTGCGGGGCAGCTTGAAGCCTACTGGGCGCCAGCGCAGTCGTCCGGCGATCATCAGGTGCAGGACCATGAAGAGATCGTCCTCGAGCTCGAAGACGATGCGTTTGCCGAGCCGGCGGACACCGGTCAGCCGGCGGCCGTGGATGTCCGAGATCGGCGGGTCGTAGGAGCGCAGCAGGAAAGGGCTGGCGAGCCGCACCCGCTCGAGCGTCTTGCCGACGGCGAAACGCTCGAGGGCTTCGAGATAAACGACGATATCGGGTAGCTCAGGCATGACTGGGGCCTCTCGGCCCCAGTTTACTTTGTCACGTCAACCCGGTGGCGGGGATCAACATGAAGCTCTGATCATCCTGTTGTGGCCTGCCCGAGCTGTTGCCGCAACCTTTGACGTCAGATCTCGAATATAGTCCTGCGTCTCTGTGATCTTGAATACCTGCCCTGTGAAATGAGCTCCCAAACCAAAACCAAGTACTCGCTGATCGCGACCCTCTACGTGTCGCAGGCGATTCCGCTCGGGTTCTTCATCACCGCCATGCCGGTGATTCTGCGCGACTCCGGCTTGTCTCTCGAAAAGGTGGGTCTGTTTAGTGCGATCGCGTTGCCGTTCTTGATCAAGTTTCTGTGGGCGCCGGTGGTGGATCGTTACGGCGCGCGGCGTCGTCATTACCTGTCTTGGATCTTGCCTTTGCAGACCCTGGCCTTGGTTGTGGTGCTGGCGATGTCGTTCCTCGAGCTGTCGACCCAGCTGTCGGTGGTGTTGGGGCTGGCGGCGCTGTTCATGTTTGTCGCTGCCACCCAGGATATTGCCACTGACGGTTTGGCGGTGAGGGCGCTCGAGGACCACGAGCGCGGCCCGGGCAATGCGTTCCAAGTTGGCGGTTATTACCTCGGACAAGTGTTGGGCGGCGGCATGATGCTGGTGTTGTTCTCCCGCTTCGGCTGGGCGCCCGCGCTATGGGTGATGGCGGCGATGCTGGCTTTACCGCTGGCTCCCGCCGTGCGCTTTCGTGAGCCCACGCTCGAGTGTGCTGGAGTGCGGCGATTCGACTTCGGTGCCCTCGGTCGGTTCTTCCGTCGACCGGGAGCCAAGATTTGGACGGCGATCCTGTTGTTGTTCCGCAGCGGCGAGACGATGGCGACCTTCACCTTCAACCAGATGCTGGTCGATCGTGGTTTTGGCCTCGCGGACATTGGAATGTTGGCCGGTGTGCTCTACGCTGCCGGCGCCCTCTCGGGCTCCTTGTTGGCCGGTTTTGTGATCACGTCTTTGGGACGCCGTGCCGCGCTGACTTTGTTTGCCGCGATCCAGGCGGTGGCGATCCTCGGTTATTTGATCCCTGCGAGTGGCGCTGTCGGCCTAGCGGTGATTGCGGTCGTGGTGTTCGTCGCGGCGTTTGCCGGTGGCTTGGCGACCACCGCGCTTTACACCAGCATGATGGACGCCAGTCACCCCGAGACCGCCGGTACCGACTTCACCCTTCAGCAATCCTTGTGTGCGGTCGGGCCGGTGATCGGCACCGGGCTTTCGGGGTTCAGCGCCGCGGCGCTTGGCTTCTCGGGCCACTTTGTGCTGTGTGCCGGGGTCTCGTTGGTGGCGGTGGCGATGGTGATGCGGTCCAAGCTGCCATCGGAGCAGCCGGCTGCCATGCTGCCAGTCAGCCCTCGACCCGCCACGCCCTGACCACCCACAGCATGACCACCCGTTGATCCGGGTCGAGCCCACGCCGAGCCTCGTCAGCAACGGCGGCGGCGTCAACCAATTCCGCAACCTGCTGGAAGCGCCGACCAGCGAGGGTTTCTATCTCAGGAAGCTGGGCGAGCTCGTCAGCCCGGGTCTTTCGAATGTGGACTTTAGGTCGTGTGTTGCTCATGACGTTCTCGAATCTTACTGTGCCCGCTGCCTGTGCCTCCTGCGTCAATTTCGAATCCGTCCCCTTTCCCACACTAGATACTGCCCTTTCCCACACTAGACACTGCCGGTAGTTCGGTCGTACCACCAGTAGCCTATGGAGGCCACGCGGGATCCCACACTGGCCCTTCTCGAATCACCCATCAGCAACCGGCCGTGACCGGCCACGAGGAGAGACTATGTGTGTACAGCGAACCAGATGCGCTCAGCGTTCTCAGCTGGGCTTCAGCCTGCTCGAACTGTTAATTGTCGTAGTGATCATCGGCATCATTGCAACCCTTGCGGTGCCGAATTTACTCGAGTCCCTCGACCGCAGTCGTCAAAATGCGACCAAGGCGGATATTCGCTCGATCGCGACGGCGCTCGAACGTTTCGCCGTCGACCATCAAGCCTACCCGGTGGTCGACAAGATGGCGGATCTGCGCAGCGATCTCGAACCCAAGTACATCAAGAAGCTACCGATCACTGATGGCTGGAAACATGCGTTGGCTTTCGAGACCGATGCCAAAGGCGCCACCTATACCTTGAGCTCCCCCGGCAAAGACGGTGAATTCCAAGCTGCCGACGCGGCGGAGTCGACCCTCGGCTTTGCGACCGACATCATCTGCATCGACGGCGTGTTACTCGAGGAGCCTGTGGCAGATTTGGAGACCGCGCCGGAGCAAGCGCGGATGTAAAAATTCGATCATCATCGGGCTCTGTAGCGGTGGCCGGTGAACAATCTATAAGCGGTGGCGTACGTCGGGGTGTTAGGCTCCTGGAGCCGCGACTTTGAGCCGTATTCCGCCATGAAGCTTCGAACCCAGTTGATCATCGCCTTTCTGTTGCTCGCGGTGTTGCCGCTGACCGGCATCGTGTCGTATTCGTACGTCACGTCGTTGCGTGCGGTGCGCCAGACCGTGGCTGAGGAAGCCGGCGAGCTTACCGTCGAGATGAACGATCGTTTGGCGGCGGTCGAAGGTGACATCCAGCGTCGGGTCGAGAGGTTGCAACTCTTGCCGCTGACCCGAATGCTGCGTATCGGCGGTGAGGGGCGCGACGAGGTCACCCGTCGTTTGCTCGGCGAGATGGGGGATGCCGCCTCGTTGGTGGAATCGTTCGAATTTCGTCCAACTCCCGAGGCGCCGATGCCTCCTCGGCCGCTGCAGCCGCCGGCCCAGCCAGACGGGCCCTTTCCCGACGTACCCGGGGCCGTCGAGTCCTTGGAGACGGTACACGACATTCAAGCCATAGTTTTTCAGGTCACCGATGAGATTCGCCAGCGAACCGAAGCGGGGCAACTCGAGGAGGGTGCTGAGGGTTCCACAGCAGACGGCGTGCGTTATGGCTTGGAGGTCGCCGCCGCCCTCGCCGAAGCGTTCTCCGAGCGTTTCGACGAGTCGGGGGCAGGCGCCGCCGATGCGCCGAAAAGCGGCGACGTGTACGCCGACGTGAACGTGAACGCGGATGGACCAATCCTGCCGCAGGAGATCTCGCTGTTGAATGCGGACGGCAGCCCGCGAGATCTGTCGCCGCAGGAGCAAGTGCGGGTGATCTTTCAGCAGGCGCGGGAAAAAGAGCGCGAGAGGGCCGAGGAGCATGCCAACCTTCGGTGGCTGTCGAAGCGAGATCTCGAGATCCCGGTGCTCGAAGAGGGCGAGTTGGTCGGTCAAGTCATGACCCGCATCCGCGCCGAAGAGTTGCTGCGCCAAGTGCTGAACTACAGTCAGCGGGACCAGGGCGAGATCCCCTATGCCCTGGACGAAGACGGGCAGTTGGTGGTGATTGATGACGCCGACCGCGAAGCCCTCGCCGGATTGAAGTTGGATCAACCCGGCCTGGTCGACGATTGGGTGATCGCCAACACTCAGACACCTGCCGGTCTCACCGTCGGTATCGCCCGCCCGATCAGCGAACCGCTCGCCGAGGTCCAGCGCACCGCGGCGCGCAATTTTGGTTATGGACTCGGGTTGATCGGCCTGGCCCTGGTCGGCATTTTGCCGTTGTCGCGACGTATGACCCGTAATCTCGGCGCGGTCACCGAAGGCGCCGAACGCATCGCGGGCGGCGATCTCGCGACCCGGGTGCCGGTGCGCTCGCGGGACGAGATCGGCCATCTGGCGCGGGCCTTCAATGACATGGCGCAGGACCTCGAGCGTCATCAAGAGAGACGGGTCGAGCAGGAGCTGTTCGAGGTCGAGTTCGAGCGCAAAACCCGGGAGCTCGAAGAGGCGCGCGACTTCCAGCTCTCCTTGCTGCCCAAGCATCTGCCCCGTCATCCCGGATTCGAGATCGCTGTCCACATGCAAACCGCCAACGAAGTGGGTGGCGACTACTACGACTTCCACCTGGCGGACGATGACACCCTGACCGTCGCCATCGGCGACGCCACCGGCCATGGCGCCCGCGCTGGCACCATGGTGACGGTGGTCAAGAGCCTATTCTCAGCCTATACGTCTGCCACCACGTCGACGGTTGCAGCGTCTAACGAGCTGCGAAACTTCCTGAACGACGCTAGCCGTACCATCCGCCGGATGGCTCTCGAGCGGATGGCGATGACCCTGACCCTCGCTGAGCTTCGCGGCAAGACCTTGACGGTCGCGGCGGCCGGTATGCCGCCGGTCCTCCTTTGCCGGAGGGGCAGCCCCGAGATTGAAGAGATCGAGCTTCAAGGGATGCCGCTGGGCAGTCTCGCGTTCGATTACAGCGAGCGGCGGATCGAGCTCGAGAGCGGCGATACGGTTTTGTTGATGACCGATGGCTTCCCTGAGCTGCTGCGGCGCGATGGCGAAGTGTTGGGTTATGCTGCCACCCGGGAGCATTTCGCTAGAGTCGCCCCCCTCAGTGTCGACGACGTTGTCGCGGACCTGGCGTCGGCGGTTGCCGACTGGACCGAGGGTGAGCCACCCAATGACGACGTGACCTTCGTGGTGATCAAGATTCGCTGAGCCGTTTGAACGACCCATCAACAAGGGAGATCCACCG
>JAJCXQ010000279.1 GCA_029263355.1 Acidobacteriota bacterium | reverse complement strand
CGCGGGACTTTTTTGGGACGATTGCGAAAAACCGCCCGGCGCAACAAGCTCGGGTTGGCGTTGGCCCTGTTGTTGGTCACCTTCAGCACGACGATCACCGTGCTCTGGCGCCATGCGGTGGTGCAGCAAGTAGAAGCGGAGCGGGCCCAAACGCGGGCCGAGCAGATTCGCGACTTCATCCTGGACTTCTTCAAGTCGGTGGAGCCCAACAAAAGCCCCGGTCCAGGAATCGATCTGAAGCAAGTCCTGGACAGCGGACGCCACAAGCTCGAGGAATCCCTACGGGACGAGCCCGACATCCGGGCCGATCTCCTGGGAACCCTGGCGATGATCTACCATGCTCTCGCCCTTTATGATGACGCGCTGCAGCTACAGGCAGAAGCGGTGGAACATCGGCGCGCCCTACAGCCGCCGGATACTCGCGGGCTGGCGGTTGATCTCAACAATCTCGCCAACTCTTACTACTCACGGCGAGAGTACGAAAAAGCGGAAGAACTTTTCCGTGAGTCCTTGCCTCTGTGGAGTCGTCTGGGAGACCCTTTCGAGGTCAACGCCCTGGCGAATCTGGGCGCTGTTCTCGTTTGGCAAGAAAAGACGCCGGAGGCTTTGGAAATTTATGACCAGGCTCTCGAACGCTCCGCCGCCCTCTCCTTAGACAGTGACCCAAGTACCGCGACCATCTACTACGGTTTGGGGGCAGCCCACAAACGTTTAGGTCAGCTTGCCACCGCCGAGCGGCATTTTCGCCGGGCTTTGAGCATCTATGTTCTAGATCCACAGACAAAGCCATCACGGACCGCTCAGGTTCTGAGCAGCCTCGGTGAGGTGCTCCAATCCCAAGGGCGTTACACGGAAGCTCGCCCAGAACTGGAAGAAGCTCTCGCCATTCGCCACAGAGTTTTCGGAGACCAGCACTCGACGACTGCCGGGAGTCAAAAGAAGATGGCCTTGCTGCTGCTCGCCTTGGGAGAGCTCGATACTGCTGAGCTCCTTTTGAAGCAGGCCGGCAGCACCTACGCCGTTTTGCAAGACGAAGTTGGTGCTGCCGAGGTTCGAAAGGCCGCCGGCCTGCTCGCCGGGCTAGACCCGAACCGGGCCGGCGACGCCGAGGGGCGGGAAGCCGAGCCGGCGGCATCTTCCAACAATCCGTGATCGCGACTACCGCTTGTGGATCTCGCGGGTTTTTGTAGAACCATCTTTGGCGACCACGATGATCCTGTAGTGCCCGGGCGGAAGACTTTCGGCGGTGTCCTGTTCTTCGGCAGCTTGGACAATGATCGTTGTCGTCAAGTCTGGGTCTGGATCCACGTCCATCGGATCGGTGGCGTAAATCGGGCTCTGGATGAGTAGTGCCACAAGACCGATCATGAGTAGCGACCAGGTGCGCGAAAAGCGACCAAAAGTATTGCGGGAAGTACAGCGAGAAGAGACCGCGGAACCGACTTCAGAAACCTTTTTATAACTGGGGAACATGACTTTCTCCTTAGCTCAGTTTTGGATATGTAACTGCTGAGAAAGGGTGGCCGCCTCGTCTCGACATCGCTTTAGAGCAAGTCCAGTGCCAGCTGTCTCGGAAGATTTTATAGATTCATTTAAGTCTTTTTTAAATCATTATTTAGAGTTACTGTCGCGGGTTGTCGTTGAGGTGTTGCGATCGGGTTACGGGTTGGGGGCCTACGCTTTTTATGGTCCATCTGCATGCGGGGAACGTTACTAGAGCAATCGTGACGTAACACGCTTCCAGGCCACCGTGAGCTTCCTCGAGTCGTCAGGAGGAACCGGCGGTAGCAACGGATGCGATGGCAATCCGTGGATAGGTTCGTGTCGGGCGACACCAGTGCCTGGACTGTCGAGTCGAACCGAGCGGCAGAGGCTGACGCTTGACAGACCCTTGGGTCGAGAGGGAGCATCAAGCAACCCAAGGAGGATCCCATGCAAGAAGTCCTGGTGATGGTCGGTACCCAGAAGGGAGCGTTCTTCCTGTGGTCGGATCCCGACCGCCGCGAATGGCGAGTCGAAGGGCCGCATCTCAAAGGCTGGGAGGTCACTTGCCTGGAAGTGGACTCGCGACGCGAGCCGACGATCTACGGTGGCGTTGGTCATTATGTTTACGGCGCCACGATCCAACGTTCGACTGACCTGGGAGCCACCTGGACGCAGCTCGAGAGTCGACCTGCGTACGCCGAGGGCGCCAACGCCAAGCTGAACCGAATTTGGGCGATCGAGCCCGGTCGGCCCGATGAACCGGATACCCTCTACGCTGGCGTCGACGAAGCCGGTCTCTTCCGCTCGACCGATCTCGCCGAAAGCTGGCAGAGCCTCGACGGACTCAATCAGCATTCGACCCGTTCGGCTTGGGGGCCGGGAGCTGGCGGCCTGTGTTGTCACACCATCATTCTCGACCCAGACAACTCGAAGCGCATGTGGGTCGGTATCTCGGCGGTTGGAGCCTTCCGCTCCGACGACGGCGGAGCAACCTGGCAGCTCAGGAATGAAGGCTTGGAGATCGCGGCGCCGAGCGAGGAGCACCCCGAGGTTGGCAGTTGCGTCCACAAGATGGTGATCGATCCCAAGCAGCCGAACTTGCTTTACCAGCAGAATCACAAAGGGGTCTTCCGCACTACCGATGGTGGCGACACCTGGCATCGAATCGAGAACGGCTTGCCGTCACGCTTCGGATTCCCGATGGTGATGCATCCGCGCGACGGTCGCAGCCTCTACATCATCCCTCAGGAGAGTGACGAGTACCGCATGGCGATCGATGGCCAACTCGCCGTCTACCGCACCCGCGACGCCGGTGATTCTTGGACCGCATGCAACAACGGCCTACCCAGTGGCTGTTACCAAGGTGTCCTGCGTAACGCCATGGGCGTCGACGTCCTAGATCCCTGCGGTATCTACTTCGGCACCACCGGCGGCCAGGTCTACTTCAGCGCCGACGAAGGCGACAGTTGGCAGGCCATCCCGTGCCAACTGCCGCGCATCGGTAGCGTCACCGCAATGGTGGTCGATCGCTCATGACAGACCCGATCGCGGTTGAGATCTTCCTGCCGTCGATATTGCATCCGGCGGCGGGAGGGCAGTCCTCGGTGAACGTCGAGGCGACAACGGTGCAAGGCTGCCTCGACGCCCTCGCCGCCGCTCATCCGCAGATCGCAACGCACCTTTTTGACGATGGCGGTGCCCTCCGTCAACACGTCAACATCTTCTGGAACGATCGCAGCACGCGCTGGCTCGAGAGTCTTGACGTGGCGGTCTCTCCGGGTGACAGCATTACCGTCTTGCAGGCGGTGTCCGGCGGCTGAGCCTAGACCGGTTCAGCGCTCAGGCGCCAACGGGCCCCTGGTGACAAGCTGTCCGGTCACGAATCGGTGCAAGATACTCGCGATGAGAGATTGATAGGGTAAACCCTCTTGCATCGCTCGGACTTTCAGCAGCTCTAGATCCGGTGCTGCTACGCGGATGTTGACCCGCTTGTCCTTGAGGCTGACCGCCCGAGCAGCGGCACGGTACCTCTCGATCTCCTCCCGGGATAGCGCGACCGGCTCCAGCAATCCTGTTTGGTACGCTTCGAGGATCTCCCTTTCGTCGTTGTCGAGCTCATTCATCACGGAACTCCTTGGTGGCCTTGCGGCTCGGGATGATCGTCTTCAGAAAGATCTCATCGTCATCTTCAACGAATGGTACGAGATAAACATAGTCGCTGAACTCGATGACAAAGATCTTTTGGTGTGGGTATCGCTCTGCGTTCGGATGCTTGCGAACATCTAAGATCCTGTCACTCTCGATGTGGAGCGCAACCTCCTCGAAGGAAACGCCGCGTGTTTGAATGAGGAGATGATTCTTCTCAGCACTCCAGCGCAAGCGTTTCATTCTTTAGAGATTAGACGGAGTGTGTGCCTATTGTCAACAGGTCAACTGGGCAGCCTAAGGGTTACCGTCGTGCACCGGGGAGGAAGAACGACGGCACGCGTAACCGGGCGATTGCGAAGGGGTTACCGTCGTGCACCGGGGAGGAAGTGTTGAGCCACCGAAAAGAAAGACGGCGGGCGGCATTGCCGCTCGCCGGATGCGGGCCGCCACCATCTGGCCGATGACCATTAAAAGAACGGTGTGGCTGCCCGCTACTTGGACCCCCAAAGACAAGCAAAGTCATCGACCAGGACACTCGAGGCTTATTAAAGAGCTACTGCGTGACCGAAGACCAGAACGACAAGTCACCAGTCTCGAAGTTGTCAAAGAAGAGGGCGCGACTTCCGCGGTGCCGATGGACGCTGCCACTGGTGCCGACGGTGAGCAACTCGAAGTCGGCGGTCAGGGGTAAGGGGGGCGGACCGTCGACGTCCGAGGGGCCGAACGCGGTTTGGATACCCATGCGTTGACAGCCCTCCTGCTCATTGAAGGAACCGACGTTGCGGATTCGAGACTCTAAGAAGTCTGCAAACGCGCTCATCGTCGCATCGTCACCGGTTGGAATGACGTCGTCTTCACACCGCAGCAAAACGGTGTAGAGAGTTTTGATATTGGTTGCCTCTTGAGGCGTCAGGATGCAGGCGGCGGTGACGGTCGGTTCGCCGTTGCGGCTGCGAAATCTCCACGGTGACGATGGGCCGTCGAGCTCGGGCTGGATGGCGTCGACAAACCCGGCGTAGAGGCGCGATTGGGAGGTGTCGTCTCCTGCCGAGATGTAGTTGCAGTCTTCAGAGAACGAGGCGGCGTTGAGTAGTAGACCGTCGGTGTCGTCCGGGTTGAAGAGGGTGGTTCTCTGTAGGGCGTTGTCGATCTCCTCGATGT
>JAJCXQ010000278.1 GCA_029263355.1 Acidobacteriota bacterium | reverse complement strand
ATTTTCGTCGCCGACATCGACCTCGAGGTGGTACGGCGGCTCGGTGAGCTCGCCGACCACCACGTTGTCGACATAAAAGGCGACTCGTTCGACCGGCTCGTCGGCGACCACCACCGCCTCGATCCTCACTCGGCCGTGGGCGGGGCTGAAGGGATCTGGGCTATCGAGGCTGACCATCAAAGAGGCCTGGGCATAAGCCGGGTGAATGCCCACCGACCCGAGGACGAGGACCCAGGCCACACACAAAGCCTGGACCGGAGCTCGACCGCAGAACATCACCAAAGTCATCGCTGGTTCCCACGCGGTGTTGGTTGGGTCAGAGTTTCGCCGGCAGGGGAGGCGCCAGCGGCGGGTGATTCCGGGGAATTTGGGTCGGCTTGAGCCACCGCCGGATCGGGGGTCAAAGATTCTAGGACCCGTGGCAGCCGCTCGCTGGCGGCGTCGGCGAGGGCTTTGCGGGCGTTGAGATAAGGGGCTCGGGGCATCCGACTGTAGCGTAATCGTGGCGACATCTGATCGCGGCCAGCTCGTGGATCGAGCTCTTGGAGCACCTCGCGGGCTTCGCTGGCTCGCCCGAGACGGTCGAGCTGAGAGGCAAGCTGGAGGCGCAGGCGTTGAACATTGGGGTGGCGTTCCACCGCTGCCTTCAGGGTGTCGATTGCTGCTTCCGGCTGCTTACTGGCGGTCTGGAAGTTGGCCAGCTCCTGTGCGGCTAGGGCAGCGATCCAAAGCGGGGCGGGGAGCGCGGCGAGGGCTTGCAGACGCTCTGCCGAATCTGTATTCGAACCGATACGGATCCGATTGAGTGCCAGCCGGAGGCTGATCTCAGGGTCGGAAGATCCCCCCTCGACAAGCTGTTCGAGGGCTTGGGCGGCGCCTTTGTAGGAGGCGTAAGATTCCCGAATCGTGGCCAGGCCGATGAGCGCTGCGGAGTGGTCCGACCGGTGCTCGAGGGCAGCCAGATAGGTGTGCTCTGCCGAGATCAGCGAACCTGCGTTCTGTAAGAAACCCGCAATGCTCACCAAGACGTCGGCCACGACCTGCCCGGCCTCGGGAGAACTCTGGTTGTCGAGATACAGCTCAGTGAGGCGAATCAAAACCTGGCGCGAGTGCGTCGCCAGCAAGAATTCTTTGGTTTGTCGATAGTGGCGGTACAGCTCCTCATGCAGCCACATCATGGGCACCAGAGCCTCGACATCGTGACTGCCGAGCTCGGCAGCGATCCGAAGCTCCTGATCGCCGAGCCGTTTCTGCTGTTTGGGTAAGCCATCTCCGATGCGGTCCTGCTCGATCTCGATCAGCGGCAGTAGGGCGGTCCGGTCTCGGGAATCGAGGAACCCGAAAGCGGTGTGAAAGGCGGAGCGCATCGCCTCGATATCCTTGGACCGCGAGGGCCGCTTTCGGGGGTGTGCTCCCGCTTGGACCGCGAGCGCTGTAGAGCTCGGCAGCCGTACTGAGAAAGGAGCGAGGGCAGACAGGCTGCCATCAGCGGACGAGACTCGCAGTCGGTAGTCACCGGCATCGAGGCGATGGGCGATCAATTCGGCGGCCAGGGTTTCGACTCCAGGCAGGCCCCGCGCCACGGTCTGCGGCCCTTGTAGGTCCGCCCCTGGTAAAACGCCACCGTCGCTGCCCAGTATCTCGGCTCGCAGGTCGCCTTGCAGGCCACGGCCGATCAGCAGATAGGCCGCCTTGTTGCCCGCCTGGACGCTACGGGGGGCGGAGGGCACCCAGGGTTGGTCGTCGATCATGATCGGGAAGGGGAGGCCCACGTCGCCAGCCTGGCGAACCAGAACGCCACGCCCTGCCGGTTCTCGGCGCAGCGGTGGCAGCAGAACACGAGCCGATCGCCACGACGGCACCGTGACGGGCTGGACCCGTAAGCCGATGCGCCCGGAGCGACGGTGGGAGACCAGCAGGCGCAGCGAAAATTGGCCGGGGGGGAGCTCCAGACTGCCGAAGAACTGAACACTGCCACCGATCAGATCGGTGCGGTACCGCTTCAGGTCGAGTCGAAAGGCTTGGGTCAAGCTCGCGACAAGGCCGTTCTGGGCATCGATGGCGTAGATGTAGATCTCGGTGATCAGAGGGTTTTCGTCGTCGCCGCTGCCACTGCTCTTGCCGCCATCGTCGCTTTTGCCGCCGTCGAGCCTCGAGTCGGCGGCTGCCAAAAGGGCGTCACCGCTGATATCAACCGCCAACACGACCCGGGAGAGAGCGCTGTCCGCCGCGGCCTCACTGGGCAGGGGGATGGCGATCATCGAAACGTCCAGGTCACCGGCTTCCTGGGCACTCAGCATCATTGCCGCAGTGCGGGTCTCGAGCCCTCCGAGGTCAACCGCCCGTAGGACGTTGGGGGTGTTCAGGGTGGGCTTGGCCTCCTCGGGCGGAGGGGGCGCAGCGTCCTGCCCGGCGGCTCCCAGAGACCACCACACCGTCACGAGGGCCAGCCAGATCCAGCGGCCGATGTCGGTTTGGCGGCTCACTGTCTCTCGGTGAGGTCTGCCTGTTGTGACTGTGCTTGTTGCGTCGTGGCGCCGATGTCGACGGTGAGATGTGCCGTCGAGTCGATCGCCGTGAGCTCGTCGAGCACCGAGACTGCGATGCGCTGCGAGCCACCGCGCATCATGAGACGGACACCACAGGCGGCGCGCTGGTCGAGGGCGGTCAACACGTCCGCGTTGGGAATCCGGATCGGGCACACATGACGGTTGACTTCGGAGGTGCGTCCGCGATCGTCACGGACGGCGACAAACATCGAGACCCGACCCTGATGTTCGGTTTTGCCGGGCAGCAGAACCAGCTTGTCGAGTGGAATCTGAACCCGCAGGGGAACCACGAAGAGCCCGTCGTCCTGGGGCTGCGGCAGTTCGGTCTCGACCACGATGTCGAAGGGGTTTTCGATCGTGTCCAATAGCAGCGCGGCTTGGGCGCGTTCAGCGCTCCGCTCGGCGGTCGATTTGTCACGAAAGTTGGAGCGATAACGCACCTGGTAGCGTTTGCCGTCAGCGGGTTTGCCAGTCAGGGTGACGGCTATTTCCTGGGCCTTCGCGGCAGCATTTTTTTTGCCTTTACGACTGCCCTTACCGTCGCTGCTCTCGTCGGGATTGCCAACGAAGCCCAGGGAGTAGTAGTTGTTGAAGTCCGTGACCACGCCGCTCAACACCGCGTCATAGGTGGTGTGGGTCAGGCCATAACGTCCGCCGGTGCCCTCCGCCATCATCACCAGCGGGTCCTGGGCGTTGCGTCGCTCGGTGGCGGCCAAGCCATCGTTCCAGGAGGCGAAATTGCCGCCGGAGTAGCCGCCCGAAGCCGCCGATCCGCGACTGACATCGCGGGAGGGTGCGGCGTCGAGCGTGTGGATCGTCACCCGACTGGCGTTGGCGTGCTCCACCAAGTCTTCGAAGGCGGGGGTTGCGTCATCGTTGAGCGCAATCATCGCGGTGCGAAGATTGGCGCCAAAACCGGCGAGGGCTTCGAACCGGAGCTTGGCAGCTTCGAGCAAACCTTCCCCTGGTCGCATCGGCAGACCGTCGCTGACATAAACCACTGACTTTCGCCCCGGCAGACCGGCCGCGATATCGGTGAGTTGCCGCAGCACCCGCAGCGTCTGCAGGGTGTGTTGGTAACGCTCCGCGCTATAGGCTCGGATCTGGGTCATGATCGGTCGCGCCTCGGCGATCGTCCGGGCGGTGATCCGCTTTTGGTCGTCGAGGCTTGGATCGGTGCCGCCGCCATTGAGGCCGGCAGGGCCTTTGGTGGCGAAAACTCCGCTGCCGGCTTCAACGTTGACATCCTCGATCGCGCGGACGATCTGGCGGTAGTCGCTGTCGAAGCGGGGGCCGACGGTGTTGGCTTTCTGAACCTCATCGAGGGCGACAAAAATTTCGTGGGGGACCGAAGTGAAGGCTTGGTGGACCACCAGGGAACGGTCGTTCGAGACCAGCATGACCCGCGCATCGAACTGGCGGTGGGCGAGCAGGAACTCCCGCAGCCGTTCGAATACTCGGGCGCGGTGGATCGAGTGGATGTTGGCATTGTCGACGTAGAGGATCAGGTGGGCAGGATCGGTGGTGGCGACGGGGTTGTCCTCCGCAACCGTTTGCGACACCCCCTGATCGTCGGTCCGCAGCACCGTATGCCCATCCTCGACGGCGAAGAAGTTGCTGATTTCGGTCGGCTCGCCATCGGTGATGAGCTTGAAGTCCTCACGGGTCAGGCCTTTGACCGGTCGGCCGTCCTGGTCGGTGACCACCACGTCGAGATTGACGACATTAACCTCGGTAGAGCCGCGGAACACGGTCTGCCAGATCTCGTCGTCCGCTCGACTGGTGGCGCTGGAAGCCAGCCAACCCAGGAGCAGACACGTTGCGATAGCTGTGGTGCGAGGACCTGTGTCATGCGTCGATTTTCTGCCCATCACGCCTCCTGACGAGAGATCGAAGGTTCGAAGGCTGTTGTCCTGCTGATCGGTCGCTGGCCGGATCGGGCATGACTTGCCAGGTGTCCTGACGCATGTCCTAATTGCCTGCGCTGATAGGCTGCCGTTGACGCGACTTTGGAGTCAGAATATACCAGGCAGCGGCCAGCGGCCAGGAGCGTAAGACAATCGACCGTGAGCCGGGGACCAAAGCGCAGGATCCTGGGATCAACCGTCGAGTCGCAGAGGAGTTTGACCATGGCGTGGATCAAGACCATCGACGAAGGGGACGCCAAAGGCCGATTGGCCAAGCTTTATCAATTGCTGACAGAGCCATGGGGTGGGGTAGACAACATCTTCAAGATCCACAGCCTCAACCCGGCGTCGATCCGTGGCCATCTGGAGATGTATCGCACGGTGATGCGCGGCCGTTCGCCGCTGTCGCGGACCCAGCGCGAGATGATCGCCGTCGTCGTATCGAGCGTCAACCGCTGCCACTACTGACTGACCCATCACGGAGCGGGGCTCCGTCAACTCACCCAAGATGACGCCCTGGTTGCAGCGCTATCCAGCGACTACCGCCAGGCCGAGCTCAGCGCCGCCGACCGCGCCATGCTCGACTACGCCGTCAAGCTCACCCGTGAGCCCTGGGCGATGACCGAAGACGACGTCGAAGCCATGCGTCGAGTTGGCCTCGACGACCAGGCGATCCTCGACACCAACTTGGTGACCGGTTATTACGCCTTCGTCAACCGTCTGGCCGATGGCCTCGGCGTCGAGTTGGAGGATTTTTGGGTGGAGAAGGATGCCTGAGTCTCTCTTTTCGCGAGGCGAAGCTGTCTCGAAGCGGTGATCAAGGTTCCGATGGTCCACAAACGCCCAAAGAAGACGTCTTTGCTCTTCAACATCGTCTTCTCCCGGGTGGCAGGTCGTATTCGGGTCAGAGAACGAAGGTGAGCCGGCCCTGGCAGCCGGCTTTTGGGTTCGGGGCACCTCCCATGCCAGTGGTGGCACGGTGCATTTGGGTTTCTCCAACGCACGGTGCCACTACTGGCGCTGGCGATTCGGCGTTGTGAAAGCCAGTGTGCCAGTCGGTGGTTGAAAAGGATTCGCGTCATTCGCGCCGCCGACCGCGCCATGCTGGACTGCGCTGCCAAGCTCACCCGTGAACCCTGGGCGATCCTCGACACCAACCTGGTGATCGGTCAATACGCCTTCGTCAACCGTCAGGCCGATGGCTCGGCGTCGAGTTGGAGGTTATTCGGGTGGAGAAGGAGGCGTAAGCCTCTCTTTTCGCGAGCTGAACTCGTCTCGAAACGGTGATCAAAGTTCCGATGGATAGCTAACGTCAATAAACGCAGGCGTCGAGAATGCTGAGCACATCGTTGAGCGTCGAGTCAGGAATCTTCTCGATGAGCTTCACCCGACGCGCTCGGAAGTCAATTGATTTGACCTGCTCGACCATGACGAACCCTGTGACCGACATCTCGCGCGGCAGGGCAACGTGGAACGGAATATTTCGGTTCGTGTTGGTAATTGGGCAGACAATGGCAAGCCCTGTGCGTCGATTGAACAGATCGTTACTGATCACCAAGGCTGGTCGTCTGCCTTTTTGTTCGTGCCCGGCAGTTGGGTCGAAGGACACCGCGACAACTTCACCTTTCTCGGGAACGTATGATGCCACTCACCAGGCCTCTTTGCCGGCGGGCGCGCCCCAGTCTTCTTCCTTGGGCGCATAGTCTTCGGGCATTTGCGCCACGAGGTCTTCAAGACGGTACTTGCCGCGGATGCGTTCCGAAGGACCGACGATGATTCGCCCGTCCAAGACGATGACGTCGACCTCGTCGCCGACGGCGATTTTCACTTCTTCGAGGATTTTCCTCGGAAAGCGAACCCCTTGGCTGTTGCCCCATTTTTGGATACGAGTCAGCATGGTTGCCTCCTAACTCCCGGCCGATCATTCGCGGCTGCCGAGTAGACTAGAGTATACACATGTCTATCCGGAAGTTGGTAAATGGATCGCTGGCGCTGGTGGTGCGCTTTCGCTGGACGGTATCTGGGGCTAACGATGTCGAGATTGTGGACTATCACTGAAGGAGAATGCCATGCGTGAGCTCGAGCCCGTGACCCCAGGCGAGCTGTTGCGCGAGGAGTTCCTGATCCCCATGGGCATCTCGCAGTATCGACTAGCGAAGGAAATCGACGTCCCTCCCCAGAGGATCAGCGAGATCGTCAAGGGTAGACGCTCCATCACGGCGGACACGCATCTGCGTCTTTGCCGGTTCTTCGGCCTCTCCAAGAACTATTGGCTCCGAGCCCAGGCAGCCTATGACACCGAGGTGACGGAGGCGAAACTTGCCGAGACGCTCGAGAAGATCAAGCCGTGGAAGGGCTTGCGGCTCGCTGCCGAACACTCGGGCTGACGAGCCCGCCGCTCGGGGGCGTTCAGAGGTTGTCCATGTTAGCGAAGGAAGGTGAGTCCGCTCGGCTGGCGTTCCGCCGATTCGCCCAAGAAAAGAGGCTCGATCAGCCGATGATTGGCGATCTTGGCCGCAACAAGAAGGCTCGATCAGCCGATAATCGCCGATTTGTCGACCGACAAATGCGCAGTTTTCGCCTGATTGAGCCTCTCGACCAAGCAAAGAGCCGCCATCATCGGCTGATTGCGCTCCTTGTCGCGAACAAGACGGCGAATCATCGGCTGATTGCGCTTCGGTGTTTTGTTCAGATGCGCGATCAGCCGGTGATCGGACGTCTTGCCCGACACCGGCTGAACGATCAGCGCCTGATTGCCGGTCTTGCGACGAGAAATAAGGAGCATCGCCGGCTACCTGTCGCTCAGGGTGAGGACAGGACGGGCCAACAGCAGCCGATGAGCTGACGGC
>JAJCXQ010000277.1 GCA_029263355.1 Acidobacteriota bacterium | reverse complement strand
GTCGAGCTCGTCACGTATTCCCGCCAACGCATCCGGCCGACTGAGGATGCCCCGGATAGCCCACACCAGAATACGGCTCGAGGTCTCTTGCCCGGCCGAGATGAGATTGATGATCTCATCTAGGATCGTTTCGTTGGAGAGCGCCTGGCCGTCACTGTCCTCGGTTGCGATCAGAGCTGCCAGGATGTCTTCATCCTTGTCGCTACCCATTTGACGACGATTGTCGATCTCCGCTGACAGACCATCTCGCAACTGTTTCCGGAGCCATAGGATATGGCCCCAAGGGCTATGACGCCCGAGGTCCCACTGTAGAGCTGGCATCAACATCAATCGCGACTTGAGAGCGCGCTCGAAGAAAGCGTCGGCGAGATCTACCAGCTTGTCGAGCCTGGGACCTTCGTGGATACCAGTCATCGACGCGATCAGCAGGCGCAATGTAATACTCGTGGTGTAGGGAAGCAACGAGAACTCTTGACGCAGTGGCCAACTGTCGATCGCAGCCTCGGTCATTCCCCGGCTCAAGGCGGTATGACTCGCCGCTTTCTTGCCGTTGAAAAAACCGGAAAGCAAGCTCCGACGCGCCCGATGTTCGGCGCCGTCTTTTGCGATCGTTGAATCTGTGCCGAGCAGGTACGCCAGAAACTTGCGATTGAAGTCGCCAGCAGAGAGATGGGTCTCGGGGGCTTTGAACATCTCCTCCGCAAGTCTGGGAGAGCACAGGAACACCCATTCACCCATTCCAATCAGACGCAAAACAAAAACGTCGCCACACTCTTCGCGGCACTCCCTCAGTAGCTTGAAAGGCTCCCTCATGAAGCGAACGCTTTGACTAAAAGTCGAGATCGAAGGCCGCGGAAGCTTCTGAGCTTTCTCCATGCCCCTCCCCTGAAGACGTCCCTTACCGTAGGCGTGGTCGCCTAGACATCGGCGACAGCGCTGTTCCCACAGCGCACACACTCGTCTATCCCGTATGATCTACTGATCGGCAGAGTCTATTTTACACTACTCGACGACACATTCTCTGCGTCTTGTCAGAATTATCTGAACGACCACACTTTACGCCGACCTCCCGCTCACTCACCTCGGGTCATTGAATCAAATCCGTCGCTACCACAGCCCGTACCTCGACATCTTTTCGCCCCTTCAATCGAACGACAACCGGCGGCCGATCGCTGCTACCAGGCGACGCCGCGCTATAGAAGGTCAGTACATATTGATGGCGCAGTTCGGTATTGATCTGCGAGAAGGCGCGGGCGATCCCGTCGGCCGACCCGGTGCGAATGAGGCGTCCACCCGTTGGGTCGGTAAGCAACTTCAACTCCTGCGACGAATAACTCCGCGCAAAAGCTGCACCCGCACGGGCACCTCTCTCCGGCCACGGTAAAGCGACGATGTAGACCGGCACGCCGAGCTTACGCCCGAATTCAACCGCACGCTTCGGATTGGATGTACTGCTCGCATCTACGCCGTCGGTCAACACCACCAGTGCCCGCCGACCGGGCTCATCGGTGAACTGCAGCATCGAAAAGAGGATCGAGTCGTAGAGCGCCGTGCCCCCGTCAGGAACAATCTCGTCCATGCCGGTGATGAGCTCTTCGACGTCGGCGGTCAACGACTGGACGAGGCTCAAGCGAGTGTCAAAATCAACCAGGAAAGCACGATCACGTTCCTTGACCGTACGCTGCAGAAACTGACCGGCGGAGCGGACGGTCAAATCCCAGATCGGAACCATGCTGCCAGAAGAGTCGAGGACCAATCCGAGCACCAACGAGACACCTTCCGCCGGATAGAGGCGATCGATCTGCCGCACCTTGCCAGCCTCGAGAACCTCAAAGTCTGCCTGTTCTAGATCGGTGACTGGCGCCCCGCTCCGCTTGGTGACCAGAACCTGCAGCTGCACCAGATTGACGTCCACCTCGTCGGAGAAGGGCTCACCGATCACTTCGACGTCCTCGACGATCCGACCATCGCGCAGCATCGCGACAACCCGTGCAAAATCACCCTGTGATGCCGGTGGAATCTCGAAGCGAGCTTCGAAGGGTGGAGCCATCGCGGTGGCTTTTAGATCTTCGTTGAAGTAAAAATCGAGGCGCTCGAGCGCTGCTTTGCGCGGTACTGAGACCGTCGCCGCGACAGCTAGCGCGTTCGCTTCGGCATCGCGCTCGAGAGCGGTAATCTGCACCCGTAGCGGAATTGGCGGCCGATTGACCTGAACCACATCGCGACCGAGCAACCGATCGCGAGCACCGTAGGCCTCGACCGCGAGGGTCTGTTCCCGCGGGGGATCGGCGAACGGAACCTTAGCGTTGAAAGGCGCCCGATTCCGCTTCCCGACTTCTGTTCCATCCAGCAAGAAGATCACCTGGCGAATGTCGGGATCCATCGATAGAGTCTCAATCTCGGTTCGCCCCTCTACCAGACCGCCGGGAGGCACCAACAACCGGATCACCGTTCCTGCTCGCTCGATATTAGGCTGCGAACGAACCGGAGCCGCCAACGCGACACCGACGAGCAGACTCACCCCTACCAGCTGCTTCCAATCCATCCGATCCGGTGCGTTTCGGGCCATTGAGTTCTCCATCGGTTGCGGCTGACCGTAAGCGATCGTACTATCCCGCGACGCATTGTCCCGCCAACCAGGGGTGAGCCGGTTATTATTGGGTCCAAGAGGAGGACGTTGATGGATCACTTCGAGAACCTATTCATCGGTATCGCAGGCATGATCGGAGCCGGCAAATCAACGTTGGCAACCGCCCTCGCGGAACACCTCGAGATTGACGTCTACTATGAACCGGTGGAAGAAAACGAGTATCTCGAGGACTTCTATCGTGATACGAGCCGCTACGCGTTTGCGATGCAGATCTACCTGCTCAATCGGCGCTTTCAACAACACCAAGAGATCATCTGGCGAGGACGGTCAGCAGTGCAGGACCGAACGATCTACGAAGACTCGGTCTTTGCCCGAATGCTGGCCGAAGCGGGCCTGATGGACGAGCGTGACTACCGCACATACAGCGAGCTCTTTCGCAACATGTCGAACTTCATGTGCAAACCCAACGTGATCGTCTACCTCGATGTGTCGCCGGAGCTTTCGCTGAAACGCATCCAGAATCGGGGGCGGCAGATGGAGTCTTCCGTGACCCTCGAGTACCTGCACGGGTTGCACCACGGCTATCAGGCTTTCGTCACAGATATTTCGCGAGTCATACCGGTCATTCGAGTGGACTACGATCGCTTCGCGACCGCCGAAGAGATGGCGCAGATGATCCGCAAAGAGTATCTCGCTCACAGCTTCCTGCGCCAAGCCACCCGCTTCGACCCGACCCGCTGAGCTGCCAAGACTCCTACTTCACTTCGAGATCGTCGATCTCGTCGGCACGACTCTGGAGATCTTCGATCATGTGGCTGACCGTCGCTTCCAGCGATGGCTTATAGACAAACGTCACCGTCTTGATCGCCAGCCCGAGAGGGCCGGTCTCGACTTCCTGTATCTCTGCCAGCAGTCGCAAGATCTCGTCGCAATTCTGGAAGCGGTCGTCCGGCAACTTGGCGGTGGCGCGCCGTACAAGTTCTTCGAGATCGTCCGGTACCCGCGAATCCTTGGAGCGCGGGGAAGGCACCGGAGCATTGCGCTGGAGGTTGCGGACTTCATTCGAGCCGCCGACGAAAGGAACGGCGCCAACCAACATCTCATAGGCGACGATACCCAATGAGTAGATGTCACTCCGCCTGTCAACCGGCTCACCGGCGAGCTGTTCCGGGGCGGTATAAGACGGTGGGCCCGAGATCGGTAGCTCCTCCTCGTTTGCGCCATCGCCGGCGCCGATGTCAAGCGCCAGTCCAAAATCTGTCAGCTTGACCTTGCCTTCGGGGCTCAGAACGATGTTCGACGGCCGGATGTCCCGATGCACGACACCATGGTTGTGCGCAAACTGCAACGCCAAGGCGACCTGCCGGATGACGTTGCGCACCTGCGGAAAGGTAAACCGCTTGCCTGAGTCGAAAAGAACATCGAGCGATTTTCCCGACAGCCGCTCCATGATGATGAAGAAGGTGGCGAAGGCGTCTTCGGTGTCGTAAACCTCGACGATGTTGGGGTGCCGCAGACGGCTGATGATTTTGGCTTCGTTCTGGAATCGAGCCCGGAACCGGGCACGGTAAGCGACACGATGCGACAGCATCTTGATCGCCACCGCTCGCTCGAGGGACGGATGGATGCCGTGATAAACGATCGACATGCCGCCTCGCCCAGCTTCGCTCAAGAGCCGGTATTTGCCGACATGGCGGATCGTCCCCGACCGTACCAGCCGCTCACCCAAAATGGCGGTCAGAAACTGCGCAACGTCGGCATGCTGCCGAATCAACCGGTCGACCGCGTCGCGGGGAAAAACCAAGCAATGACAGTCGGTGACCGCGATCACGTCGGCGTTACGCGATTCCCCGGTCAGCAGCGCCATCTCGCCGAAGATCTGCTTCGCCCCGAGCTGCGCAACGAACAGCTGGCGTCCTTCCTGATCGAATACCGGAATCTGTACCTTGCCTTCGACCAGCAGGTACATACAATCCCCGGGCGTTCCCCGCTGCACGATAACCGTGCCAGCAGCAAAGTGCTGATCGATCGTTTCGTTCGCCAGCCGCTCCGCAGATTCCAAGGAAAGTCCCTGGAAAACGGGAACCTGTTTCAAGAAAGCTGCATTATCCATCGGGTCTCCCGAGCTTACCGGATCGGCACGACGGACTCCATAGCACTATGGCGAAACACTGTGGCTATGGCGAAACACTGTGGCGACATACAAGATACGAACCTGGCGGAAGAGCATAAGATCGGTCTCTGAGATGAGCCTTTGAGATCGATTTCTGAGATGAGTCCCCGAGGCACTGAGCGAAACCCATTCCTAACCAGCACCTGAACATCTGACTCTACCGCGGATCCCTATGGAAGCTATTGAGCAAATCCTCCAGATCGCTGTTGACATTGCCTGGGGCCCTCCTCTCCTCATTTTGCTGCTCGGGGGTGGCCTGCTGCTTACGGTCTGGTCGCGTTTCCTGCCGTTCTTTGGCATTCGCCATGCCCTCGACATTTTGCGTGGACGCTACGACCGGGAGGATGACCCCGGGCAGATCAGTCATTTCCAGGCCCTGGCTACTGCCCTCTCAGCCACCGTCGGACTCGGAAATATCAGCGGCGTGGCGATCGCTATTACACAAGGCGGCCCAGGGGCTGTGTTCTGGATGTGGATGGCGGCAATCGTGGGTATGGGCACAAAATTCTTCACCTGCACCCTGGCTGTCATGTACCGAGGTCGTGACAGCCGAGGCGACATTCAGGGTGGCCCGATGTATTACATCGAAGAGGGATTAGGGCGCCGCTTTCGGGTACTGGCGATCCTGTTCTCGATCTGTGGACTGATCGGCTGTCTCGGGCTCTTTCAAGCGAATCAGGTCGCCGGTATTCTGCAAACGACCTACAACATTTCCCCTGCTGCGACCGGTATAGCCAGCATGATTCTCGTCGCCCTGGTGAGTTTCGGTGGCATCACTCGCATCGGCAAGGTGGCGGGTCGGTTGGTGCCGGTGATGTGCGGCATCTACTTGGTGAGCGCCATGGCCATCGTGTTTACTCATCTCGAATTAGTGCCGGTGATCTTCTCCCAGATCTTTCATGATGCCTTCAACGGCACCGCTGCTACCGGCGGCGCCGTCGGTATCGCCTGGAGCAAAGTTGTCCAGACCGGTGTCAAACGCGCCGCGTTCTCCAACGAAGCCGGCCTCGGCACCGCCCCGATGGCCCATGGAGCCGCCAAGACCAGTGAGCCGGTGCGAGAAGGGCTGGTCGCCATGCTCGGCCCGTTCATCGATACGGTGGTGATCTGCTCGCTGACCGCTTTTGTGATCCTCTCGACCGGCCTGTGGCGCGGAGGTGGCGGCGTGCAAGGCGTCACCTTGACGGTCGACGCCTTCGAGTCAGTTCTCGGGGTCACAGGCCGGCTGATTCTGGTCACGATGGTGGTGCTCTTTGGATTCACCACGATGGTCGGCAACTCATACTACGGCCGCAAGTGTTTCGCTTATCTCTTCGGAGCCGAACGCGCCAGGATCTATGATGTTTTCTACATGGGAATGCTCTTTGTCGGCGCCGTCTGGAGCGTCGGCGCGGTCGTCAACCTGATCGACACCGCCTACGCGCTGATGGCTCTGCCCAACATGATCGCAACTCTGGTGCTGGCGCCACGAGTGATGGCGGCGACCAGAGTCTATTTTCAGAAGCTCTAGTGCCTGCGACGAATGGGCAGAGTGTTGGCAGGGGGTTGACGGGTCCCAGGCCGCCACGAGAGCGTGGCGGCCGAGCGCGCCCTGCAAGCCGTGGGTCAGCCCGACATCCAGGCCGCCGGTATCTCCTTGATGTGTAGGTCCGCCTGCGTAAACGGGATCTCGATCCCAAGATCGCCGAAGGTCTTGTAAACCTCCATGTAGAGCTCGTGGCTCAGTTTGCCGCGCAGCACCGGGTTGTCGATCCAGCACAGCAGCTCAAAATCGAGACTGGAGGCGCCGAAACCGCGCAAGCGTACCCGGGGAGTTGGCGCGGCACGAATGTGATCGTGCTCAACCGCGAGCTTGTTCAAGACTGCGCAGACCTGATCGACGTCCGAGCCGTAGGCGACACCTACCTTGATGCGGATGCGCTCTGCCTCGGACGGCCCACCGGATTCGTTGATGATCTTGCCATTGGCGATCAAGGCATTGGGCACTGTGATCTCGATATCGTCGCGGGTCAGAAGTCGCGTACTACGGATGCCCACATTGGTGATCATGCCCCGCTCGCCGGAGGTCAAGACCACAAAATCTCCAAGTTTGTAGGGCGCATCAGCCACGATAAAAAAGCCGGAGAACAAGTTTGCAAGAGTGTCCTTGGCAGCAAAACCAACCGCGATACCGACCACTCCCGCCGAGGCCAGCCAAGCCGTAGCATCGATGCTCCAGATCTGCAGAAAAACGTAAGTGGCGCCCCCGAAGATGATCAGCTTCATCGTGATCTCGAACAGCGGGATGGTCCGTTCCTCCACCAACTCGAAGCGGTTCTGGAGAGCTCCGAGAAAGTCGAGCGCCAGCCGGCAGATCGGAAAACCAGCAAACAACCAGGCGAGAACGACAATCGATTGCAAGATGTTGACGACGTTGTTGGTGAATCCGACCGGCAATCCGAGAGTCCGGGTCGCCAGGGCCAAGCCGCACAGAAAAACGGTCTGGAAAACCGGCCGATGAAGTAACTCGACCAGGCGGTCATCGAGCTCGGTCTCTGTCTTGGCAGTCAGCCGCGCCAAACCACGTCGGATGAGGGTCGATGCCAGGTTCGCCGCGATGAAGCCCAAGGCGACGATTAGGACAAAAACCAAAGTGGGGTGACTTTCGAGCATCCGCCAGAAGTTCTGCACTACCTCGGGGGCCCAGGACGGCAGCATCGGAAAAGCCTCGGTAGCCGCCTCCGCGTCGGTGAGCGCACTCGGAGTGCTGCCGGAGGTCGCTGTGCCTCCCTCCTCCTGCTGTGACCCCGCCGTCATTCGCTGTCCGAACCATGCCAACATTCCATCACCTCCAGTTTGGACCGTGCCGATCTTGTTGCCGGATTCTACCGAGCCTAGCCTCCAGGTGATGAACTTTGGCAAGCCGTCTCTGCTAATCTGCGCTTTCTCGAGGAGACAGCTTATGATCGACAACCCTCTCGCTCTGATCTGCGTCATCGTGGCGATCACCGCCCTTGGCTTCTGGCTCGAGGAGAGATTCTCCTGGGCTCGCCAAATCAGCGGTTCGTTGTTGATCATCTTTTTCGGTGCGGTGCTCTCGAACCTCGACTGGGTGCCCATCGAATCGCCGGTCTACGATGCGATCTGGGGACCGGTGACCTCACTCGCGATCGTCTGGCTGCTGTTCGGAGTCCGTCTGGCGGACCTGAGGTCGGTCGGGCCCCGCATGTTGCTGGCTTTCGGCCTGGCAGTGGCAGGCACCTGCGCTGGGGCCTTCACTGCCGCCCTTGCTCTCGGCGAGGCGTTTCCTAGCGACGCCTGGAAGCTCGGCGGGGTGATGACCGGAACGTATGCCGGCGGCAGTCTCAACTTCGTCGCCGTCGGTCGGGAAGTGGGCCTCTCCGGTTCCTTATTCACCGCGGCTGCCGCGTCTGACAACGTCTTGACCGCTCTGTGGATGGGTGCAACGCTGATGCTGCCCCTGTGGCTCAAGGGTTTCTACCCGTCACGGCGCCAGCCGAAGGCTGTCAATGGGGCTCAGCCAAGGGCTGCCAATGGGGCACAGCCAAGGGCTGCCAGCGGGACTCAGACGACGGCATCTTTAGCCGGCACATGGCAGGCCAAACCTTTCGACGTCCTGGCCTTGATGACCCTGGGCCTGAGCCTGATCTTGGCCGCCGATGCGATCTCGACACGAATGCCAGCGGTCCCGGGGGTAATCTGGTTGACGAGCCTCGCCCTTATCGTCGGTCAGATACCCGCCGTCCGCAATTTGACCGGTTCTCTACACATGGGTTTGATCGCCCTCAACCTATTTTTTGTGGTCATCGGCATCGCCTCGCGCATCAGCGAAATTCTGCGGGTCGGAATCGAAGTCTTCTACTTCACCGCGCTGGTTATCCTCGTCCATGGCATCGTGGTTTATCTCGGCGGCCGGCTCCTCCGGCTCGACGTTGAAACTCTGTCGGTCGCCTCGCAAGCCGCGGTCGGCGGACCATCAACTGCGATGGCGCTCGCCATCGCCCGAGGCTGGCGCGAGCTCGCCCTGCCGGGCATCGCAGTCGGCCTGCTGGGCTACGCCGTCGGCAGCTATGCCGGCTTGGCGGTGGCGGCAGCGTTACGGTCGATGCTCGGCGGCTAACGCCGTTCCTCGAGTGCCGGGCCTCATTCTCTGAGCCGAGCTCCTGTTGCAAGCTCTGACAGCTCGATCGCTTGCGGCAGGTGCCGGCCTTCGACCCATGCAATTCGCTGGCGTTCGAGATCTCGACGCAACACCTTGATCGCCCGCAGCAAACGACGACCGCTGGAGACGTCTTCAACCTGCGCACAAAAGCCTACATTGGTGACGTTCTTGGGGACTGGCTCAACCATCCACACCCGCAATGGAACCTGGAGCTCGCTCAAATACGCCCGTACCGACTCGACGCTGCGGGCACCTTCGACCGCCGCACAATCCGCCACCAACAGCACGACCGCCCGCCGTTTCTGACTCGCCGCCGCCGCTCTCCCCGCCACTGCCACGGCGTCGATCAGCAGTTGTGGCTCGGATCCCGGGTCGTCGAGCTTCAGTCGCGAGAACATTCCCGGCAACGGAATCTCGGTGGTCGGCCAAGGGTGGGACTGCGGAAACAGAACGTAGTCGGGATGCTCCCCCGAGGCATGCTTGGCCATCGACGACACCAACCGTACCGAGTCCGACGCATCGAGATTTACAAACCGATAGCTGTCAAGCCCCAGGCTCCCGTAGAGCTTGTCGTCGAGCTCCACCAGACGAAGCCGCGCGGCTTCGTCGCGCACTACCACAAGCTCGGCAGCACCTTGCTCGAAGGCGACGATCGGCAGCACTTCGTCCTCGGTGGTGAGCCAGCCGGTCACATCTTCCAGCAGCGGCGCCTCACCTTCGAGGAACAGCGGTACCGCGGTCAGGTCCGTCCGGACCGAGCTACCAAAAACGCCGCCGAAGACGGCCTCCGCGGTCGACAGCCAACCGTTTGGAAAATGGACCTCAGCACTCAGGAAATGTAACGTCCGCTCATCCAAGCTCGGAAGCTTGAACCGACCGTCATCGCTGATCTCGGCCTTTTGGCCATCGAGATTGAGGCGCAGCTCCGTCGCCGCCATCGGATCGACGGAATGCCAGATCAAACGCCCGGAGCCCGGCACCCCGTGCTGCCAATCTTCGAGCAATAGCTCACTCTCCACCGGTGACCGTGGCACATTGACCAACTGCGTGACCACATCGAGCGGCACACCCCGTGGGTCGCGGGCGATCGCCACCAGCTTGCGCGTCATTAAGCGAGGACCAAAATCGACCTCGAGCTCCCAAGGCGGCTCGCGCAATACTCCCAAGGACTCACCATCGAGCCGGATCTCAACCGCTGCCACCTTTCCTGCTACCCCGAGCTCGACAGATTTTGGACCCGTTACGAGACCAAGAAACAAAGATATAAACACCAGCATGTTCCGTCTCCCCTCTTGGTCTGTCGTCTCACTTCTCTTAGGCCAGGCAGTTCGCAGTATGTGCAAATCTCATACCTATCGAAACGGCTGTTCCCGTGATGCGACGGCGCGAGTCAAGGGTGCCTCTCGACCTCAAAGCAGGACGAACTGTCCGCCCACAGGAACCGATGCTAGTCAATGCTGCGCCCGACCCGCACGAGACGCGGCCCGCTCGCAAACTCACGGCTTCATGCTCACGGTGGATTGCGGGCTTTCGCCTTCCATTCCGAGACACGGCGGCGAAAGTGTTCCCCCACCCAGCATTGACCAAAGAGCTCGGTCTCTCGACGATCCGCCGCTTCCCGGCCTTCGCGTTCGTAGGTTCGCACCAGCTCGAGAAACGACGCGACGGAGCTCTCGGCGTTGGCGCAAATGCTCCCTGCTAGCCTCATCGCCTCGTCCATCAAACCATCAGAGGCGTCGACGAGTGCGTCTACCAGCCCCACGCGCAACGCTTCCTGAGCGTTGAGGGTCTCAGCGGTGAGTAGCAGGCGAACCGCCTGACCGCTGCCGAGCAGGCTTATCGCCCGAGCTGTGCCTCCCCACCCGGTCACCACTCCCATCGCAGCATGACGGAAGCTGAAGCGAGCACTGGCGACCGCGATCCTTAGATGACACGCCAACAAGACTTCACAACCACCGCCGAGGGTGTTGCCGTTGACCGCCGCGATCACCGGCCGCGCTCCATCCGCCAGCCGACCGAGGATCCCCTTCATTCGACGGGACATCGCTTCTCCGTCGCCCCGGTTCGGGCGGCGGGCAATCTCATTGAGATCCGCCCCGGCACAGAAGCTGCGCTCACCAGCGCCGGTGAGGATCACAACCCGCACCTCGTCGCGCTGATCGAGGCGGTCCAGAGCCTCTTCCAATCCCAACATGACCTCGACGTTGATGGCGTTGTGCACCGCAGGCCGATTGAGGCGCAACACCGCCACCGCGGCGTGAAATTCGAGCATCACTGGCGGCAGCTCGCGCTCCACCGGCGGCAGCTGCCGCTCGAGCTCAGTGGAAATCGATGGCATGGCTAACTATTCTAAAGCCGTTCCGCCAGCCGCTCCAGAATACGCGGCAACTCGGGCGCTTCGGTCAGCACGGGCAACAACGGATCCTGGTCGAGATCACGCAGCCGTTCAGGGACGGTTTTGATGGTGAAATTCCGTGGATCCAGACCGGTGTCGACTTCAGCCCAGGTCACGGGCGTCGACACGGTGGCGCCGACTCGGGGTCGAACTGAGAAAGGCGAGACCAACAGCTTGCCGTAACCGTTCTGCAACGCGTCGATGTAGACCCGCCCCTTACGTACCGCCTTGGTGCGGGCGACGGTGGCGATGTCTTTGAGGTCGGCGGCGATGACCTGAGCGAGCACCTGGGAGAGCTGTCGGGATTGGGCGTAAGTGCAGGTTCCGCCGAGGGGGATCAGGACGTGCATGCCGGTCGCTCCGCTGGTCTTGGCGAAGCACGGTAGCTCGATCGCCTGACACAGGCGATAAATCGCCTTGGCGACCTCAATGACGTCGGCAAACGGCGCCTCTTTGGCGTCGAGGTCGAGGATCGACCAATCCGGAGCCTGTAAGGTCGCGAAACGACTCGACCAGACGTGTAGCGGGATCGCGCCGAGGTTGCCGAGGTAGAGCAAGGTCTCCGGATTGTCACAGACGAAATACTCGGTTTCCTGGCTACCCTCTTCTGACCAGATGGACTCCTTGCGGATCCAATCTGGAGCAAAATCGGGAGCGTGCTTCTGATAGAAATTCTTACCGTAGATGCCGTCTGGGTAACGATCGAGAACCACGGGGCGGTCGTCCAAGTAGCGCAGCAGCCAGGGCGAGACCGCACGATAAAAATCGATCAGATCACCTTTAGTGTAACCCTCGTCAGGCCAGAAAACCTTCTCCAGACGAGTAAACGTCACCTCCGGACGCTTTTCTGGTGCCGGCGACTCTGAAGACGTCGTCGCCTCGTCCTCAGCGAGATCAGCTGGGGTCGGCGGCATATCGAGGCGCAAACAGTCTTCGACGCGCTTGTCGGTGCGCTCGCGTAGGAAAACTGGATGCCGTAACTGCCCCGACTCTGTGATTTCGGTGAACCGTACCTCGACGACCACCTTGGGCGTCACCCAGACGTTCTCGGCGCCGCGAGGTACGGTACCGCCCGATGCCGTGCCGCCCGATGTCGTGCCCGAAACCGACGGCTCGGGCTGCCGATCAAACTCCAGACGCTGGCGCATCTCCACCAGCTGCGCCTCGGAGAAACCCGAACCGACCCGGCCGGCATAGACCAACCGTGGCCCTTCCATCACCCCAAGATGCAACCCGCCGAATCCCGTCCGACCTCCCTTGGGCTCGGTGAAGCCCACCACCGAATAATCCCCGACCCGATCCGCACGGAGCTTCAGCCACGCCGCCGAGCGACCCGCCGAATACGGCGCGTCGATCTTCTTCGCCATCACCCCTTCGAGACCCTGGGCGCGCACCGCGTGGAACAGATCTTCCCCACGCTCCTCCACATGGTCCGTGTAACGCAGCGGGCCGGCCTGAGGTAACACACGACGCAGCATCTCCTTGCGTCGCGACAGCGGCAGTGAGCGAAGATCAAAATCTTCGAAACCCAGCAGATCGAAAGCGTAATACACCGCCGGCAGCTGCACCGCCGCCCGTTCGGCATCCCGCGGACGAGTCAGCCGCCCGCGCTTCTGCAAACGTTCGAAGCTCGGTTTGGCCTCTTCGTCGAGTACCACCACCTCACCGTCGAGCACCAGGGATTCAAAGGGTAGGGATCGCAAGGCGCGCTCGAGGTCGGGAAACGCAACGGTCGACTCGATACCGCTGCGGAAGAAGAAGCGCGCCGAAGGCCTGCGAGATGGCGCCCCTGAACCCGACCTAGCCTTGGACGCCAGCAGCCGGTAACCATCGTACTTGAGCTCGAAGATCCAGCCGAGCTTGGAAAACGGTTCACGGCGCAGCTCCGCCAGCATCACTTTGACCCCTTGCGGATCCACCCGTCGACGGGGCGCCCCGATCGCCTCCAGCTCCCGGCGAATCTCCTCGGCCCGCGAGTTTCCTTGCGCCAACTCCTCGACAGTGAGCCCGGAGAACACCGACTCCGGCCCCATGTCCTCCACCCGCTGGTCGGACACCCAGCCGTCCCGCTCCTTGATCATCAACCATTGTTTGTCGCCCTTGGTCTTGACCAGAGTCCACAGCCCGTGAAGTTTGTAGCCCTTGAGCTCGAACAGCAACTTCCCTTTCTCCAGGCCTTCGAGATGGGGAATCTTGGGGACGCACAGGCCGCGATCCCAGACAATCATCGCACCGGCGCCATAGTTGCCCGCCGGGATGACCCCCTCGAAGTCGGCGTACTCGATCGGGTGATCCTCGGTCTCTACGGCGAACCGTTTGTCGGCGGGATCATAGGACGGTCCCTTGGGCACTGCCCACGACCGCAAAACGCCGTCGATCTCGATCCGTAGGTCGTAATGAAGATTGCGCGCCGCGTGCTTTTGCACCACGAACAATCCCGGCCGAGCCACCGAGTCGTGGCCAAAAGGCTCCGGAGTCTCGCTGGCAGAGCGTTTGGTCCGATAAGCCTCGAGACGAGCGCTGGCGGAGGTTTTGCCGGCGTCTTCGGGGGGCTGATTCAAAGGCCTCTACTCTCCTGTCGACCGAAGTCGACGGTGCTACCGATGCGACAGCCCCTGATGCGACAGCCCCTGATGCGACAGACCCTGATGCGACAGACCTTGATGCGACAGACAGTAAGTTCTCTGATCATGCAAAACAAAGCGTCTCCCAAACTTTTTTCGAGCAGAATCCGACGTTCCGGTCTGCACCTCATGGTGTAACATCACCCTATTATGGCAGCCCGACCTCTTGCTTCTGGAACCATCTCGTTTGGCCTTGTCGCCATTCCCGTCAAGCTCTACAGCCCGATCGAGTCGGCCAAGACAGTGCGTTTCAACAACGTACACGAGTCCTGTGGCACGCGGGTGAAGTATCAGTACTACTGCCCCACCGACGACAAGATCGTTGAGCGCAACGAGCTGACCAAGGGTTATGAATTCGCCAAAGGGCAATTTGTACTCTTCTCCGGTGAGGAGCTCAAGGCGCTGCAGCCCGAGGCGACCAACGCCATCGAGATCACAGAGTTCATTCCACTGTCTGAGATCGACCCACTGTACTTCGACAAGTCTTATTACCTCGGCCCGGACAAGGGCGGCGCCAAGCCTTACATTTTGCTGGCGGCGGCGATGAAACAGACCGGTCGTGCTGCCCTCGCCACCTACGCTGCACGCGGAAAGAACCATCTGGTACTGCTGCGACCGTTCCAAGAGGGACTGATCATGCAGCAACTGCACTATGCCGACGAGTTGCGCCCCTTCTCCGAGGTCCCCCTGGGTGACGCGGTGCTCAAGGACGGTGAAATTGACCTCGCTCTGCAGTTGATCGACCAGACGGCCTCCGACGAGTTCCATCCGGAAAAGTACGAAGACGAAGTCCGCAACCAGGTCTGGGAGCTGGTGGAGCGTAAAATCCAGGGTGAAGACATCATCTCGACCCCCGAAGAGGCTCCGAAAGCCCAGGTCATCGACCTGATGGAAGCGCTCAAAGCTAGCTTGGGCGAGGCGTCCAAGCCGGCTGACGCGGACGACGCACCGAAACGTAAGGCTGCCGGTTAGGTGTCGCGCTCGCGCCGCCAACGGCGCTGAGCGAAAGACGGCGTTGAGCGAAAGGCGGCGTTGAACGAATCCGAGACAGAGGGTCCGTTCCACGAACGGTTCGTCCTCAAGGCTCGATTGGGAGCCGGAGGCATGGGTGTGGTGTACGCAGCCCATGATCTCGAACGCGACGAGATGGTGGCTCTCAAGACCCTCCATCGTCGAAACGCTGCCGCGCTGTACTCCTTCAAGAAGGAGTTTCGGACCCTGGCCGATGTCGCCCATCCCAATCTGGTGTCTCTCTACGAGCTGATCGCTGATGAGGAGCGCTGGTTCTTCACCATGGAATTGGTGGAGGGAAAAACCTTCATTCAGCACGTCCGCCACCGAAGAGACAACACGCCGAGCCCCGAACTGCCGATGATCTCGATGGTCACTGAGACCATGCCCCTCGACGAGCTGATCGACCTGCCCGAGGAACTGTCTCCTCCGAGCCCAGGGCAACAGAATCAAGCACAGGCACATCCGACTTTCGAGCGCGGGTTCGACGAAGAGACCTTGCGTGCTGCCTTGAAGCAGCTGGCGATCGGTATTCGGGCGCTGCACAACGCCGGCAAGATGCATCGTGACCTCAAACCCCACAATGTACTCGTGAACCGGCAGGGGCGTGTAGTCATCCTCGATTTCGGCATCGCTCGCGAGGTTGCGCCCACCCTCAGCCAGCTGACGGCAGAGGCCGGCTTCCTGGGCACCCTCGCCTACATGGCGCCCGAGCAGGCGCGGGGCGACGATGCATCCCCCGCCAGCGATTGGTACGCCTTCGGTGTGATGCTCTTCGAGGCCTTGACCGGGCACCTGCCGTTCGCTGGGACCTTGTCGCGGGTTCTGCACAGCAAGCTGCGCGAAGTCGCTCCGACGCCAAGTCAGCTGGTCAATGATCTACCGTCGGACTTGGTTGAGCTGTGCGACAGGCTGTTGCATCGCGATGCGACCCAACGAGCTACAAGTGACGACGTCTGGAGCTGTCTCGGCGGCGACGACGCTCCGCTCCCCGACCAAAGCTATCTGCGCCTGACGCCCGTCGATCGTGAGCTGCTGATCGGTCGCCAGAGTCACCTTCTAACCCTCGACAAGGCATTCTTAGCTTCGGTGGAAGGTCGAGCACTTTCGGTTCACATCCATGGCATCTCGGGCATGGGTAAAACCGCCGTTGCTCACACCTTCCTGCGGCGCCTGATCGCTGAGGCGCGCGCCGTAGTGCTCCCCGGACGCTGCTACGTGCGTGAGCTAGTGCCCTACAAAGCGCTCGACGGAATCGTCGACAGCTTGAGCAAATATCTCATCAGCCTGCAACCGCACGACGTCGAAGTCTTGCTGCCGCGTGAGATTCTCGCCTTGGCTCGCCTCTTCCCTGTCCTACGGCGGGTGCCGTCGATTGCTGAATATCCACGTCAGGGGCGCGGTGTCATCGATCGCCTGCCGCAACGGCGGCTGGCTTTCGGCGCGTTGCGGGAGTTGCTGCGTCGGATCGCCGAACAGCGGCCGGTGGTGCTTTACATCGACGACCTGCAGTGGGCCGACGCTGATAGCGCTGCCTTGCTGGAAGAAATCCTGCGACCTCCAGACCCACCGGCGCTGCTCCTCATCACCTGTTTTCGCAGCGAAGAAATCGCCTCTCAGAGCTTCCTCCGCGACCTGGTGTCGCTCACCAACCTCGACGACAGTGTCGAGATCTCGGTAGGTCCACTGGACGAGCCAGACGCCGTCAAGCTAGCAAGGTCGATGCTAGGCGATCAACCCGGTCTCGACCGCCTCGCCACCAGCATCGCCCGTGAAGCTCAAGGCAGCCCCTTTCTGATCGAACAACTCGTCGGCTACGTCAGGAGTAGCGATGCCGAGCTAGCCGAGACCGGTCTCGATCCCCGGGTCACCTTGGCCGACATGCTGGCGTCGCGGATCCGGCATTGCCCGCCTGGATCCGGCCCACTGCTGTCGACCCTGGCGACCGCCGGCCGGCCGATCGACGCCGGTGCGGCCTTCCAGGCGGCGGGTCTACAGGGCGACGAGCGCCCCCTGATCGCCGCCCTCAAGGCGGCGCACTTGATTCGCCTGAGCGGCTCTGCGGGAGCCGTCGAGCTTTACCACGACCGCATTCGCGAAACGCTTGCAGGCCAGGTCATGGGTGACGAAAAACGGCAGATTCATCTCCGCGTCGCACAAGCCCTAATCGGTCACAAGCTCGCCGATCCGGAGAGCCTGTTCATCCACTATCGTAATGGAGGCGACACCGAACGGGCCGCCGAGCTAGCCGTCCAGGCGGGTGATCGAGCGTCAGATACCCTGGCTTTTGATCGCGCCGCCCTATTCTACCGTCGCGCCCTCGATCTCCGCACGTTCGATGAAGAGCAGAGCCTCGAGTTGCAACGGCAACTCGCAGAGTCCCAAGCCAACGCGGGTCGGCCATTCGAGGCTGCCGCCGCCTTCCTCGTACTCGCCGAGGGTTCGACTGGCATCCAGGCCATCGGCTACCGCAGCCGGGCGGCTCAAGAGTACCTGGCCAGCGGTTACTTCGAGCAAGGCCTTCGCGAGCTACGGATCGTCTTCGAGGCTCTTGGCCTGAGAATCCCCCATGGCCCTGTCGGAGCTCGGCTCTCCATGCTTTGGCAACGCTTCCGGCTCCGTCTGCGCGGCCTGGGCTTCCACCGTCGGGCGGAAGATCAGATTCCACCTGAGACTCTGGTACACATCGACACCTGCCATGCCGCCGCCACCAGCCTGGTTCACATCGACGCGGTGCGCGCTGCGGACTTCCAGACCCACCAGCTGCGGCTCGCCCTGGACGCCGGTGAACCTCTACGAGCAGCCCGCGCCCTCGGTCTCGAAGCTAGCTATCGCGCCACCGCCGGAATCTCCGCCCGTCGCCGAGTTGCCTCGCTGCTGGCACAAATGGAATCCATGGCGCGGCAAGTCGACGAGCCCTTGGCGGCCGGTTTGGTGCATCTTCATGCCGGACTCACCTCCTACAACTTCGGACAGTGGAAAAAAGCTACCGACCATTGTGATGAGGCAGAAGTGATCTTCGCCGAACAGTGCCCGGGGGCAATCTGGGAGGTAGCCCTCGTCCGCCGCTATTGCCTTTCGGCCCTCATGCAGCGGGGAGAGCTGGCCGAAGTCGGGCGCACCCTGCCCGGCCTCCTGGCGGAAGCCGATGAGCGTGGAAACGTGCTCGCCGCCGCCACCCTCCGCGCCTGTCTCGGCATCCACTGGTTGGCCAAGGGTGACCCTACAGGCTGTCGACGCCAAACGAAGACCGCGCTGGCTGCCTGGCCCCAACCTGGCTTCCACGTCGTCCACTTCAACGCCATGGTCGCCAATCGACTGGCCGACCTCTACGAGGGAGACGGCGCTGGCGCCCTCGAGCGGTTGCTCGCCCAATGGCCGGCAGCCGAACGGGCCTACCTCCACCGCATCCAAGGCGCTCGCATCGAAGCGCTATTCCTCAGAGGCCGCTGCGCGCTGGCAGCAGCGAAGTCGCAGCCAGCCAAACACATCCGCATTGCCCGCCGAGCCGCAGCCCGCATCGAGCGCGAGAAAGTCCCCTACGGCCAACCGATGGTCGATCTGCTCGAAGCAGCCTGCGCCCATCTCGAAGGTGACCGCGAGACTGCCTTGCGTCACCTCCGCCTTGCCGCCGAAGGCTTCGACGCCGTCGACATGAGCCTGATGGCCGCCGTCACTCGCCGCCGCCACGGCGAGCTCATCGCTGGCGACGCCGGTACGAGGAGGATCACCCGAGCCGACAGCTGGATGCGTCAGCAACAGATCCAGCGCCCGGATCGGATGGCCGCGATGCTGGCTCCGGGTTTCGGGTCCTAGAGACTGCCTATTCGTCGCGTCAGTAGCTCGAGGACTGGCGACGAGCCTCCAAACACCTACTGTTAATGCGAGGGATTGATCGAACCTTGCTTGGGCAGTTGATGATTGGGCTTCTTGTCGAGCCCAAGAGCGGTGCTCGACAGCTGATGGCAACGATGAAGCCGTCCTCCGCTCCCGCAGCAGGCATCCATACCTCTCGACGAGGTTGACAGGCACCATCGCAAGCCGGGGTGCAAGCAACTTTGCACCCGTCCAAATCTTTTGACGGCCTCGCAGCCGCCTCCGGTGCGCGATTGCCGGTCCACGCCTATTCGCAGCCGCTTCGGGAGCGCAAATTCTTTTGACAACGGGGTTTCCGGAGTCTTTCGTAGCAATTCGACTAAACGCTTCATAGCAAACAACTTAACACATCTCAACGAGTTGGCAGGGGACTTGTAATAAGGGTTCCGCATCAACCACCTACGAAAGGAGGTGCGGCGCTCGACGACGAAGACGGACAAACAAAGAAGGACCGGCCGGCTAGCGGCCAAACCCAGCCCACGGGCTGGTTCGTTCGAATCCAACAACAGACTTGTTTCAAAACAACGTTTCAATTTCAAGGAGAACCCAATGAAAAACCTTACCGCTTTGATGACTGCCATCGTGATCGCCGCCCTCTCGCTCACCAGCCCGGTGCTCGCCGCCGACAAACAGAAAGTGCTCAATATCAATGAAGCTGATGCCTCTCAACTAGCGCTGCTACCGAGAGTCGGCCCGGCGCTTTCGGCTCGCATTGTCGAGTTTCGGAAGGAGAACGGCAAGTTCGAAACGGCGGAGGATCTGATGCTGGTGCGGGGTGTCGGGGAAAAGACTTTCGCCCTGATGGAGCCCTTCGTCTCGGTGTCGGGAGAATCCACCCTGACCGAGAAAATCCGCGTCAGTCAAATCCAGACGAAGGACTCCCCCTCTGACGACTCCAAGGAGTGACCTCTGTACCGAGAGAGGGGCGGGACGTCCCCGCCTCTCCCTTCGATCCTTTCCATTTACTTTTGATGAAGAGGTCTCCATGAAGAACATTTCGAAACTTCTCGACACGCTTTGGCTCTATGCCATCTTCTGGACGGGCAGCGTGCCCTATGCCACCACCGTCCGCGGCTTACCCGGCGTCGGCGCCGATCGCCGCTCTGCGGCTCCGGGTTGGCGCTGGCGATTCGCCCTCCCCTAACAAGCCTGTTGCGTCCCTGCGAGGGCGGGGTCGGAGCCTGCCAGATTCCCCATCACCTGCCTGTCATCTCTCCTTGATGCGACGTCCTCGTCGCCCCTCCGATACGATCATCTCACCGGCCCCACCCTCGCAGGGACGCAGCTCTAACGCCTCCGGCCACTCGGCTTCGGAGGCTTCGGCTTTCCCAGCGCATACTGACCGGGCCAAGGCTGATCAAAATACTCATGCTTCTCGGCGGCATCCAAGGTGAGATAGGCATGTCTCAGATGAGGACGCGCCATGGCGGTCAGGTCGGCGCGGCCAGCGGCGAGCACGGTGTTGCAATGATCGTCTCCCAACAACGCCCCAACCGCCATCACCGGCATACCCGTTTCGTAACGCACTTTCTCGGCAAACGGCACTTGATACATGCGGCCGTAACCGACCTCGGAGTCGACGGAGTTACCCCCCGACGAGACATCGAGTAGATCGCAACCAGCGGCCTTCAGCATCTTGGCTAGCTCGACGGTATCTTCCGGCGTGGTCCCCGAGCCGTCTTTCATCCAATCGCTGGCCGACACCCGCACCGACATCGGCTTGTGCTCCGGCCACACCGCCCGCATCGCTCGGAAGACCTCGAGGGGGAATCGCATCCGACGCTCCAGGCTGCCGCCGTATTCATCGAACCGCTGGTTGGAGAGCGGTGACAGGAAGCTCGAGAGCAGATAGCCGTGGGCCATGTGAACTTCGACCAGATCGAACCCTGCCTCCTCCGCCCACTGGGTGGCGCGCACGAATGCGTCACGGACGATATCCATCTCCCGTCGATCCATCGCCTTCGGGGTCGGCCAGTGGGACTCGAAGGGAATCGCCGAGGCCGCCCATAAAGGCCAGGCCCCTTCTTCCGGCGTCAACGGTACATCCGCACCCTCCCAGGGATGGCGTACCGAACCTTTGCGGCCGGCATGGGCCAACTGAATCCCGATCTTGGAGGACGAGTTGGCATGCACAAACTCGACGATTCGCGTCCAGGCTGCAACATGTTCCTGACGATACAACCCGGTGCAGCCCGCGGTGATCCGACCGTCGGCGAGCACGTCGGTCATCTCGGTGATGATCAGTCCGGCGCCGCCGATCGCCCGGCTGCCGAGGTGCACCAAATGCCAGTCGTCCGGGGTGCCGTCGGTGGCACAGTATTGGCACATCGGACTGACCACGATGCGGTTGTCAAGTTGCAGGTCCCGCAAACGAAAAGGAGTGAAGATCGGTGGTGGCGCAACCCCCGCCGAGGTCAGCGGCGCCCCGGCCTGCTGCCGAAACCACTCATCGACTTGGCGAATGAGCTCAGGGTCGCGCTCGTTCAAATTGTCGTAGGTGATGCGCTTGGAGCGAGTCATCAGGTTGAACGTCAGCTGTAGGGGTGACTGCCCCAAGTAGCGGGCCGAGTTTTCGAACCACTCGAGGCTGGTCTGGGCCGCTTTCTGAAGCTTGATCACGTCGACCCAACGGGCGTCCTCGTAGGCGGCAAGGGCGGCGGGAACATCCAGTCCGTGAGTCTCGAAGGCTGAAGCCAAGGCAATCGCGTCTTCCATCGCCAGCTTGGTGCCGGAGCCGATCGAAAAATGGGCAGTGTGGGCGGCATCCCCCAGCAATACAACGTTGCCATGATGCCAGGTGGCGCATCGCACCGTCGGAAAGGCGCGCCACAACGACCGATTGTTGAGCAACCGATGGCCGTCGAGATGGTCGGCGAAGAGTGCCTCGCAGAAGGCGACGGTGTCGTCTTCACTCGCGGTGTCGAGGCCGGCGCGGCGCCAGACGTCCTCACGACACTCGACGATCCAAGTGCTCAGGCCATCTTCGAAGGGATAAGCGTGGACTTGGAACAGGCCATGTTCGCTTTCGGCGAAAATAAAAGTGAACGCCTCGAGGGGCTTGGTGGTGCCGAGCCAGGAGAAACGACAACTGCCCCAGTCGAGCTCGGGCTGGAAATGTTCGGCGAGACTCTGGCGGACAAAGCTGTTGACACCGTCGGCGCCGAGGATCAGGTCGGCGTCGGCGACGTCCGCCAGACTCGCCACCTCTTGGCCGTACTCGAGAGTGATCCCCAAATCCTGACAACGGGCCAGTAGGATCTGAAGTAGCGTCTTGCGCGATAACGCAGCAAAACCGTGGCCGGTCGAGACAATTCGGCGGTCTCGAATATAAGTCTCGATATCGCGCCAGGTTTTGAAATGCGCAATGATCTCGCTGTAGGTTTCGGGGTCGGCGTCTTCGAACTGGCTCAAGGTGTCCTCGGAGAACACCACCCCCCAACCGAAGGTGTCGTCGGGCTGGTTACGTTCGAACACCTTGATGTCGACTTCGGGGTGTGCCTTCTTCATCAAGATAGAGAAGTACAGTCCAGCAGGGCCGCCGCCGATCGAGACGATGTTCATTGCTAATTTTCCCGCCTGAGTTGTTGAAATCGAATCCGCCCATGGTACACCTAGACAACACTACGAGAGCCCTTCGATGCGACGAGCCGACCGACTTTTTCAGATCATCCAGATCCTGCGCCGCAGCCGGGTGGTGACGGCCCGTCGGCTGTCGGAAGAGCTCGAGGTCTCGGAGCGCACGATTTATCGCGACGTCCGAGATCTGATGAGCTCAGGGGTGCCGATCGAAGGCGAAGCCGGGGTTGGCTACATGTTGCGTGGCTACGATCTGCCGCCGCTGATGTTCACCCGCGACGAAATCGAAGCCTTGGTGCTCGGTACCCGGGTTGTCCAGACCTGGGCGGATCCGGAACTGGCGCGGGCCGCCAAGCAGGCTCTGCAGAAAGTCGAAGCGGTGCTGCCAGTAGGCAAGGATCATCTGGTCCGGGAGACTCCACTCTTCGCCCCCCCTGGCGGCTACCAGGTCGAAGTGTCGGTCGATTTGACCGGTCTGCGGAGGGCGGTGCGGGACTCGCGCAAGGTCCGATTCAACTACCGCGACAGCCAGGGCGCCGAGACCGAACGCACCGTTCAGCCGTTGGGGATGGCCTTCTACGGTCCGGTCTGGCTGTTGGTGACTTGGTGTGAGCTGCGTCAGGACTTCCGCACCTTCCGTCCCGATCGAATGTTCGACTTGCGGATCTTGGAAACGACATTCACCAAGGATCCCGCGCATTCCTTGCAGAGCTTCCTGGCCGCGGTACGCGTTGCGACTGAAAATCACGAATAATCCCGGCGGTGCAAACGTATCCTCATCAGGAGGATTCGCCATGACCGACACCGCGATGCCCGACACTGCTACATCCGACACTGCCGCACCTGACACTGTTGCACCAGATACCGGCACACCCGACACCGGCACGCCCCCTGAACCGCCCCAAAGCTCAACGGCTGTTCCTGCCGTGCGTGGCCCGGGATCCTTCGATCCTGCGACCCGCGACCAGCGGAATTGGGCGATGTTCAGCCACCTCATTGGGCTATCCGGATTTGTCATCCCGTTCGGCAACATCATCGGCCCGCTACTGATGTGGCTGCTCAAGCGTGAAGAGTGGCCGCTGGCCGACGATCAGGGTAAAGAATCTCTCAACTTCCAGATCAACTGGACGATCCTCTTCTTTGTGACGGCGATCCTGTGTTTGGTCGTGGTTGGCTTCGCGCTGCTGCCGATCGTCATGATCGCTGGCCTCATCTTGGTTGTGATGGCGACGATCAAAGCCAGCGAAGGGGAGCGTTTCCGCTATCCGTTCATCTACCGTTTCATCCGATAGGCCCGACCATGCCGGCAAGATGCCGGCGCTCCCAGCAGGAGGCGGCTCCGAGTCCCATAGCAGGGCGCGACAACCTAGCGAGGGGCTATCTCGCTAGGGCGCCTCTGTTTAAATCACATATCCATGTAAGGCATTGCTGGCGTGTGACCGCACATCCGGGAATGGACCGTCAACACCCCACGATGATGCGCGGTGTGATCCTGAATCCCACTGACGATCGCAAAACGCGGATCGCCGCCCATGACCATACCCTCCGGCAGCGGCTCGGCGAGCTCCTCAGCGGATGTCGAGCCAAGCTTCTCGATCGCGGCGGCAAACGCTCGATCCACCCAATC
>JAJCXQ010000276.1 GCA_029263355.1 Acidobacteriota bacterium | reverse complement strand
TACCTGACCCGTTTGGTGGTGACGGCAAGTAACCTCGTCGGCCAATACGGTGCCTGGATCATCCTCTTCCTGATCCTGGCTTATATCGCCCTCCGCGAGTGGCACAAAACCTACCGCGGGCGACGTATCTTGGATCGCATTCAGCTCGCCATCCCGATCATCGGTGGCCTGATGCTCAAAATCTCGATTGCCCGTTTCTGCCGTACCCTTGCCACCTTGACATCCTCCGGCGTCCCGATCCTCGACGGACTCGAGATCACGGCTCGGACCTCGGGCAACGCGATCGTGGAAGATTCGATCATGAGCGTGCGCAAGAGTGTCGAAGAAGGTAAAACGATCAGCGCACCGTTGCAGGAGACCAAGGTTTATCCGATGATGGTTTGCCAGATGATCAGTGTCGGCGAACAGACCGGCGCCCTCGACCAGATGCTGTCGAAAATCGCCGACTTCTATGAAGACGAAGTTGATACCGCGGTCGGTGGTCTGATGAAGTTGATCGAGCCAATCATGATTGTCTTCCTAGGTATCGTCATCGGCACCATTGTTGTCGCTATGTACCTGCCCATGTTCTCGCTGTTCTCCAAGATCGGCTGATCCAGAGATCGGGCTCGTATCGCATCCCTCGAAAAGAGCGGCGGCCGGTGCAGCGAGCATCGGCTCCAAGCGAACTTAGCGGGGCTTGTTTGAGCTGACATGGACATTCAGAGGCCGAAATCGGGCTCCTCAACAAGTGAGCTGAGCTCTCGATTGTTATGGCTGATCGGGGTTCGCATGCTGGTCGTTGCCAGCGTGGCGATCCCATATCTGCTCTACAACCTGGATCAGATCAATGATCCGACGTTACTTTTCTTCATCGCCTTCGCCTCGGTACAGAGCCTGCTCTACATCATCTTGCTGCGAGTCCTGCCACGTTGGCCGGAAGCTCAGGCTTACCTCCAGTTCTGTGGCGATCTGGTCTTCAGTAGCTTGTTGATCTTCAAGCTCGACGTCACCAGCTTTTCGATCCTCTACATCTTCATCATCAGTGTCTCGGCGGTTTTCCTCAACCGTACCGGCGTGCTGATCATCGCCGGCCTGGCGTACCTGCTCTACGTCTCGGCAACCCTCGAGTGGATTCGGTGGCTTTTCGATTGGGGGGCAAAACTGCCGCCCCTACCCGAACAGCCAGCGGCCATGCTGCAGCTGTCCTACAATCTGATCGTCCACCTGATCGGTTTTTATGGCGTCGCCATCCTGACCTCCTATCTGGCCCGAGACGCCGCCCGTTCCGAAGAGCGCCTGCGAGAGAAAGATCTTGATCTCACCTATCTCCAAGGGCTGTACGGAGACGTCATCCGGTCGATGTCGAGCGGGCTGGTAATCGCCGACCTCGACGCCAACATCCTCAGTTTGAACCGTGCTGGTGAAGGAATCCTCGGCCGCTCCGAGACCGAGATCGTGGGGCAACACCTCGAGCAGACCGGTATCCTCACCGCCGAGCAGTGGTCGCGATACCTCTACGAAACCGGCGGCATCACGGTGCGCGCCGAATGTGAGTGCATACGCGGCGACGGCGTCGCGATCCATATCGGCTTCACGCTGACCCACCTGCGTAACGCCGACGGTGGCCTGCAGGGTCACATCCTGCTGTTCCAAGATCTATCGGAATGGAAAGAGATGCAGGAACAGCTACGAACCCAGGATCGAATGGCGGCGATCGGCCAGATGGCGGCAGGCCTCGCCCACGAGGTCGGCAATCCGTTGGCGGCAATTTCGGGTTCGGTGCAGATGTTGGCCGGCGAGCTACGTGGCGACGCCTCACGCAGCAAGCTGGCGGAGATCATCCTCAAAGAGAGTCGACGCTTGGATCGCACCGTCAAAGCGTTCTTGCAGTTCGCCAAGCCCAACGAGCGCAACCTGGCGGTGTTCGACATCGCGGCAATGTTGGCGGAAGACATTCAGCTGCTGAGCCATAGCGGTGACGTCCAACCGGGCCACGAAATCAAGGCTGATCTGGTGCCCGAATCTGCCCTGATCCGAGCCGATTTCGACCAAGTCAGCCAGATCTTCTGGAATCTGGCGCGCAACGGTTTACAGGCGATGCCCAGCGGCGGACAGCTAACCATCGTCGGACGGATCGAAAACGCGTACTATCATATGGAATTCAGGGACACCGGCATTGGAATGACCGAAGAGGAACGAAGCCGGCTCTTTCATCCGTTCAAGTCCTTCTTCGGAGGAGGTACCGGCCTCGGCATGGCGATTGTTTATCGGATCGTCAAAGAGCACGGCGGCGAGATTCGTGTCGAGAGCGAGCCCCATCAAGGGTCGCGCATCACCGTCGAGCTGCCGGTGGGAAACGTCGGCGTCGAATCATCGGAGATCGAGGCATGAAGATCCGCTTGTTGGTTGTTGACGACGAAGAGAGCCTGTCCGAATTCTTGCGTCTGCTGTTCGAGAAAGAAGGTTATGACGTCCGCACCGCCGGCTCGGTGGAGCAAGCACGCGGTCAGCTCAGCGAACGCAACTTCGATTTGGTGCTGTGCGACATCCTGATGCCGGACGGCAACGGCCTGGATCTACTGCGCGAGATCAAAGCCAGCTGGCCAGGGATCGCGGTCATCATGATGACCGCTTATGCCTCCAACAAGTCGGCGGTCGAGGCCATGAAACTCGGCGCCTACACCTACATCTCGAAGCCTTTCAACGTCGAAGAGCTGACTGTTGTGGCGGCCGGAGCGCTCAAGAAGACCGAGCTCGAGGAAGAGAACACCTATCTGCGCAACGAGCTCGAGCGTCGTTACGAATTCTCCAACATTATCGGCACCAGCCCACGGATGCAGGAGATCTTCTCACTCATCGAGCGCGTCGCCAAAACCCTGTCGAATGTCTTGGTGTCCGGCGAGAGCGGAACCGGCAAAGAGCTGATCGCGCGGGCGCTCCACTACGCCGGCCCTCGTTCCCAGCATCATTTCTTATCGATCAACTGTGGCGCGATGCCGGAGAATCTGCTCGAGAGCGAGCTCTTCGGTCACGAACGGGGGGCCTTCACCGGTGCGGTACGGGAGAAGAAGGGGCTCTTTCAGGAGGCGGATCAGGGCACCCTATTCCTGGACGAGATCGGTGAAATGACGCCACCGATGCAGGTCAAACTGTTGCGGGTTCTGCAAGACAAAAAAGTCCGCCGAGTGGGCAGCAATCGTGAAGAGACGGTCGACGTACGGATCATCGCCGCCACCAACCGCGATCTCAAGGATAGCATCGCCAGTGGCGAGTTCAGGGAAGACCTCTTCTATCGTATCGACGTGATTCCGATCCATCTACCGCCGCTACGGGAGCGCCAAGAAGACATCCGACCCCTGGTCAAACACTTCATCGACAAATACAGCCAAGAGCTCGGTCTCGTCCCGTGTCAGGTCTCGAACGAGGCATTCAGCCTGCTCGAGAACTACTATTGGCCGGGCAACGTCCGCGAGCTCGAGAACACCATTGAACGTGCTCTGGCGCTGAGCACTCAGGATCACCTGACGGCGGAAGATCTGCCGCACAAGATCCGATCCATCGGCGGTCGCCCGTCGGCTTCGATCAGCTTGCCCAAGGATGGTATCGATCTCGACGCCCACCTCGACGAGATCCGCAGTGAGCTCATGCGTCAGGCCCTGGACCGCTGTAACGGCACCCAGACTCAGGCCGCGGAGCTATTGAACATCTCGTTCCGTTCGTTCCGCTACTACGCCAAGAAACTCGAAGTCACCGGTTCGGATTGAGCCGGGCGAACGCCTGCCACGAGACCTGCCAACCGAGACCGGGCGATGAATCAGAGCGCAACCTGGCAGCGCGATCTGCCAGCGAGGTTTGAGCGCGTCGCCCAACTGGGCCGACGATATTTCGACGTCATCTTCTTTCTGCTGGCGGCGCCATTCCTGTGGAAGGCATACCGCAACATCGCCGTCACCCTGCAATTCGAGGACGCCCTGATCGTCCTGAGGTACGCCCGCAACATCGCCGACGGACACGGCTTCGTATTCAATCCCGGCGAGCGTATTCTCGGCGTGACGACGCCGCTTCACACATTGATCTCGGCCGTTTTTGTTGCTCTTGGCGGCGACCGTGCGCCGGTCATCCAGAACGTCTTTGGCATCATCTTCCTGGTGCTCGAGGCCTGGTTAATGACCAAGATCCTGCGCCGCACCCACTCGCTGCTGATCAGCGCTTTGATCGCGGTGATGATCCTCGCCAACCTGAATTTCAGTTATCTCTACTTCGGGATGGAGACCCACAGCTTCGCGTTCTTGACCCTGCTGGCGTTCTACCTCTTTACCCAGCGCCTCGAGATTCCGACCGGGCTGGTACTCGGGGTCGCCTTCTTGACTCGCTACGACGCCGCGCTGCTGGCACTCTTGATCGGCCTGGTTTTCCTCTACGAACGACGCAAGCTGCCACTCCAACTGATCGGCGCTTTCGCGGTCGTGGTGACGCCGTGGTTAGTGTTCTCACAGCTGTACTTTCATTCCATCCTGCCCAACGCACTGGCCGCCAAAAAAGACTATTTCCCACTGCTCGGCTACCTGCGTTTCGTTTACGGTTATTACCAAGGCTACTTCGCCAACATGGCCGGCATCTATACCGCCAGCACGGCGATCAAGGCGGCCAGCTGGCTGTTTCCAGTGGTCTGTTTGGTCGGCATCCGCAGTTTGACGAAAGCAGCGTGGGAATATTTGGTGCTGATCACCTATGCCGCCGGCCTAGTGGTCGTATACGCAGCCCTCGGCCCTGATCCGCGATTTCACTGGCATTACTACATCTTGAATCCAGTGCTGGCGATGCTTTTCATCGTCGGCCTCCACCAAATCTTGACCGCCGGGCTGCGTGTCCTCAGCAGCGTCATCAAGCTCGAACCCGCCGCGACAGCCCGCGTCGGATCGGCGCTTCTGATCTCGGTAGCCATCCTCTTGGCAGCCACCCATGTCGATCGTAAACTCGACTACAAATTTGAGCTCGACCCCCATTCCAAGCAGCTCTATGAGATCGCTGACTGGCTGAATCAACGTTATGACGACAACACCAGCCTGCTCCAGCCCTCCATCGGAATCCTGGGCTACGCCACCAACATGCGGATCATCGATCACGCTGGATTGGTTACCCAGGGGCTCTACTACTACGATGGGTCGCAGCACACACCGATGATGGAGGTTTTGACCCGCTTCCAGCCGGACCTGATCTTGCTACTCGAAGGTGCAGACCAGGCCTTGCCGCAGCACGGTTACACCCGAGTGATGACCTTCCACGACCCGCTAACCTACGTGCTTTACGAGAGGTCCACGCAGTCGCTCTAAGCGGCGGACCCCAACCATGGCGACCCCCATGAAAATCGCGCTGGTATGGAATCACCGCTCACGGCTGCTCGACTGCTCCTTTCGCTTCGAACAATACCTGGCTGGCTTCGAGGCCCTCGGGCACGACACAATGGTGGTGTGCGACCAAGCCTCTTCGCAGGGATTCGATGGTCCCCTGCAGATCGTCGAAGACGCGACGCAACTCGAAGATCCTGCCTTCTGGCAGGCGACCGGCGCCGACGTCGCGGTGATCGTCACCTGGCATCGTATGTCCACCGTGCTGCAAGCGATGCAGTCGGCGGGCTCGAGAGTGATCGCGATCACCGACACCGACGGCCAGATCGGCCTCCGAGCCTTCCCACGAATCTCTCTCCAGCGCATGCTGGTCTACCAAACCACCTGGCTCGACCGTCTCAAATGCCTCAAGTACTGGACAACACGAATCTTGGCCGACATCGCGCAACCCTCGCCCGAAGACCAAGAATTTGTCGCCAGCACCCGAGCCTCCGACGCGGTGATCTTCGGCAATTCTGTAGCAAGATCAAACTTTCAGCACTTCTTGAGAGGCGCCAACGCAGCGACTCTCGGCCAACGGCTGCACGTGGTGCCTTTCACCATCGGCGACGCGCTCCTGAACTGCCCGGTCCCCGCCGCGAAAGACGATCGGGTGGTGGCGATCGGCCGCTGGAGCGATCCACAGAAAGACGCCGGACTACTGGAGGCGGCGTTGGCGAAGTTTCTCGACCAGCGCGCTGGCACCGAGATCATTCTCCTCGGCAGTGGCGGCGAGCCCTGGTTCGCCGACCTCGCTGAACGTAACCCACGGCTGCGCTATCTCGGAATCCGTCAACAGGCCGACGTCGCCCGCGAGCTCAGCACGGCCCGCGCCATCGTCTTCTCGTCACGCTGGGAAGGCAGCCCCCATGCCGGGCTCGAGGCCCTGGCGTCGGGAGCGACCCTGGTCGGACCGGCGATCCCCAGCCTCGCCAGCTGGTCCGAGACAGGTCGCTACGGTACCGTCACCACCTCCCGCCGACCCCGTGACCTGGCCGGCGCCCTGCGCCAAGAGATGGAAGCCTGGGACGCCGGCCATCGCGACGCCCACCAGATCTCGAGCCATTGGCGGCAGCTGCTGGAGCCCGAAGCCGTATGCCGAGCGATGCTGGCAGCATTGGCCCCGACTCCCTCCTCTTGAAAAGAGCACGGAGAGAAGTCCGGGGCCTGCTTCTATTCCCCGGGCTCGATGTCGGTGCGTCGTTCAGCGAACCAACCGTAGATCGCCGGTAACACCAACAACGTCAAGAGCGTCGAAGTCACCAAGCCGCCGATCACCACGGTGGCGAGAGGCCGTTGGACTTCGGCGCCAGCGCTCGTGGCGAGCGCCATCGGGATAAAACCGAAGGACGCCACCATTGCCGTCATCAGTACCGGCCGCAATCGAGTCAAGGCGCCTTCACGGGCGGCTTCGTCGGCACCGAGTCCGTGTCGGCGTTCTTCAACGATGTAGGAAACCAGCACGACACCGTTCAAGACCGCGATACCAAAGAGGGCGATGAAACCCACGCCGGCGGATATGGAGAAGGGGTAGCCTCGCAGGAGGAGGGCCACCAGACCTCCGGTGATCGCCAACGGCACGTTCAAGAAGATCAATGTCGCGAGCCGTACCGAGCCGAACGTCGAGTAGAGCAGAATGAAAATCAACAGGAGAGCCAGAGGGACGAGCACTGTGAGGCGCGCCGAGGCTTCCTGGAGGTTTTCGAACTGACCGCCCCACTCCACCGTCCAACCCGTCGGCAGGGTGACCTCCCGATCCACCGCTTCCTGCGCCTCGGCGACGAAGGAAGCAAGGTCGCGCCCGCGCACGTTGGCCTCGATGTTGATCCGGCGACTGATGCGGTCGCGGCTGATCTGAGCCGGACCGTCCTCGATCCGGATTTCAGCGAGCTGCGCCAAAGGGATGAAGCGTGGCGCACTACCCACTTCAGCGGGAGCCGCTACCCGCAGATCGCGCAGACGCTCCAGATCGGCCAGCACCTCGGCGCCGAAACGGGCCTGGAGCACAAAACGCTTCTGGCCTTCCAACACCACTCCCAGCTCCTTGCCGCCAATGGTCTCCACGACATCGAGCACGTCCGCGGCGTTGATGCCGTAGCGTGCGATGGCTTTGCGGTCGACGCGGACCCGCAGCATGGGTAGCCCAGTGGTCTGTTCGGCCTTCACGTCCGCCGCTCCGGAGACTCCCTGGAGCACTAGGGCGATCTCATCAGCCTTCTGCTTCAGGAGGGCCAGATCGTCGCCATAGACGTGGACAGCGACGTCGGACCGTACACCCGAAATCAGTTCCGAGACACGCAGCTCGATCGGCTGGGAGTAACTAAAGATCGCCCCGGTGACGTTCTTCTGCATCGCCTCGTCGATGGCTTCGATCAAAGCCTCCTTGGTGCCGTAGCGCCATGTCTCGCTTGGCGCCAAGATCAGAAACGTATCGCTGATCTCCACCCCCATGGGGTCGGTAGCAATCTCTGCCCGCCCGGTGCGTGAGATCACCGTCTCGACTTCCGGAAACTGATCTTTCAAGATTTTCTCGGCTACGGTCGAAATCTCGTTCGACTGCTCGAGTGAGATCGAGGGCAAGCGCCAGATCTGCATAGCAATCGCCCCCTCGTCGAGGCGCGGAATGAATTCCGCACCAAGAAACGGGGCGATCCCCAGACTGGCCAGGAAAAGCCCGACCGCAACACCGACGGTGACCTTCTTGTGTCGCATCGAGGCGCCGAGCATCGGCACATAGAGCCGTTTGGCGAACCGGAACAAGAAGGGTTCTTTCTCCGAAACCCGCTTTAGCAACAGGCTCGCCAGCACTGGCATCAAGGTCAACGCACAAACCAGCGATGCTGCTAGGGCGAAAACCACCGTCAGCGCCATCGGCCCGAACATTTTGCCCTCGACGCCGCGCAGCGCCATGATCGGCAAGTAGACGATCATGATGATGCTGACGGCAAAGACCACCGGGCGGCCCACTTGGTGGGCAGCCTGACGCACCTTCTCCAGGTGCGACACCTGATCGTCACGGCGCCGCTCGTGGAGTACCCGCACAATGTTCTCGATCATTACGACGGAACCGTCGACGATCAGGCCAAAATCGATGGCGCCGAGACTCATCAAGTTGCCCGAAAGGCCAGCGTAACGCATGGCGATGAAGGCCGCCAGCATCGACAACGGGATTGCCGAAGAGACAATCAACCCACCGCGCAGGTTGCCGAGCAAGAGCAGCAACACCAGGATGACCAGCAACCCGCCCTCGGTGAGGTTCTTTGCTACCGTCTTGATCGTACGCCGCACCAGCTCTGTGCGGTCATAAAAAGGATCGATGGTCACGCCTTCCGGCAGGGTCTTTTCCACCTGGGCGATCTTGTCTTTGACGCGGTCGACCACCACCCGAGAGTTCTCGCCGATCAACATCATGACGATGCCAACCACCGCTTCGCCGCGACCATCACGAGTCACCGCGCCCTGGCGGATCATCGGCGCCAGCTCGGCACGGCCGACATCGCGCACAAAAACTGGCGTGCCACTCTCGTCATGGGCGAGCACCACGGATTCGAGGTCCTCAAGCGATTCCAGGAGCCCCTCGCCGCGAATCAGGTATTGCTCGCCGCCACGGGCGATGTAGCCGCCGCCGACATTGCGATTATTGGCCTCAACAGCCCGGAAGACGTCTCCAACCGCCAAACCGTAGGACATCAACTGATCCGGGTCGAGCGTTACCTGGTAGGTCTTGAGCTGACCACCGAAGGAGTTGACCTCGACAATTCCGGGCACTGAACGCAGCTGGTAGTTGACGAACCAGTCCAAGATGGTGCGCAGCTCCATCGGTGTATAACAGGTTGCGACGTCCGACGGAACGTCAGCCACGACAACATCGTCAAGCTCCTGTGGCGAGCACATCGGCTCGCCCCGGACTTCGAATTGGTAGATCTCACCGAGGCCAGTGGAGATCGGACCCATTTCGGGATCGCCATAACCGTCGGGGATCTGCTCCCGGGCGGCCGTCAAACGCTCACCGACGAGCTGGCGTGCCCAGTAGATATCAGATCCCTCCTCGAAGACCACGGTAACCACCGAAAGTCCAAACTTGGAGACCGAACGGATCTCCTCGATCTTGGGCAGGCCGCTCATAGCGGTTTCGACCGGGAAGGAGATGAACCTCTCAACCTCCTCCGGCGCCAGCCCAGGACTGTTGGTAAGGATCTGAACCTGAACGTTGGTCACGTCGGGCACGGCATCAATGGGCAACTTGCTGAGGGCATTGATGCCCAGAGCCACAACCAATAGCCAGAACGCCAACACTAGGAAACGATTGTCGAGAGAGAAGTCGATGAGTTTCTTGATCATGTTCTCGACCCCTTCAATGGCTGTGGCCGCCGCCAAGCGATTCCGTGGACAACGCGGATTTGAGGAGGAAGCCTCCTGCCACCACCACGCTGTCGCCCGGCCCGACCCCTTCGAGAATCTCGACATAGCCGCCGGCACGACGACCGATGCGAACCTCTCGACGCTCGAACCGACGCTCTCCTGCGATGATGAAAACGAGGTGCTCCTCGCCGTCGCGCACTACGGCGTTTTCCGGCACAACCAGACTTCTCCGTGCCGCTCCACCATCCCCCGCGTGCGGATCGACGAGTCCCACTTCGACAAACATTCCCGGGCGCAGCTTGCCCTCGGGATTCGCCACGTCGAGCCTGGCGCGCACCGTGCGCGTGGCGGTGTCGACACTGGCACTCAGGTAGGAGACTTTGCCTTCGAAAACATCGTCCGGAAAGGCATCGACCCGCGCCCGAACGTGGTCATCGATGTGAACCCTAGCGAGATCCCGCTGGTAAACATCAATTTCGATCCACACCCGGCTGAGATCGGCGAGGGTGAAGAGATTACGCTCCGGCGTGACCAACTCGCCGAGGGTGGCATGGCGCTCCACCAGAGTGCCGGCGAAGGGCGCCCGCAAGGGATAAATCGAAGCCCTGCGGTCGTCGTAAGTCAGGGTAACAACCTGCTCTTGGCTCAAGCCGTAGAGATGGAGGGTCTCCTCCGCGGCGCGAAGCCCCGCCGTTGCCTCCCTCAGCTTTGCTTCGGCCTCCAACACCTGCAATTCGGCCGCGATCCGGTCGGTGAAGAGACTCTGGGCTCGGTCGAAGCTCTTGCGCGCTAGCTCCTCCTTCGCCTTCGCTTGGAGGTAAACGGACTTTGCCTGACCCAGCTCAATCGAATCGATCTCGGCCAGTTTCTGGCCGGCGCGGACGGTCTGGCCCAGCAGTGCATCAACCCGATGGACTCGGCCCGAGATCCGTGGACTGACGTGGGCGAGGCGGGTCTGGTCAAAGTCCACCTGGCCGGTGGTCTCGAGCTGCGCCGGAAGGACGCGGTCCTCCACCAGTGCGGTACGGATCTCGACTTGGGAAGCCGCTTCTGCGGTCAACTCGACAATCCCCTCTTCATGCTCCCCAGGGTCGGCTGGGCCGTCGTGCCCGTCATCTTTTTCACCATCCCAAACTCCCGCAATCGGTGTTGACGTCTCGGCGGCGGTCGGCTCTTCGTTCGATTTAGGGCTGAAACAAGCCCCCACCCATGGCAGGAACACGAGGACGGCGACAACCAGGGGCGATGTTCTGTCTGCACGCCTTGGGTACGACCGGTGTTTGAGAGTTGTCGTAGCAAATGCTTTTAGGTCGGGGATCGAGGGGGAATGAAACGGCTGGTGGCCACACTGATGGGTTCGCCGATCTCGGCAAGGTTGGTATCGAGACATTAGAAATCCTCTCAGTTGTCAGGTCTGGGCGAGTCGAACAGTCCGGACTGTTCGGCCTTCATCCATCTCCGCTTGTGACCTCTTGCAAGAGATCACTACGGGGGTCGGCGGTCCGTTCTCTAAGCGAAGAGCCGACCAGGACTCCCCTGGAGGGAGGCCAACGCAACGTTCTCAGGGCGAACTGAGCTAGGGGGTGAGACGGGGCCAGTGCGACTAGACGCACCACTCCCATCTACCCGTGCTCGAAGTCAGGCCTGAGGAGGATGATCGATGGACGGCCAGAAGCCTGTCAGATGAGGCTCTGGGGTCTGCTGGCTAGAGTAGCCCGCCGCGCGCAGGTGGGTAGCGGGTAAAGGCTGAGGGTCGACAAAAGCGAGGCTGGCGTGGCAACCGCAGAAGTGGAACACCGGCGTACAGCCATGCTCAGGGCCGGTCGGCTCGTGCCGATCACCATCGGCTGCTACATGAGCCAAATGGCCCTCTGCAACAAGGTGAGCGGCATTCTCCATGATCTCGACAAACCCTGGCGTCATGGCCAAGGCCAACACGAGAGCACAAATCTTTGAGAGCCGGAGTTTCATCGTGTCTATGAGTAGAGCGCTCGGCGGCCCCTAGTCTTTTGACGCAGCCTTCTCGGGCTTACTCTTGGACTCGGACTTGGACTTGGACTCAGACTTGGTATCGGACTTCGTTGATGACGACGAATCGCTGCTCGAGGATCCGGAATCCTTTGATTCGGACGAGCCCTTCGTGTCCGAGTCACCGGAATCGGAGCTCTTGGAGTCCGATTTAGCGTCGCCTGACTTACCTTTCTTATCGGCATAGTCGGTGATATACCAACCGGTACCCTTGAACTTGAAGGACGGCGCCGAGATCAACTTCTTGAGATCGCCGCCACATTCTTCGCACGTCGTCAGTGGCGGATCGCTCATGCGCTGAATGACCTCGCTCAGCTCGCCGCAACTTAGACATTGATATTCATACAGAGCCATCTATTTCTCCTGCCAGGTTCTCTAATCCCAAGCCGCGAGACTACACACTAAGAGTTAGAACACAAAACGCCTGCTCGGGATTTCACCGTCGGGCGGGTTTTTGTGATCGCTCGGTGACTCGAGAAATCGCGAGTCCGCCTAGCCGCGACGCCTCGGATTACATGCGAATCATGACCGAGCCCGAAGGTGCGCTGTGGGTTTCGACCTTGGTGATGAGCTTGAGGATGTTGAATGCATAAAGCAGGCGGGCGTTCTCGGAAATGCTGTACGGACCCTTGCTACAGATGTCGATGAGCGACCGCTTACCGTCTACCAAACACAAGAGCTGATAGTCCTTGCTGTCGAGACCGATCTCGATCAGATCTTCTGTGGAGTAGGAGGGCTGAAAGACGGTCTTCTTACGACCCAAACGCGCGACCAGGGCCTTGGTATCAGACACCTGCTTGATGCCACGGATGATCATTTGCCGCATCGGCAAGTGGATTCTTATCATGATCGGCTCACAAAAATCGCCGATCCGAAACGTCACCTCGCCGCGCTGCCATGAGAAGACGCTCCACACGATCGCTTCCATCTGCGTGCGAATCGCGTCGTAGAGCTCACCCGGCGACAGCAGCTTGTCTTCGATCAGCAACTGGCCATGACGCTTGCCGGATTGCTCACGGGCCTTCATGGTCTCGACCAGCTGCTGGCGGGTCAGCTTTCCCAATCGATACAGGTGGGCGCCCAGGCGATCCGACCGGTCGGTCGACGAGGCGTGAATCACATTGCCTTCGTTGATATAAATGCGCTTGACAGCGTCATCACGAGAGATCTCGATCAGCCCCGGCACTTTATGCCGATAGATCGTCGCGAACATCTCCGAAAGAGCTGTATCCTCGAGTGTCTCTCGGTATTGGAAGGTCTTTCCCATGAAACAAATTGGGCCGGTTGACGAGCAGCGAATGAGCGACCGGTACGGTCGTATGAAGGACGACAACCGTGATAGCCGGCCGGGCCGCAACGGATCGAACGTCGAGACAAACTTGGTAACAACGGCGCGGTGAGTATAACACTGGAGGTAGGCGCATGCTGACACCGGAAGAGGCGTGGGACGCGATCGAACAGCGGCTTCAAGCGTTGCCTGCACAGCCGACTCCGCGGCTCGAGGCCGCCGGTCGAGCCCTCGCCGCCGACCTCGCGGCCACCGTCGACATGCCGCAAGCCGACGTCTCGGCGATGGACGGCTACGTCTGCCGTGGCGACGTTTCCGCCGGTGAGCCTTTGCCGGTGGTCGCCACCGCCGCCGCCGGTAAACCCTTGGATCTCGTGCTCCAGCCGGGCACCGCGGCCAAGATCATGACCGGTGCGGTTGTCCCCCAGGGTGGTGACCGCGTGATCCCGATCGAAGCGACCGATGGCGGCCGCGAAACGGTCGTCTTCAACATTGCGCCCCAGGCGGGCGCCCACATCCGCCGCGGCGGTGAGGTGGTTCGCAGCGGCGCGCCACTGCTCCCCGCCGGCAGCCATCTGACCCCGGGCGCCATCTCCCTGCTCGCCTCTCACGGTTATGTCGAGGTGCCGACCCACCGAATCCCAACCGTCGCGGTGATGACCACCGGCGACGAGGTTGTGCCCCCCGAGACCGAGCCTGGGCCGGGCCAGCTGCGCGATTCGAACACCTCCTTCCTGCTCGCCGCCGGCCAGGTCTCGGGTTTGGAGTTTCGCTCCCTGGGCACCGCCCCCGACAGCACCGAAGCCCTGCGTCAACGCATTCCCATCGGCCTCGAATCCGACGTCCTGCTGCTGTGTGGCGGCGTCTCGATGGGTGACTATGATCTAGTGGAAGACATCCTCGACGAGCTCGGCTGCGAGCAGCTGTTCGACCGAGTCGCCATCCAGCCTGGCAAACCCTTGGTTGCCGCCCGCCATGCTGGCGGCTGGGTGTTCGGCTTACCCGGCAACCCGGCGTCGGTGATGGTCACCTACTGGCTCTTCGTCAAACCCGTGCTCGAACGCCTCCAGGGGCTCCCCGGCAGCTTCTGGCACGGCGCCCTCGAAGGCACTTTGACCCAGCCGCTGCCACCGAGCAAAGGCAAAAATCGTTTCCTACCGGGCGCCGTCACTGCCACGGACGGAGGCCTCCAGGTCCGGCCGTTTCCCCCCGAGGGTTCCCACGATGTCGTCTCCTACGGCCGCGGCACCGCACTCGTCCGCATCCGCCCTGGCGACGGCCCGAAAGCGATTGGGGATCGCTGTGAGGTTTTGCCGTTGACGACTTGGATTGGCGGCTAGCAGGCGCCCGCTGAAGACTGATTTGACAAGGCACGACCACTGCGACGAGGATCGAATCTTCCACGCTGGACGCCAGACAAGGAGAAAGACGATGCATCTACGTCGTTGGGTTTCGTTCGTCGCATTGACCCTTCTTTTGACCCCGCTCGCATGGGCCGAGCCGGTAACGTTCACACTGACCAACAGTACCGGCGCGACCATTATGGAGTTCTACGCTTCGCCGCCCGGAGTCAACGATTGGGAAGAAGACATCCTCGGGGAAGAGGTGCTCGAGTCTGGCGATAGCGTCATCATTACGATCGGCGATAGCCGAGACGATTGCGACTACGACTTCCTGGTGGTCTACGACGACGAATCGGAAGTGCAATTTGATGAAATGGCCATTTGCGACGGCGAAGAATGGGTCATCGAATGAAAAGAACTCAGGGGACGAGTCGCTTCTTCACCTCCGCGATCTTCCCCAGCAGGAAGTCGTCCCCAGGTTTCAGCTCCAAAGCTCGCTCGTAGCTTGCCAAAGCCCCTGCCGTGTCACCGCTCTCGTTCAGCAACTCGGCAAGTTGTACGTGGCTGCGCAAGGACTCAGGAAAGTATTGGAGGTTCAGGCGAAGGAAGGTCAGTGCGTCCGCTAGCCGATCCTTCGTTGCCAAGGCGCTCGAAAGCTCGCGCAAGGAACGATCACTGAAATCGTAGGCATCACTTCCATAGTGCTGCTCGCGCAGTTCGTGGTAACGGGCTAGGGCGGCGGCGGAGCCGTCGGCCTCCACCGTCGCGATCAGGGTCTGGCTCAAGCTCATGGGTCGAGTCTGGCGACGGTGGCAGGTGACGCAACTCACCTGCAGCAACTCGGGTGCTGGCTTCTTGATCTTGGCTAGATGCGAGCGGTTGATCTCTTGCATCATCTGGAGCATCACCCGCGCCGTCTGCTTGGCAGGTTTCTCGTCACTCACAAAGTCGTTGTCCCACAACGACTTCGAGTCTTCTTTGCCGACGTGACAGTAGAGACAACGCACGCCGAGCCCCAGCGAGAAATCGCGCATAGTGTCGATCAGCTCGTCCTGCGAGATGTCCTTGGGCAGCACCTTCAAGTTGTGAAATTCTTTCGGCGGCTGAGCTTGCGCTGGGCGCGCCGCCAAGCTTCCGATGCCGACGCTCCACACCGCGGCACAGACGACGAGCCATCGCGTGATCTTCGAATCGATCTTCATGACGCCTTCCCTTCCAGTGGTTCCTGGTTGATGCAACTCTCGCGACAGCCTAACGAGCCGCAGGTCGACACAGGTTGTGGTTCCATCAGGGTCATGTCAGGAAGCTGTCAAGGAGGGGTTAGGGAACGGTCCACGGTGAGTCCTTGGGGTTACCATCACCTGTAGGAACGCACGAATCTTGCCTTGCGTCAGACCATCGCGCCGAGGACACCGTGAGCCGAAACCCAACCAACCGACGATCCACCCTGGCGAGCGACGGCTCCGCCGTGATCGTTGGTCTGCTGCTGGCGTGTCTGATTCTGGTGGGTGTCCTCACCTGGCAGGCGTGGGACGCCGGCCACTCCCACCGCCAGGTGGCGGAGACCGTGCTGCGCGACTATGCCCGACTGGCGGCGGACGAATTTGTCCGCCGCAGCAGCTCCGAGGTCGGTTTCTACGGCTACATCAAATTGCTCGCGGCTCTCCATCCAGACGATGCCGTGGGCGGTTTGCCCAACCATGAGAGCCTGGTGGCAACCGCAGATCGATACACCCAGCGCGCGCTACCCCTGGCGCGCTACGCCTTCCGACTCGACACCAACAGCGACCGTACCGACCTTCCGCTCGAGATCGCCAGCGATGGCCGACAGCCGACAGCGGCCGTAGCCCACTGGTTGCGCACCGAGCTCCATCCAATCGAAGGGACCGCTGCCGGAGACGACGATCCACCACCCATGATGGCCCGCCACCCGCTCATCGACGGCGAGCTCCACAGTTTCATCTACAAACCAGACAGCCTGATCGGCTTCGAAGTCGACCGCGAGCAGCTTTCCTCTTGGTTCGCCACCGCCCTCAGCCGGGGCCCCCTCCTGCCCCAATCCCTAGCCGACTCGGCGGATGACCAAGACTTCCTGCTCCTCACCGTGACCGACGCCACCGGCCAGGAAATCTTCCGCACTGGCGACGAACAACCCCCGGGGATGGATCACCCATTGCCGCCGACGCAGCAAGACCCCTACGCCCCCATGCTGACCGTCGACGTGCCCTACGGCGAGCTCTACGAGGGTATCTTCGACGGCACCCGCGTGCGCGTTGCCCTCGATCCCGCGGCCGCGCCGCGCCTGATTATCGGTGGCCTGCCGCGCTCCCGACTTCCTACCCTCGTCGGTCTGCTGCTGCTCACCGCCGGCCTGTTGGTGGCCGCCATCGTCCAGCTGCGACGCTCCCGCGACCTCACCCGCCTACGCTCCGACTTCGTGTCGCGGGTCTCTCACGAGCTGCGCACCCCCCTCACCCAAATCCGCATGTTTGCCGAGACTCTGACCCTTGGCCGAGTTCGCTCCGACGACGAGCGCGATCGTAGCCTCCGGATCATCGACCAGGAAGCCCGACGCCTCAGCCACTTGGTGGAAAACATCCTGCAATTCTCTCGCAGCGAGCGCGGCTCCATCGAGCTCAGTCCCCGGCCTCACGCCCTCGGCACCCTGGTCCGTACTCTGGTACGCGACTTCGAGCCGGTGGTCGGCCAGCGTCGGGTGCGATTCGTCATCGACGATCCGAACCCCGGACTCATCGTCGAGGTCGATGAGGATGCGCTGCGTCAAATTCTGCTCAACCTGCTCGACAACGCGGTCAAATACGGCCCACCCGAGCAGGAGATCCGCATCCGCATCGAAAATGGCAACCACAAACGGGTCCGTCTGCTGGTCGAGGACCAAGGCCCCGGCATACCCCAACGCGAGCACCATCGAGTCTGGCGCAGCTTCCACCGTCTCGAACGCGACCGCCGCTCCGCGGTCGCCGGCACCGGAATTGGGCTCGCGGTGGTCCACGAGCTGGTGACCTTACATGGCGGTCGGGTATCGATCGAGCCCGGCGAGGACCGTGTCGCCTGCGAGGACGGTGGCGCCTGTTTTGTCATCGACCTGCCTATCGCTCAGACATCGGAGGCGCCAGCATGACCCACCGCGATCCACCCTCCCGCATCCTGGTGATCGAAGACAACCCCGATCTCGCCTTCGGCCTGCGCAACAATCTCGAGATCGAAGGTTACGCCGTCGATGTTGCTGACGACGGCGCCCGCGGCCTCGAACTTCTCCGCGCCACCGTCCCCGACTTGGTGATCCTCGATCTCATGCTGCCCGGTCTCGACGGCTTCCGGGTGTTGAGCGAGGCTCGCCAGGCCGGTTGCGACATGCCGATTTTGATCCTCACCGCCCGCGGCGAAGAGACCGACAAAGTCCGCGGCCTCAAGCTCGGCGCCGACGACTACGTCACCAAGCCATTTGGCTTGTTGGAGCTGCTCGCCCGGGTCGAAGCGCTGTTACGTCGATTCGGCCCACCGACCGGCGAGCCGCCGCGCGCCCTCGAAGCCTTTGGTGACGTCGAGATCGACCCGGCGGCCCGCACCGTCACCCGTGCTGGCCAGCTCGTTGAGCTGGCTCCCAAAGAGCTGGATCTGCTGTTGGCGTTGGTTCGCCACCGTGGGGCGGTGGTGTCGAGGTTGGAGCTGTTGCGGGAGGTGTGGGGTTACGAGTCAGCGGTGACGTCGCGTACGGTGGATACCCATATCGCGGTGCTGCGTAAGAAGCTGGAGGCGGACCCCGCGTCGCCTCGGTATATCTTGACGTCGCGGAAGGCGGGATATCGGTTGGCGGGTTCTTAGGTCACTCAGAACCCCCTCGTCGGCGCCGTATTTCTTGAACTTTTTAGCTGCGGAACGACGCTCCGGACCGTCCTGAGCCGCTCAAAAGTTCTGCCAGAGAGCACGCGGACGGTCAGAAAGTCTAATGACGTTTTACCAAAGACCGTCCGGACGGTCCGTGAGGCTCTTGGCGTTTTACCGAAGACGTTATGGACGGTCCGGAAGCCTTATGGCATTTTACCGAAGACGTTTTGGACGGTCCGTGAAGCTTTTGGCATTTTACCGAAGACGTTTCAGACGGTCAGAAAGTCTAATGACGTTTTGCCGAAGACGCTCAGGACGGTCCGGACGGTCTTTGGCAAAACTTTTTGGAGTGATTCCGGTCAGAAAGTCCAAGAATCGGGGCCTTCCGAGGAAACGACCACGGCTTTTTGAACCCTTCGCTGCTCCTGCTTTTCTTGCCCGCGTAGCTGAGCTCAGCAGCTCGACAGCCGGGTCCAGAAGGCAAAGGGTAAGAGGGTAAAAGAGATCAGGGTAATGACCTCGCCACGCGAAACCCCAGGATGGAGATGCGCCCCGACGGCCCGCACCCGCTGCGGTAGGCAACCCGCGCGATCCGCGGGATGTCGCCGAACGAGCCGCAGCCGCCATTGGGCTCCCGGGCCAAAACCGCGGCGGTCAGACGAGAACCCACTAACGCGGTCGGAACTTCCTTGAACCACGCGGTTCCCGGCGGCTGTTCTTTGTCGAAGAACACACGATCTTTTCCAAGATCTTTCACCAGGGCCTCCCAGAGCGCGCGTGCATACGGCTCGTTCGGGCCAGCATAGGCGACGAAAACATCGTAACTTGCCATCTTCCCTCCTTGGAGTAGACCAAGATTATAGACGACGCCTCTGGCCTACCGATCGGGCTCGAACTAGGACCCGCTTGTCTAGAGTGCTGTTGGCGGATTTCTCGATCTTCTAGGTCGCGTTTCCCCAAGCACATGCCGGCGGGACGCCGGCGCTCCCAGCAGGGGGCGCTTGCCCAGGCACAGGACCCAGAGCAGATGTCGGCGGGCTGCCGGCGATCCCAAACCGCTCATTGGCAGCCGCACGGATCACCTTCCCATCGGCTCGACCAAGGACAGTAAGCTACGAGCCGAGTAGCTTATGAGAATCGGGATCACTCAACCCGATGCAATGCGCTGACGTCCCCAGCAGGGAGCGCTTGCGCAACACGGGGAGCCCGGTCCGTAAGGACCCACGAGAAACGTCGTCGGACGTCAGACGTCATCCCCAAAACGCAAAGACACCGGAAGCGGAGCTTCCGATGTTTTCAGCCGACCCGACGGGTCGCGACGGGACGACGCGCTGAGGCGCCGCCTTGCGAATCAGTTGTCGACGTCTTCGTGGATCTCCGCGTGAGATGACTCGATCATGATGACCTTCTTCTTGATGTCGACGGAGCGCCTCTCGTTCAAGGTGTCGAGGATGCGCTGACGGGTTTCGTCGTCGAGGTCGTCGAGGGCGCCGGAGGCTTCGAGATGTTCGGCGGCGCTGATGCGCTCGATGACAATGTCGACGTCTTCATCGCCATGTTGCACCCAGTGATGTTGGCCATGATCACAGTCGTCGTCTTCGCAGTCGTGGTCGCCGTGGATGAAGGCATAACCATGGCCGACACCGCTATGGCCAGAGAGGGTATTGATGATGACTTTGGCATCGTCGTCACCGCTGACGAAGATCGAGTGACTGCCATGGCCATGCCCGTCGGCGCCAGACATGCCGATGTCGATCTTCTTGCCGTCGACTTCGAGATCGAGACCTTCCTCGGTGCGGGTGAGCAGGACACGCTTGCCGGAGTCGGTGAAGCTCTCGTGGGTTTCACCAATTTCGAGATCCTCGGCGTCGATGGCAACCATCTCGGCGCCGTCGATCTTGATTTTGACTTTGCTTTCGATGTGGATGTCTTCGTCGGCGAAGCTGAAGGTGGAAACGATGAGGGCGGCAAAGGTGATGGCGAGGATGGCGTGGATCGCTTTCATGGACTGTCCTCCTTGGGGGTAATGAAGGGTCACCGATCTGATGGGCTCGGGATGGGTTCTTTGCTGTCCCGCAGGACATTTATCGTTGAGCGAGCGGTTCAACTCACATGCTGATGAGCACAGGATGTATGAGCAATGAACGTGCCACACCGGAGACGGGTTAGAGAGGGTGATGAGACGCCAAGGTTCTCCTGATATGGGGAGATAGGTGCCGATATGGGGGAGCCGAGCCGCCTCACTCCAGACCATGTTTCTCCAGCCGGTAGAGGAAGGCTTTGTACGGTAGATCGAGTAGGCGGGCGGCTTGGGCACGGTTGCCACCGGCGTGCTCGAGGGCTTGCGAGAGGCAGGAGCGCTCGTGGGATTCCCAGGAGATGCCTCCGGGGGGCAAGCGGAAACCGCTGGCGGTTTTGGGACGCAGGTCCATGTCCTGGGGTAGATCGTCGACGGAAACACGGCCGTCTTCGGCGAGCAGCACCAGACGCTCGACGGCGTTGCCGAGCTCGCGGACGTTACCGGGCCAGCCGTAGTCGAGCAAACGCTTCATGAGGTGGCCCGGGAAGGGGCGGACGGCGACGCCATGGCGGCGGGCGGCGCGGGCGGCAAAATGCTCAACCAGGCGCGGGATGTCTTCGCGCCGTTCGCGCAAGGGCGGCATGCGCAAGGGCACAACATTGAGACGGTAGTAGAGGTCTTCTCGGAAGCTGCCGTTTTCGACTTCGGCGACCAGGTCGCGGTTGGTGGCGGCGTTCAGGCGGGCGTCCGACGTCAGCTCGCGGGTGCTGCCTACACGACTGAAACGACCTTCTTGAAGCACCCGCAGCAGCTTGGGTTGGATGGTGATCGGCAACTCGCCGACTTCGTCCAGGAACAGACTCCCTTGGTGGGCGGCTTCGAATTTGCCCTCACGGGAACGGTCGGCACCGGTGTAGGCACCCTTTTCGACGCCAAAGAATTCGGACTCGAGTAGTCCTTCGGGGATGGCGGCGCAATTGACTGCGACAAAGGGCTGAGCGGCGCGTTGCGACAGGGCGTGCAAGGCACGAGCGGCGAGCTCTTTGCCGGTGCCGCTTTCGCCGGTGAGCAGGATGGTGGCGGCAGTGGCGGCGAGCTTTTCGACTTGGCGGAACAGGCGCTGCATGCTGGGGGCGCTGCCCACCAGGTCGACCAGACGGTCGCGCTCTCCAAGGGCCTCGGCGAGGCGGCGATTCTCGTCTTCCAGGCGGCGCGAGCGCAGTACTTTCTCGATCGCCAGCAGCAGAGCTTGGCGCTCGAAGGGCTTGGACAGGTAGTCGTCGGCGCCGAGGTGAATGGCCTCGACGGCGCGGGCGATGGTGCCGTAGGCGGTGACGGTGATGAAGGCCGCCTCGGGATGCTCGGCGCGGACCTCTTTCAGCAGCTCGGTGCCATCGCCGTCGGGTAGTTTCCAATCGGACAACACGAGATCTACCGGCGAGGCGGCCAGCTGGGTGCGGGCCGACGCCAGGGAGCTGGCCTCGGCAACGAGATATTTGCGCGAGCGTAGGATGCTCGACACCAGCTGGCGCTGGTCGCCATCGTCTTCGACCACCAGCACGCGGGTAACGCTCATGAATGACCTGCCTGACGCTCGCCGAGCTCCAGGACAGCTCGGGTGCCGCCGGTCTCGCCGTCGACGAGCTCGAGCTGGCCGCCGTAGCGGTTGTTGGCGATACGGTGGGCCAGGAAAAGACCCATGCCGGAACCGTTGGCCTTGGTGGACAGGTGAGGGGTAAAGAGGCGCTCGCGTACTTCTGCCGGCAGGCCGGTCCCTTCATCGTCGATTTCGATCCGCAGCCTTTTCTCGGCGGCCTCATCCGCCGGGCCGTCCACCGCCGCCGCTCGCACAGTGACCTTGCCACCCTTGGGGGAGGCTTCGACGGCGTTGACGACCAGCGCCTGCAACACCGCCCGCAGCTCGGGCTCGACGCCACGCAGCGATGGCAGATCGGGCGCCACCTGAAGATCGAGATTCACGCCACTACCGTTCTCGCGAGCGCCGCGGCTGTCCTGCAAGGCCTCGAGGCCAACATCCTCGATCAGCTCGCGGACATCAACGTCGCCGACCACCCCGCCGCTCTGGCTGGCGAGGACAAGAAAGGAACGAATACTGCGGTCGATGCGACGGATCTGTCGCCGCGCCGATTCGGCAAGATCCGCCATTTGGGCATCGTCTGCACTGTGAGCACCATCTAGCTTGTGAACACCGTCCGCGGTACGAGTGCCACCTGCGGCCAATTCCTCCACCGATAAACCAAGCGCGTTCAATGGATTACGTAAGGTGTGAGCGAGGCCGCGGGCGATCTCGCCAATCTCGCCAAGGTGCCTATCAGCATCCGCCGTACGGGCCCGGGCGTCGAGCTCGGCCAGCCGACCGGACATACGGTTGAAGGCCTGAATCGCCTCGCCGACCTCACCCTTGGCATGTCCGGGTACCTGGGTGCCGAGGGCACCGGTACCCACTTGCCGAGCCGCTCCCGAAAGCTGCCGCAACGGCGTTGTCACCCGGTGGGAGACCGCCGCCACCATCAGCAGGCCGAGGGCGAGGAAACCCAACGAGCCGAGCACAAGCTGTTGGGAGAAGCGCTCCAGCTTGTCGGCGAAACCCTGCCGTGGAATACGCACCCGGTGGCCGGAGCTGGGGGTGCCCATCCACAGGAATTGGTCGTCCCCCTTGTGCTCGACATGGATGTCGACATGCTCGCTGAAATCCGCTTCGATCTGCTCGAGCACAAGCTGGCGGACGCGGCTATCGTCCTCGTCGGCGATAACGTAAGAGTAGCTATGGCTCGATTTGTGGTCGTGATCATCGAAACTGTGGCCAGGATCACTTCTGTGGCCAGGGTCAACAGGGCCAGTTTTGTGGCCAGAGTCAATAGAGTGTTGCTCCTGTGTCTCGACGGACTCCTCATCGCCAGAAGACATCACCCGATATCGTTCGATCAGCAGACGGCCCGGCGGCCCGGAGCTCGAGCGGACGACGTGTTGCTGGGTGACCTCACTTTTTATCGAGGCGGATTCGCTGCGGAGTCGGAGACCATGCTCGGTTCCGGTGACCGAGTGGTCCGATTCGACACGGATTTCGCCTTCGAGCCGGATCACCTCGCGGGTCGTCTCCCCGTCTTCGCAGTCACCGACCAGGCATTCGACGATCTTGAGTTGGGTCTCGAGATCCACCTCCGCGCAGTCGTCGCCACTGCAGGCTTTTAAAGCTTCGCCGGGCAGCATTTTTTCGATGTCGAAGTCCGAGCTCTTGAACATCGCCACCATGGATTTGCCCACCGAAGTGACCACAACATCGAGCTCGGAAGACAGTTCGCGGGTCAGCAGGCGTACAAACCACCATTGGGCCAGCACCAAAACGGCCACCAGGCCACCCATCAAGAGAAAGAGTCTGAGGCGCAACGACATGTCTGCTCCTGTCCATGCTCAGGCTTGGCCTGAGCCAACGAGGTACATCCGGGCTTGGCCTGAGCCAACGAGGCATATCGAGCCCCGGCCTGAGTCACCGGAGCACGTTGGATACGATGGGTAAGGTTAGCAAGGAGTGTGCCGGCCCATGTCACAACCTGAGATTTGTCCTCAGGTGAGGACCAGCCACCGGCTGCGCTACAATCGTCAACCGAAGGAGAAAGCATTGAGCAACGGAAGCAGACGGCCCGTAGCGGCGGGCAATTGGAAGATGAATCTGCTGCGGCGCGACGCCGAGGCACTGTGTCAGGGGTTATGCGCCGGACTGGACACTGAGCTGGCGACCGACATCGTGCTGTTCCCGACGGCGACTCTGCTAGCGACAGTTGCGCGGCAGATCCAAGGCAGCCCGATCGCCCTCGGCGGCCAAGACTTACATCCCGACGCCAGCGGCGCCCACACCGGTGATGTGTCCGGTCCACAGCTCGCCGACGCCGGTTGCGGCTGGGTGCTGTGTGGCCACAGCGAGCGTCGGCAGGATCACGGTGAGAGTGACGTGCTGATCGGAAGCAAGGCACGAGCGGCCACCGACCACGGTCTACTGCCGCTGATCTGTGTCGGCGAATCTCGGGACGAGCGGCGTGCCGAGCAGACCTTTGCAGTCCTGCGTCGCCAGCTCACCGCCGCTTTGGCCGAAAAACCAGCATCTTTCGAGATCGCTTACGAACCGATCTGGGCGATTGGCACCGGCGAAGTAGCGACGCCGGAACTTGCCCAGCGGGCACACGCCTTCCTGCGTCAGACCCTTACTGAGCTGGTCGGCGAAGAGCGTGCGGCGACCACTCGCGTCCTCTATGGCGGCTCCGCCAACCCCTCGAATGTAGCGGATCTCATCGTTCAACGAGACATTGATGGCTTCTTGGTTGGGGGCGCAAGTCTTGACTCCGGCAAATTCCTCGATATCATCGGCGCTTGCGCCCGGCATCAGAGCTAGCTCGCTCCCAGCGAGTCCGCCGTCCAAGAGCGCATCGACCTACCCATCCCTGAGGATTCCTCGAAAATGATCTACCTGTTTTCTACCATTCACGTGTTCAACTGTCTCTTCTTGATTCTCGTTGTCTTGCTGCAGCAGGGCAAAGGCGCGGATCTTTCGGTCTTCGGCGGCGGTGGCACGATGACCGCGTTCGGTGCTCGCGGCGCCGCGACGCTGCTTCACAAGATGACGGTCTTCGGATTCGTCGGCTTTATCGTCACCACTCTGATTATCGGAGTGCTGCAGAAGCAAGGCGGCGGCAGCTCGGTGATGGACGAGGTCCCGGGGATCGAAGAACCGGTCGCGGGCCAGGATGGCGATGAGGCCGCAGAGCCCGAAGAGGCTGTTGGCGTATTGCCTGAAGATGATGGCACGGCATCAGACGAAGGCACAGCTGATGGTGACGTGAAACCCGAAGCCGAAGAGTTCGAGTCGCCGACGGATCCCGCTGAAGGTGAAACCTCCGAGGGAGACGGTGACCCCGCAGGCGAGGGAAGCACCAACTAACCGAATAACAGACCGCCGGGCTAGTTGTCCTCGAAGCCCGGTTTTTTGTAGACTCCGCATCCTGCCGAAGTGGCGGAATTGGTAGACGCGCACGGTTGAGGGCCGTGTGGGGTAATACCCGTGCCGGTTCGAGTCCGGCCTTCGGCACCATCCTTTCTCACCCCTCCCCTTCATTCAGTCTTCTCCTGGGTCCTCCGATCACCGTGATCGAGAGTTGACCCTAGCCCTCCGCGAGTGGACCGATTCGGCGTGTCGCCCGTATGAGTCTATAGGTGCTCACGCGGACAGGACTATGTCGTCTCTGCAGCCGAGTCACCCGGTCCCCGTGGCCGAGCCACCCGGGAAGGAGTTTGATCATGTCGCAACAAGCCACCGCCCCACCGGCAGCCGAGGTGATGGCGGACGGAACCGCCTACACCGCTGCCGGAGTGGTGAAGTGGTACAGCCTGGCCAAAGGCTACGGCTTCATCGAGAGCAAGCACGACGGCGAGGACCAAGAAGTCTTCGTGCATTACTCGGACGTTGCTGGCGAGACTTTGATGGAAGGCGAGAGCGTCCGTTTCGACGTCGTCGACAGCCCCAAAGGTCTCAAGGCCCGCAACGTGATCCGCGCCGACGAGGTCGCCTGTTAGCCGCGACTCGACAAAGGCAGTGCCAAAACCATCGGGCCACCCCTCTCCCGAGTGGGCGTGAAGGGTGGCCTAGGCGGCCCCGGCGGAGAGGGGGCCTGGGGGGCGCGAGGGTCGTACGGCGACCGGTAACAGATCAGCCGAGAACCGCGTTCCAACGACTGATTTGATCCTTCATCTGCTCTTTGAGAGCACTGGTGTCACCCTCGATGGTGACGGACTTCATCGCGTCACCGCCAGCGATGGCGTTGACGACTTCTAGCCCCGAGACCACGCGGCCGAACACCGTGTGTTTGCCGTCGAGCCAGGGTGTTTCGAGGTGGGTGATGAAGAACTGGCTACCGTTGGTGCCTGGGCCAGCATTGGCCATCGACAGGACACCCGGGCTGTCGTGTTTCAGGTCAGGATTGATCTCGTCAGGGAAATTGTAGCCTGGGCCGCCGCTGCCGGTCGCGGTAGGATCCCCCCCCTGGACCATGAAGTTTGGGATCACACGATGAAAGGTTATCCCGTTGTAATAACCGCGCTCCGTCAGATTGACGAAGTTGGCAACGGTCATCGGGGTCTTGTCGGGGGTGAGCTCTAAACGGATTTCTCCCTTGTCAGTCTGGATGACGGCGAACATATCTCTCCTCCGCTGTTGTATGAGTTGGATCGGACACTTTTTGAAGGTGGGACTCCGGGGGCCAGCATGCCAGCATCCGAAGGCTCAGAAGCATAACAGAGGCATCGCGATCCGACCGTGAGCAAGAGATGCACGAGAACAGAGACGTGATCGGAGTGGTCCTGGCAGGTGGAGCATCGCGCCGCATGGGTCGCGACAAGGCACGTCTGCGCCTCGACGACACGAGCCTGGTGGAGCGCGCCGCAGCCCGGCTGCGAACGATCAACGACAAGGTGCTGATCGCCGACCGAGGGCTTCAGGCAGCTGCCGATGAGCGTTCGATTCCCGATGGTCCCGGAGGTGGCCCGGCGGCCGGCCTGCTCGGCGCCGCGGCGGTTTATCCCGGCCGCGACCTGCTCGTCTTGGCCTGTGACTTGCCGATGGTGACGACGGAGCTCCTGGGGCATCTCGCTCGATCCATCGACGCGTCAGACCCTGGCTTCGACGCCCACGTGCCTCGCTGGCATCGCGGGATCGAGCCGTTGTGTGCCCTGTATCGGCCGACGGCCCTGGCGGCGCTGGCATCCGCGGTGGCCGCCGGCCGATTCGCTCTCCACCGTCTACTGCTGGCGGGTGATCTGCGGATGCGTTATCTCGAAGGCGCCGACCTCGCCGTTTTCGGTACGCCGCAACGTCTGTTTCTGAATCTCAACACACCGCAAGACCTAGCACGGCTGAGAGCGTCCGAGTAACTTCCAGGCGCTATCCAACCAAGCTTCCGCCAGGGTGTTTAGCCGGTCGTTCCCGCTTCTTGTCACCGCTGCCCTAGCTTGCGGGCAAGGCCACTAAAACGATAGACTTAGGTGTTCTTGCATGTAATTACGTGCAAGAAGAATCACTCAATCGATACTGCGCGAATTCGTCGCTTTCGACCCGCCGCAGGGCTGGCGAGTTCGCTGACTTCAGGAGATAACGGATGGGCACCGCCAAGCTGATACTAGATGGTAAAGAGTACGAGCTTCCCACCGTCGTCGGGTCGGAAGGAGAGGTTGGTGTCGACATCTCCAGCCTGCGCTCGCTGAGCAAAGCCATCACCGTCGACTCGGGTTACGGCAATACTGGGAGTTGCCACAGCGCGATTACCTTTATCAACGGCGAGAAGGGCATCCTGCGTTACCGCGGCTACCCGATCGAACAGCTCGCCGAGCACGCTAGCTTCAGCGAGGTCTGCTATCTGTTGATTTACGGCGCGCTGCCCAACCGTCAGCAGCTGGATGATTTCAACGAAGGGCTCACTTACCACAGCATGCTCCACGAGGACATGAAGAAGCTCTTCGAGGGTTACCCGCCGAATGCTCACCCGATGGCGATCCTGTCGTCGATGGTGACGTCGCTGGCGACCTATTACCCCAACGCCATGCAGGAAGACCGCATCGATCTCAACATCCTGCGGTTGCTGTCCAAAGCGACCACGATCGCGTCCCTCTCCTACAAGAAGTCGATCGGCCAGCCCTTCATCTACCCACGCAACGATCTCTCCTACACTGAGAACTTCTTGCACATGATGTTCGCGGTGCCGGCAGAGCCTTACGAGATCAACCCTGTACGGGAGCGTGCGCTCAACCTTCTCCTCATCCTGCACGCTGACCACGAGCAGAACTGCAGTACCTCGACGGTGCGCATGGTGGGCTCGAGCCAGGCCAACCTCTACGCCTCGATCGCCGCTGGCATCAGCGCGTTGTGGGGCCCGCTCCACGGCGGCGCCAACCAAAAAGTCATCGAGATGCTGCAGATGATCCACGAGGATGGCGACAACTACCAGAAGTACGTCGACATGGCGAAGGACAAGTCGTCGGGCTTCCGGCTGATGGGCTTCGGGCATCGGGTCTACAAGAATTTCGACCCCCGCGCTCGAATCCTCAAGAAAGCAGCCGATGATGTGCTCGAAGATCTTGGTGTCCAAGATCCACTTCTCGACATCGCCCGCAATCTCGAGAAAGTGGCGCTCGAGGACGAATTCTTTGTCAAGCGACGCCTGTACCCCAATGTCGACTTCTACAGTGGCATCATTTACAGCGCAATGACGATCCCGACCAATATGTTCACGGTGATGTTTGCCCTCGGTCGATTGCCGGGATGGATCGCACAGTGGAAAGAAATGCGCGAAGACCCCAAGACCCGCATCAACCGGCCGCGTCAGATCTACACCGGCCCGACCGAACGTGACTACGAGGCGATCGAGGACCGTTAGTCAGGTCTCGTTGCTTCGCAGAACCGGCTCGACACCCCGTGAGGGGTTGTTGGTGAGCTAGCTAGAGGCCATCTAGAAACAGCGTTTTCGAGTCAGTCAGGTCGAGTGTGTGGAGCGAGCACAGCCGAGGATGTCTGAGCTAACTGGATCAATGAGTTGGTTAAACCATTGATTAAAGAAGCTTTATGCTTCTTGGTACCGGACGTGCGAGTCACGCAGGCTGAGCGCAGCCCACAACATTCGACCGGTCAACGGGCGTTCTTGGATGGGATCTAGCTAGAGGCGAGTGTGGTCAATAGACGGTGCGTGATATGCGGGTGAGTTCGGACCATCGGTAGGTCGATTCCAGCGGCTCACCCTTGCCCTGGCCGAGCAGCCAAAACACCGAGGGTCGGGGCTCCAGACCACCGAGACGCATCTGACCCTCACGCAGCCCGGCGACGAAGAGGCCTGCCGCCAAAGCCTCGGCGTCCATCGCTTGTTCGGTGACCGTCGCCACCATCACCATCCCGGTGGCCGGCACGCCGGTGCGCTGATCGACCAACCGGATCACCGGTTCTCTGTTGATCGACTGAATACCGAAGATCGCCAAGGACTGATCGCGCAGAAAGATGCGATCGGTGGGCTTCGTTTGGCCCGGCGCCGCCGGGATGACAGCCAGCCAACCCTCGCCACCAGGACCGCCTCCCATCGCTCGCCACACCCCCCCGATCTCAACCATTGCGTTCTCGACACCGGCTTGGCGCAGCACCTCAACGGCTCGATCGACGGCAAAGCCACGCCCCATGGCGATGGCCTCGGCGCGGCTGCCCAGGCTCAGCTTGGCATGAATCGTCGGCTCGCCGAAATTCAGAGTGATGCCAGCGCACTGCGCGCCGATCACCGCGTCACGCAGATCATTCGGATTTGGGATCTTCCCCTGGGCGCTTCGCCACAGCCGATAAAGCTCGCCGCCCAAAGGGCCGTGAGCACCGTTGGTCCAAAGACAGAACTGCAAACCCCGCCGCAAGAAGTCAGACACTCGCGGCTCCAGCTCCAAGAATTCACTAGAGGCGTTGAGGACCCCCAAGCCGCCAACGATCGTCCCGTCTGGGTCGAGCAACTGACCGATATCGAAAATTTCGTGCAGCGCGGCTCGGGCCGCGGCGACCGCCTGATCATGCGGCAGGTCCCGGATCTCGACCTCGGCTTGGGTACCGAAAGCGTCCGCCGCCAACCGCAACGGCTCGCCTGCAACTGGGCCGGCCAGCCATACCGACAAGGTGGTCGCGACAATGAGAGCTGTGCTCGTTGCAATTGTGGTTTGCATAGATCAGATCCTATCCGAAGATCCTGGGCGGCGGCTTGAGCGGTACGTTGCCGGCGACGGGCATCGGGCCCGCGATCGACTGAAAGGCGCCGCGGCCACCATAGAGCAGACAACGATTGCGGCCACTTTCCTTCGCCTCATAAAGCGCTTCGTCAGCCAACAGCAGAAGCTCGCTGGCCGTTTTGATGTGCAGCTCCGGAAAAGCTGCAACACCAGCCGAAAGGTTGAGTACAATCCGCTGCCCTTCATACACCAGATCGATCGACTCGACGGCACGCCGCAAACGCTCGGCGAGCTGCAACGACTCTTCGCCATCGGTGTCTTCGAGCAGTAGGGTGAACTCCTCGCCGCCATAGCGCGCCAGCAGATCATTCTCGCGGCGGGCGCCTTCGAGGGCACGGGCGACGCAGATCAAGGCTTCGTCGCCAGCGGCGTGGCCGTAAGTGTCATTGACGTTCTTGAAATGATCGACATCACACATGATCACCCCCATCGATCGACCTTCCTCGCAGCAGCGGCGGTAGGCACGCTGAATTCCGCTATCGAGGATGCGGCGCACCGGTACGCCAGTGAGGGGATCGAGGCGCGCTTCGCGATCGAGGCGCGCCCGATGCACCGAGCTCGCCATCTGCGGCACCAGGGTCGAGAACAGCTCCTCAGCACCGTCATCGATACGGCGTGGATCACACCACAGGCGTACCGTCGCCAACGCCTCGCCCTCCACCACCAGTGACTGCTCGAGAATTCGCCACGATGCCCGGCGATGGACACCAGGCAACATGCGAGGTCGTGTCGCTGGCTGCGGCCGGCCCTCTTCCAACACCCCGGAGGGACCTGCCCACCAGCTGCCAGGCTCGAATTCGAGCTGGCCGGATTCTTCACCGACCGCAAGCTCGAATTGGTACCACTCCACAGGCAAGATGTTGGAGCACTCGATGAAAATCTGCTGCGCGATCGAACCCATCCCTGACGTCTCACCGAGGATGCGCTCGTGAGCTCGCTGCAAACGTTCGAAATCGTCGACCCGAACATCCGAGGCGCCACGGGCGAAAGCATTACGTGCCGCTTCGGCAGCGAGCAACGCTAGCGCTAACAGAATTGGCGCGACTCGCGGCCAGCCGAGGGTGGCCGCAGCGTCGGCCAGCAGGGCCCCAAGCAGCCAACCGGCTGCGTCGAGAGTGAGGGCGGCCAGATCGGAAAGGGTGAAACGCGGCCACACGCCACGCCAGGCAGAATGGCGAATTCTGCTGCCGAGCACCGCTAGAGCAGCAAACGTCGCGACATAAACCGTCGCCGCAACCAAACCGCGCCAGGCAAAGGACGCCGTGGCCAGCCGCGACCACACGACCGCCGCGAGTAGCGTCGCCAAGGCTACGATCGCCGCCGCTGCGACTTCGGCGCCCACTCCACGAATCGCCTTGCGTCGACGGTCGGCAAACCGCCAGAGCATCGATGCCAGGAGGCGGGCCAAAGCCGCGACCAGTGCCGCCACCAACCCTCCAAGACGAACGATCACAGCCGGCAAGACAAGGGTCCCAAGGCCAAATGCGGCGCCGCCGAGGGGTCGATGTACAGCCGCCACCGCCGCCACCGCAATCCACAGCCCAACCTCCAAGGTTGATGGCTGGTGCGAGTCCGCGACACCTACGTCAGCGATCAACAGAGCGGCGATGACCAGGGCCGCCAGTATCGCCCCGGCGATGCCCCAACTTTTCAGAGCCTGTTGCATTCCTCGCTAGATCTCATCCAGAAACAGTGTTTTCGAGTCAGCCAGATCGAGTGTGTGGAGCGAGCAGCAGACCGAGCGCAGCCCACACCATTCGACCGGACAACGATCGCGCCTGGAAGGGAACCATCTATCGCCCACCAGACCTGTCGATACACCAGTTCCCAAGGTATCTGGAGCACAACAAGAGCTGATCCTGAAACAGATCGCATGCTATCGGTTGGGTCCACAGCTAAGCAAACCTGCCAGCGGAACCATCGATAAGCTTGCGGTATAACGTAGAATCCATGAAAATAGGCAATGTCGTGGCCAGTCTTTGGCTCCCAACACAACCGGCCGGTTGAACAGACTTCCGCTGAACGGGTAGCAGAGAATTCCGGTACGCCGGAAGCACGGCACTCGAGCAGAGCTGCCCAAAGGATTTTTGACGCTCCTGGACGGCTGTGCTATACCTTTGGGTCACCCGTTTGAGAGGTCACTATGGCATCTATGGATCTCGTGCTCTACGAAGAAGAAATCCATCTGCTCGAAGAGGTGCTCCAGCGCCTACGGCACGATTCGAATGCGCGTGCGGTCTTCTTGATTGACAAGAATGGCCAGCAGATGGCGTCGGAGGGCGAGATTGAGAACTTCGATACCACCTCTCTCGCATCGTTGACGGCTGGCAACGTCGCCGCTACCGACAGCCTTGCGCGGCTGATCGGCGAACGTGAATTCTCGGTCCTGTTCCACGAAGGTGAGCGCGACCACATCCACATCTCGATCGTGGGTAAACGAGCGATCCTGCTCGTCATCTTCGACGAGCGTTCCTCTTTGGGCCTGGTCCGCCTGCGCGTCAAGCGCGCCAGCGGCGAATTCGACAAGATTTTCGAAACGATGGCCGAGAAAGCAACCGCAGGCACCCGTAACGCGGGGGCTGTCCCGACGCCATTCTCAGAGATCACCGACGACGACATCGACGCGCTTTTCAGCGACTAGATGTTTGCGAACGACTTCTTCCTCGTGCCATGACATTCATCAACTACGCCGCTAAAGAGATCAACTGCAAGATCGTCTACTATGGCCCCGGTCTCGGTGGCAAGACGACCAACCTGCAGTACATCTACAGCAAGACATCTCCCGAGGCCAAGGGCAAAATGATCTCCTTGGCTACGGAGACTGACCGAACGTTATTCTTCGATTTCCTGCCGCTCGATCTCGGCACCATCCGCGGTTTTACCACCCGGTTCCACCTTTACACGGTTCCGGGGCAGGTGTTCTACGACGCCAGCCGCAAACTGATCCTTAAAGGCGCCGACGGCGTGATTTTCGTCGCCGATAGCCAGAAGGAACGGATGGAGTCGAATGTCGAATCGATCCGAAACCTGGAGACCAATCTGAAGCAGCATGGCCTTGACTTGGCTGTTCTGCCTTACGCTCTCCAGTTCAACAAACGCGACCTCGCGAATGCCATGCCAACCGACGAGCTTTACAGAGTGCTCAACTACAAACGCGAGCCGACGTTCGAGGCGATTGCGCCTAACGGCAAAGGCGTTTTTGACACTCTGAAGTCGGTGGCTAAGCAAATTCTCGTAGAGTTACGCAAAAGGTAGATTACTGAACATGGCCAAAAGCTGGACCAAAACTGAGCTCGCTCACCTCGGGCGGAACGCCGCGAGCATGAGCATCGAAGGGCTCGCTGAGGAATTCAACACCGACGCGGACAACGTCCGCAGCAAAATCGCCGATCTCGGGCTCGACTCCAAAGAGAGCACCTCCGCCGATGAAGTGGTGGCGATCGCCGACTACACGCGTGGTATCGAACTGCTCAACAAGCAAGAGTGGGCCAAAGCCGCAGAGGTGTTCGAAAAAATTGCGACCAGCAGTGACGCGATCCACCTCGCCGATCGCGCCCGTCAAAGCCTCGCGATCTGTGTCGAACGTATCGGCGACCACAGCACTGGCGATGGCGATCATTACGTCCGCGCGGTTGTTGAGAAGAACCACGGCAACCTGGAGCAAGCGCTGGAGATTTGCCGCCAACACGGCAACCCGGAGGAGGAGCCCTTCGCCTACCTGATGGCGTCGATCCAGGCCTTGGGCGGAGCCGAGGACGAAGCCCTCGAGCTGCTCGCCAACGCGATCCGGGAGGAGCCCAAGAACCGCGTCCACGCGTACCATGACTCGGACTTCCAGTCACTCCACGGCAGCGAAGAGTTCTCCCAGCTCGTGCAATCGCCTAGGTGACCGTCTCCTCGAGAATCCCCTCGCGACATAGCGAAGAACCGCCCGACGGACCATCGCTGGTAGTGATTGGCGGTGGTAGTGGCTTGGCCGTGCTCCTGCGCGGCCTCAAGCATGTCATCGCATCGCCAGAGCAACTGACCGCGGTGGTAACTGTGGCTGACGACGGTGGCTCTTCGGGTCGCTTGCGTCGAGAATTCGGTGTCTTGCCACCGGGTGACATTCGCAATTGTATTGTCGCCCTGGCCGATGACGAGGATTTGCTGGCCCGGTTGTTCCAATACCGCTTTGCTACTGGCGTCGGATTGACCGGGCACTCTTTCGGCAACCTCTTCCTGACCGCTTTGACAGGTATCACCGGTGACTTCTATCAGGCGATCCTCACCGCCGAGTCGATTCTGTCGGTGCGCGGGCGTATTCTGCCGGCGACACTCAACGATGTCCGACTGCGCGGCACAGGACTCTCCGGCAAAGTCTACGAGGGTGAATCCGCGGTGGGTCAATCGGGTGAGCGGCTCACTGCGCTCGAACTGCTGCCGGCCGCGGTACCGGCATTCTCACCCTCGATCCAAGCACTGGAGCGCGCCGATTTGATTCTCCTCGGACCGGGCTCGCTCTACACCTCGGTGCTGCCGAACCTGCTGATTCCCGGTATCCGGGAGGCGACGCGACGGAGTGCGGCAAAAACCGTGATGATTCTCAACCTGATGACCCAGCCTGGAGAAACCGACCACATGGATGCGGTTGAGCATCTCGAGGCGATCGAGGAACATGTCGGCTCAGGATTGGTCGACGCGGTTCTCGTCAACTCCACCAGGCCAAAAAAAGCGCTGCTCGACCACTACGCTGAAACCGGTTCGCAACTGGTAAAAGCCGATCGTGACGCATTGGCAGACCGTGGCGTAGAGTTGGTGGAGCGAGATTTATTGGCTGATGGCGAGCTGATTCGACACGATCCAGCAAAGCTGAGTCGTTCGATTCTGTCCTTGAGCCAGTAACGAGGAATGCACATGGCTGAACCTTCGAGATCGTCCAATACCGCCAGCTCCAGCAGCGTCGGGAAACCACGCATCGCTGTCATCCTGGCCGCCGGCAAGGGGACTCGCATGCGCTCGCGGCGCCCCAAAGTATTACATCCGGTGGGAGGTCGGCCGATGCTCGAATGGGTGCTCGACACCGCCCGCCACAGCGGCTGCGAGAAAATTCTGATTGTCGTCGGCCATGGCGCCGAGGAAGTCAAGAGTCTGGTCGGCGAACGCAACATAGATGAGCAGGACATCACCTGGGTCGAGCAACACCAGCAACTCGGCACCGGCCACGCTTTGGCTCAGGCCGAGCCACACGTCGATGGCGAGGCGACCCTGTTAGTGCTGTCCGGTGACGTCCCTCTGGTAACCGCTGAAACACTGGAGAAACTGGCGACCGCCGCTGACGGCCGTTGGGGCGCCGCCGCGGTCGCCGAGCTCGACGAGCCCGGAACCCTCGGACGGGTGCTGATCGACGACGCCGGCAAGTTCGTGCGGATTGTCGAAGCCGCTGACGCCAACCCGGCAGAGCTCGCGGTGCGCCGGGTCAACGCCGGGCTCTATGCCTTCTCGGCGCCGACGATCTTTGACTACCTGCGTCGCTTGAACACCGCCAACGCTCAGGGCGAGATCTACCTCACCGATGCTCTTGGCCTGGCCGCCGACGATGGCGAGGACGTCGCCTTGCACACTCTGAAGGATTTTTCCGAAGCGTTCGGAATCAACGACCGCAAGGATCAGGCGACCGTTCACCGCGCCTTGCTCGATCGTCATCTGCAGCAGTTGATGTCGGATGGCGTCTCCATCCTAGAGCCGGCACGCACCGCCATCGAGCCAACCGTGACCGTTGGAGCAGAAACCTTGATCCACCCGGAAGTTTCGTTGTCCGGCAATACCCATATTGGCCCCGGTTGTGTGCTGCACCAAGGGGTGCACATCACCGACTCGCGGGTCGAAGGCGGCGCCGAGATCAAGCCGTACAGCATTCTCGATCACGCCCAAGTCGCAGGCGAGTGCATCGTCGGCCCTTTCGCCCGACTGCGGCCGGGGTCGGTGCTACTGCGCGGCGCCCGAGTGGGCAATTTTGTCGAAACCAAGAAAACCCAGCTCGGCGTCGAGGCCAAAGTCAGCCATCTGACCTACCTCGGAGACGCGACGGTCGGTGACAATGCCAACATCGGCGCCGGGGTCGTCACCTGCAACTACGATGGCGTCAACAAACACCGCACGGTAATTGGTGACGGCGCCTTCGTCGGCAGCGATACGATGCTGGTGGCGCCGCTTACCATCGGCGACGACGCCACCACCGCGGCGGGCTCGACGATCACTGAGAGCGTACCGCCAGGGGCGCTGGCCGTCGGGCGCTCGCGACAACGCAATATCTCCGACTGGGCTCGGCGGCAACGCCGTAAGAAGTAGCTCGCGGCAAGAAATAGGTTGTCGTGAAACCGATACGCCGTAAGATCTGAACCGGAGGCGAACGATCCAATGTGTGGAATCGTAGGATACGTCGGGCACCGTGAAGTGGTGCCGTTGTTGGTGGATGGGCTGAAGACCCTGGAGTACCGTGGCTACGACTCGGCAGGTGTCGTGGTGGTTCGCGACGGACAGCTGGAGACCGTGCGTGCCGAAGGCAAGCTCGGGCGCCTCAAGGAGAGCTTGGCGGCAAACCCGATCGCCGGCTCCCACGGTCTCGGCCATACCCGGTGGGCAACCCATGGTCCACCGTTAGAGCGCAATGCCCATCCGATCGTCGACACCAAGCATCGCGTCGCGCTGATCCACAACGGAATCATCGAGAACTTCCTGGAAATCAAGCACCGACTGCTCGACGCTGGCTGGACCTTCACCTCCGACACCGATACTGAAGTTGTCGCCAATCTGATCTCGGCACACCTGGAGGACGGCCACGAGCTCACCGAGGCAGTCAGGATCACCTGCCGCGAGCTCACCGGCATGTACGCTTTTGCGGCGGTGAGCACCATGTCGCAGGAGCGCGAGATCGTCGTCGCGCGGCGTGGACCGCCACTGCTGCTCGGCCTCGGTGATCAGGAACAATTCCTGGCTTCCGATCCAGCCGCGCTACTCGCCTACACACGCCGCGTGGTCTTCCTCGAGAACGGCGATGTCGCCCGATTGACGGTGAACGGCTACCAAGTCACCGATCTCGAAGGGCAGGCCGTCGAGCGCCATGAGCAACGCCTCGATTGGGATCCGGTCCAGATCGAAAAAGGCGGCTACAGACATTTCATGCTCAAAGAGATCCACGAACAGCCGCAAGCCCTGCAGGATACCCTGGCGGCGCGCGTCGACTTCGAGCGGGGTGAGGTCGGTTTCGAGACCTTTGACATCACAGACCAGCAGTTGGCAGCAGTCGAGCGCATTCATCTGCTGGCCTGCGGCACGTCGTGGCACGCCGCCCTGGTCGGCAAATTCATGATCGAGGAGCTGGCGCGGATTCCGGTCGAAGTCGACTATGGCTCGGAGTACCGATACCGCGACCCGATCGTCGACGACCGGGTGTTGGGGATTGGCATCTCGCAGTCCGGCGAGACCGCCGATACCCTCGCCGCCATGGAAGCCACCCGCGAGCGCGGCGGCCGACTGGCCGCCATCTGCAATGTCGTCGGCAGTCAGGCGACCCGCATCTCGGGGGGCACGATCTACACTCATGCCGGACCGGAGATTGGAGTCGCCTCGACCAAAGCCTTCACCACCCAGCTCGAAGCGCTTTATCTCTTTGCGCTCTACTTGCGTCAGGTACGGGGCACTGGCCCCCTTAGACCCCATCTCGATGCTCTAGCCCACCTGCCGCAAGCGGTGGCTGAGGCGCTGGCGCAGGAAAAGCACATCGCCCGCATCGGTCGCCGCTACCACCGAGTCAGCGATTTTCTTTACCTCGGCCGGGGCATCAACTATCCGATCGCCCTCGAAGGTGCGCTGAAGCTCAAGGAGATTTCGTACATCCACGCCGAAGGCTACCCCGCTGGCGAGATGAAACATGGCCCGATCGCGCTGATCGACGAAGATTTACCGGTGGTCGCTCTCGCCACCGGTGAGCGTCTCGCCGACAAGGTGCGCAGCAACATAGAACAAGTGAAGGCCCGTGACGGCGTGGTGCTGGCACTCACCGATCGTGACCCCAAGGAGCTCGAGGGCATCGCCGATGAGGTGATCTCGGTGCCGCGGGTCGCACCTTTGCTCCAGCCGATCGTCAACGTCATTCCGATGCAACTGCTGGCTTACACCATCGGCGTTCGCCGCGGCTGCGACGTTGATCAACCGCGCAACTTGGCGAAGAGCGTCACGGTGGAATAACGGCTGCAGAGCGATACACCTCGAGCGAAACAGCGGATTAATGACATGCCACGTCTCGACTTCGATCAAGCCCTCAATGCCGAACAGCTTCCCGCGGTCACCCACGGCGACGGTCCCCAGCTGATTCTTGCTGGCGCCGGCTCCGGCAAAACCCGGGTGATCACCTATCGGGTCGCCTGGTTGGTCCAGGAGCATGGCGTCGATCCGTCGCGGATCGCCGCGGTGACCTTCACCAACAAAGCCGCCGGTGAGATGAAGGACAGGATCGAGGAACTACTGGGCCTGTATCCACTGCCCGCTTTCGTGGGCACGTTCCACCGCTTTGCGCTGCGCTTGTTGCGCGCTTATGGCCCGCGGATCGATCTATCACGGGATTTTGTGATCCTCGACGGCAGCGACCAGCTGAGCTTGATCAAGAAGGCGATGCAGGCCACCGAGATGTCGACCGACGCCTACCGCCCACGGGCGGTGCTGTCGGCGATCAGCAGCGCCAAGAACCGCCTTCTCGACCCAGCCCAGTTCGCGGCCCGGGCTGACGACTTCTTCAGTCAGACGGTGGTGGCTCCGGTCTACCGCCGCTACCAGGCGCTGATGCGCGCAGCTGGCGGGGTCGATTTCGACGACATGATCATGTTGACCGTGAAGCTGCTGCGGCGCGACAAAGAGCTCAAGCAGCGTATCCGCGACCGCCATCGCTATTTGCTGGTGGACGAGTTTCAGGACACCAATCACGCTCAGCTGATGTTGATCCACCAAGTGTCGGCGAATCCGGAGGTCGGCGGCAACCTCACCGCCGTTGGCGACGAAGACCAGGGTATTTACCGCTGGCGAGGCGCCGAGCTCGACAACATCCTGGAATTCGAGCGCAGTTTCCCGGGCGCCACTATCCGTAAGCTGGAGCGCAACTACCGCTCGACCCAGAACATCCTCGACGCCTCGGGGGCGGTGGTGGCCAACAATGTCCATCGCCGGGGCAAACGATTGTGGACGGACGCTGGCGAAGGCGAAAAACTGCGCCTCTACAAGGCCCGCGACGAAGTCGACGAGGCACGCTGGGTCAACAATCTGCTACAGAGCTTGGCAGGCGACCACCGCCACTCCGAGATGGCCGTGTTGGTCCGCACCAACGCGCAGACCCGGGCTTTCGAAGACCGTTTCCTGCGCCAAGGGGTGCCTTACCAGCTGGTCGGCGGCGTGCGGTTCTACGAACGAGCCGAGATCAAAGATCTGATGGCCTACCTGCGCTTCGTCCGCAATCCCATGGACAACATGTCTTTCGAACGCATCGTCAACCGGCCGCCGCGCGGTATCGGCAAGAAAACCCTCGACGGTCTGCTCGCCATGGCGGCGGAAACCGGCCAGGCAGCCTGGGACACGCTGAGCAAAGACAAGCTGGTGGGTATCCCACCCCGCGGCGCCAAAGCTCTGGCACGTTTCCGCGAGCAGATGACACCAGTGATCGAAGCGGCGGTCGAGCTGCCTCTGCCGACGGTACTCGATCGCCTGCTCGAGGCGACCGCCTACACCGAACAATTCGATGAGCACGATGACGAAGGCCAGATGCGACTCGAGAATATCGACGAGTTCCGATCCGGTGTCCAGGAGTTCGCCGAGTCCCATGGTTATGGCTCCACTGAGGAAGATCTACTCACCGCTTTCCTTGACCACGTCTCCCTGGCCAGCGACACCGACTCACTCAAGAAGCGCCCCGGTGTGACCCTGACCACCTTCCACAGCGCCAAAGGGCTCGAGTTTCCGGTGGTGATTGTCGCCGGCCTGGAAGAGAACGTGCTGCCACATTTCAATGCTCAGGAGCTACCGGAGAATCTCGAAGAGGAGCGTCGACTGCTCTATGTCGGCATGACCCGCGCTGAAAAGCGCCTGATCCTCACCACCTGTAGCCGACGTCGAATTGCCGGCAACTATCAGGACCAGGAGCCGTCACGCTTCCTGCTCGAGATTCCAAACCGCCTGCTGGACATCGAGACCAGCCCCGAGCTGTTCGCACCTCAGCGTCCGTCATGGAACCGCCCCAGTCCCCGTTCGGGGGGCATGCCGACGGAGGGCATGCCGAGTTGGTCACTACCGTCAGCGCCGACCGCCAGCAAGCCAGTCTCCGGCAGCGACGCGGTGAACAGCTTCTTCGGACGCCAGCCGGCGAAAGAGGCCTCGCTTCCATTCGAGGACCCCGCCCCTTCACTGACTGTGGTGCCGGTCAACGAGCCCACCCCGGCAGCTCGGCGGATAAAACGCGGCACTCGGGTCCGCCACGCTAGTCTAGGCGCCGGCCGGATTCTCAACATCGAAGGTTCGGGGGAAGACATGCGGCTGATCGTTTACTTCGACAGCAAAGGCCGCAAGAAGCTCCTCGCCAAGTATGCTCAGCTCGAGATCCTCTGATACGAGCGGTTAAAACTACTCGCTCGAATCCGTCACTCGGAGCATTGTTGCCAAACACAACCCATGGTGAGGTGTAGCGCGAAGCCTGTCTCTAGCCCCAACGGGGCTGTATACCAGAGGCGGCGCGATAAACTACACTCGTCCAGTCTTATTTCAGTAGCTCATCGTACGATTCTGACGGTAGGCATATGGATCTAGCGATCGTTTTCATCATCCTTGGCGCCGCTCTCGTGCTTTTTGTGCGCGAACTGCTGCCGATCGACGTCACTGCGCTGCTGGTACTCTCCGCCCTACTGGCGACTGGAATCTTGACTCCCGAAGAGGGCGTACGCGGCTTCGCCAACCCGGCTCCGATCACGGTGGCGGCAGTGTTGGTGCTCTCCGCAGGGCTGATCCGTACCGGCGCCGTAGTCAAGCTGGGCACCAGCATCTCGCAGCTTGGCGGTTCGAACGAACTCGGACAAATGACGGTGATCCTGGTCGCGGTCGGGGTGCTGTCGGCCTTCATGAACAACACCGCTGCGGTGGCGATCTTCATTCCGATCGTATTGGGCATCGCCCGTGACAAGAAAATCAGCCCGTCCAAGCTGCTGATCCCGGTTTCGTTCGCCGGCATCCTCGGGGGCATCTGCACCTACGTCGGCACCTCGACCAACATCATCGTTGGCTCGATCCTCCAGGAGCAGGGTTACGAACCGTTTGGGATGTTCGAGTTCACCCCTCTCGGCAGCCTGTTCCTGGTGCTCGGTATCACCTATCTGCTGCTCTTCGGCCGCAAACTGCTGCCGGCCCGGCGCTCACAGGAAGACCTGACGACGAACTATCACCTGCGGGAATATCTCACTGAGCTGGTGATTCAGCCGCGCTCACGATTGATCGGTAAAACCCTCAAAGAGAGCAAACTCAGCCTCGCGAACGATATCGAGGTGTTGGAAATCCGACGCTCGAAAAGCCGCCTGAACTCGCTCCTGCCCGAGATCGTGCTGCAGGAAAACGATCTGCTGATCGTCAAGGGCAACATCGACAAGATCATGCGGGTTCGTCACTCTGAAGGACTCGATATCCATCCTGAGGTGAAGCTCAGCGATGAGGATCTGCAATCCCCCGATGTCTTGCTGGCCGAGGGCGTGATCTCGTCGAACTCTGGATTGATCGGCAAAACTCTCAAAGAGATCGATTTTCGTCGTCGGTTTCAAGCCACCACCTTGGCGATTCGCCGACATGGTGGTGAAATCCGCGAGCAGCTCGGGCGCGTCAAGTTACATTTCGGGGACACCCTACTGATCCAGGGCCGTCGCGACCGCCTTCAAGGACTACGCAACAGCCACGACTTCATGCTGATCATGGAGGACTCGTCGACCCCGCACTACCGCAAACGCAAGATGACCGCGGCGGTTGGCATCTTTGTCGTGGTGATTGCGACGGCGGCGGCAGGAATCATGCCGATCATGGGTGCCTCCCTGCTGGGTTGTATGGCAATGGTGCTGACCCGCTGCCTGACGATCCAGGAAGCCCACGAGGCCATCGACCTACACATTGTCTTCCTGATCGCAGGCACTCTGTCGATGGGGCTGGCATTACAGAAGACCGGCGGCGCCGAGCTGATCGCCAACCAACTGATTGAGCTCGCCGGACCTTACGGCCCACGGGCAGTCCTGGCGATCCTCTATCTGCTGACCATGGTGCTGACCGAATTGATGTCGAACAACGCCACCGCGGCGCTGCTGACACCGATCGCTATCGAGATCGCGAACGGCATGGGGGTGGACGTCAGGCCGTTCGCCTTCTGCATCGCGTTCGCGGCATCGGCGAGCTTCCTGTCGCCGATCGGTTATCAGACCAACACGCTGGTTTATGGTCCGGGTGGCTATCAGTTCTCCGACTACTTCCGGATCGGCCTACCGATCAGCTTGACCATCTGGATGTTGTCGACTTGGCTGATCCCAGTCTTATGGCCGTTCTGACGCCTGCTTACTGACGGTGTCACTGCCGACTGCCTGGCTAGGAAGGATCTCCAACTCCTCTAGGATGCCGCGAGCGATCGGTCGCGCTTCACCGCTCCAGGCGCCCTTGACAAGAATGGCGAAGAGGTGGACTTCGTCATCACGGGTGACGGAGCCCACGAACCAACCGTGGCCACAGCAGTCTCCAGTGTCGTCGAGACACGATCCAGTTTTGCCGCGCAGAGTGGCGCCCGCGGTTTCTTCGATCACCAGGATGTCCCGCAGAATCTCCATCGAACGTTTCGACACCGGTAGGGTGGCGCGGTGTAGCCCCGCGAGAAAGGTGATCTGATCAAAGGCCGTAAGTTCGAGGGAACTGCTGAGCCAGAACTCGGTCAAGCCACCGGAAGTGTCCGCATTACCGTAGCCAAGCTTGGAGACATACTCCCGCATACGTTCTTCGCCGACCCGCCGCGCCAGCTCCTGGAAATACCACACCACCGACGATCTGACCGCAGAGCGTAGGTTGTGATCGCGATTCAATACTTCGCGTGAATGCTGCGTACCATCCCAAGGTATGACGAAGTCGGCGTCCGGGATCACGCCAGTGTCGAGCCCGATCAAGGCGTTCGGCATCTTGAAGGTCGAACACGGCGCCAGTGGCTCGTGGCAGAGCTCCGGGTTGTGGACCAGAGTGACGTCTGAGCCCAAACGAGTCTCGACGAAGCAGCCTTTGTACTTGCCGAAATGACTCGAGAAGTCTCGTTCGAGGATTTCCGGTGATGCCGACGTGACGGATGTCGAAAACACTAGAGCGAGAAGCGAAAGAACCAGGCGAGCATACATTTGAGCACTCTCCAGAGGATTAGAAGGGCCAAAAG
>JAJCXQ010000275.1 GCA_029263355.1 Acidobacteriota bacterium | reverse complement strand
CCCAAGATCGCTGAGCGCTCAACGGGGCCGAAATAGCGTGAATCGCGACTGTTGTCACGATTGTCGCCCATCATGAAAAACTGCCCCTCGGGCACTTCGAAGGGCCCGCGAGGGTGGATTCCGTTACCCCGAATTCGGATTGCATGTTGGCGCCCGTCCACCACTTCGGTGTATAAGGCCGACGGCGGGTCGCTGTCGGAATAACCCAGCACATCCTTGTCATCGAGTAGCCGATAGACCGCCGGCTCACCGTTGCGGTAGAGATGGTTCCCCCTGATCTCGATGATGTCTCCAGGCAAGCCGACAACCCGCTTCACCAAACGCTTGGCGTCGTCCGGCGAACGCAGGACGACGACGTCACCCCAGGCAGGATCCTTCCACTGAGCAAGGCGCCAGCGAGTGAAGGGGAACTTGAGATCGTAGGCGACTTTGTTGATGAAGATCCTGTCACCTTCCAGAATCGTCGGCTTCATCGACCCGGTCGGTACATCATTCCAATCCGCGACGGCTGACCGAAACGAGAACATCACCAACCCGATGACGAACAATGGCTTCAGCCACTCGACCCAGAGCATATGGCTGCGGCGCTTCCACTGCGCGGGGGCCGCCGGCGGGGCGTCGGTCGAGAGTTGATCTTCAACGGGTGCTTCGTTTGGTGTCTCGCTGCTCATATCTCTATGCTTCGAAATAAAGTGATCTGATGACCCCTCAGGCGGGGGTGGGGCCTACGGTCCAAGTATCCCCAGAGTGGATCAGGCTCTCTAGGCTGCCGGTGCCCTTGACGTCGATCTCATGCTCGATTTGCGCTTGGACCAACTCCTCGAAGGGTGTGCCACCAGCTCGTCTAAAGACCCCCACGGGAGTCGGGCCTGGCGGCAACTGATAAGCCATTAGGGTCGCCAAAACCGGATTGGTCTCGTCCCAAATCAAACAGTCTTCGGCGGTCACAGAGTCGCCGAGCTCAACAACTTCCAAACGCATGTCCTTGATACGGATGCCTCGATCTTGCTTGTCTCCGAAGACGACCGGCTTGCCGTGCTCCAAGTAGATCACCTGATTGGCGCGCTCGGTCTTGTCCGTCATATAGGCAAACGCGTGATCATTGAAAATGTTGCAGTTCTGGTAAATCTCGACGAACGCGGTGCCGCGATGGGCGGCTGCCTGAGTCAAAATTTCGGTCAGATGCTTCTGGAAGACATCAACTCCACGGGCGACGAACGTCGCGCCCGCGCCGAGAGCCAGGGCGAGGGGGTTGAACGGATTGTCGAGAGAGCCTACAGGCGTCGACGACGTACGCTTTCCGACCTCACTGGTGGGTGAATACTGCCCCTTGGTAAGGCCGTAGATCCGGTTGTTGAACAACAAAATCTTGAGGCCGACGTTACGTCGCAGAGTGTGGATCAGGTGATTACCCCCGATCGACAACGCGTCGCCATCGCCGGTGACAACCCAGACGTCGAGATCTGGCCGCGCGGTCTTGAGCCCGGTGGCGACGGCGGGCGCACGACCATGGATGGTGTGGAAGCCGTAGGTGTTCATGTAGTAGGGAAAACGGCTCGAGCAGCCGATACCCGACACGATCACAAACTTCTCGCGCGGAATTCCGAGGGTTGGAAACAGCGACTGCACCACTTTGAGGATCGCGTAGTCGCCACAGCCCGGGCACCACCGAACCTCCTGGTCGGACTGAAACTGTTTGCGGGTCAAGGCCACGGTCTGAGTCGTCATGCGGCATCCTCCCCCAGCATCTCGGTGATTCTGTCCTGTATCTCGCTCCGATTGAACGACTTACCCTGAACCTTGCACATCGACACGATGTCCTTCAAGAAACGGGCACGCAACAGCAAAGCCAGCTGGCCACTGTTCATTTCCGGCAACAGCACCTGCTCAAAACTGGCCAGGACCTCACCGACGTTCTTGGGGAGTGGACTCAAGTGCCTAAGATGAGCTCGGCTCACCGTATGCCCCTGCTCACGGGCGGCGTTCACCGCGCCGGTGATTGCACCCAAGCTGCTCCCCCAGCCCAAGACCAAAAGCTTGCCGCTCTGCTCACCGATCACCTCCAACTTTGGAATGGACTCGCCGATGCGCTCGATCTTGGTCGCGCGCAGCCAGGTCATGCGCTCGTGATTCTCCGGATCGTAGGACACGTTGCCGGTCACCTCTTGCTTTTCGAGGCCACCGATCCGATGCTCGAGACCGGGGGTACCGGGCACCGCCCAATTGCGGGCCAAAGTCACAGGATCCCGACGGTAAGGCTGAAAGTCTTCGGCGTCACTGTGGAAGTCGATGCGCAGATCCGGCAGGTCCTCGACCTGCGGCAACTTCCAAGGCTCCGAGCCATTGGCGAGATAACCATCCGACAGGAAAACCACCGGCACCATGTACTGCAGCGCCATGCGGCACGCCTCGAGCGCGGCGGCGAAACAGTCGGCTGGCGAAGACGGCGCAATCACCGGAATCGGTGACTCGCCGTTGCGGCCAAACATCACCTGCAACAAATCGGTTTGCTCGGTTTTGGTCGGCATGCCGGTCGACGGTCCAGCGCGTTGGACGTTACAGACCACCAGCGGTAGTTCTGTCATTACCGCCAGATTCATGCCTTCTGACTTGAGCGCGAGTCCGGGACCACTGGTGGTCGTCACCGCCAGCGAACCGCCAAAAGCAGCGCCGACCGAGGCACACACCGCGGCGATCTCGTCTTCGGCCTGAAACGTCGTCACACCGTAGTGCTTGTATCGAGCCAATTCGTGGAGCACGCTGGACGCCGGGGTGATCGGATAGGAGCCCAAGAACAATGGCAGCCCGCTACGTCGGCTGGCGGCGACCAAACCGAGGGCAAGAGCCGAGTTACCGTTGATGTTGCGGTAAGTTCCCGGCGGCAGCTCTGCCGGGTCGACGTCATAGCGGGTCTGAAAAGCGCCGGTGATATCACAATAATTCCAACCCGCCTTGAGAGCTTTGATGTTGGCGTCCGCGATCACAGGCTTCTTGGCGAACTTCTTCTTGAGCCACTCGGTGGTGTTGTCGAGCGGCCGACTGTACATCCAATAGACCATGCCCAACGCGAAGAAGTTCTTACACCGGTCACGACTGCGGTTGTCGAGATCGAACTCCTCCAGCGCAGCACGGGTGAGCTTGGTTAGCTCCACCTTGAACACCCGAAAGCCGTCGAGATCAGAACCGTCGAGAGGGTTGCTTTCGTAGTGCGCTTTCTTGAGGTTGCGGGCGGTGAACTCACTGGAGTTCAAGATCAAGATACCGCTCGGCTTGAGGTCGGCAAGATTGGTCTTGAGAGCCGCCGGATTCATCGCCACCAAGACATCGGGCACGTCACCCGGGGTGTGGATATCGTAGTCCGCGATGCGTACCTGAAATGCAGAGACACCCGGCAAGGTACCTGCAGGTGCTCGGATTTCAGCTGGGAAATCAGGCAAAGTCGACAGGTCGTTGCCGATCAACGCCGATGTATTGGTGAACTGCGTGCCGGTCATCTGCATGCCGTCGCCGCTGTCGCCAGCGAAACGAACGACTACTTCCGAGATCTTTTCGGGGGCAGAGCCTTCGGCTGGCGTACGACCGGCTGTCGCACCGGAATCCGCCTCCGCGGCGGGCGCAGGGATCGTCATAGGAAACCTCTCTGGGTCTTGAGTTTGTCGCGGAAGCCAGCGTA
>JAJCXQ010000274.1 GCA_029263355.1 Acidobacteriota bacterium | reverse complement strand
CATCGAGGTCACGGTCGGCGCCGGAGCCGCGGGTGGCACGGATCCGGCTCTGTGGAGTAGCCATCAGGAGCAGATCGCCGCAGCACCGAAGGATGCCTACCACCTCGATCGGTTCCGCAGCGTCCGGGGAACGGTCATGAGCAGCGATGGCCGCCTTCTTGCCGGGTGTCGCGTCCAGCTCGTTGATCTGCGCGCTCTGATGAGCGACTTTGCTGGCGATTCTCAGCCTGTTGCAGGGCTTCCTGTCGTGCCGGTGGCAGCCGAGGCGACTACCGGTGCCAACGGCCGCTACGTGTTCCCCCTTCCGAAGCTTGGACTGTACTCCATCTGTTTCGACGCCGACGGACACGCACCCGCTCGCGAGGACAACATCGTGGTGCAGGAGGGCTACGCGAACTGGTATCTCGACACACGGCTGGAGCTGGAGCGAAGCCTCTCGGTCACCGTGGATGCCGCGCCGGGCCTCGAGTTGCTACTGACGACCGATCGATGGTGGCCCCGAGAATGGAGAGCGGTGGCGAACTCCACCGGAGTGGCGAGTTTCTCCGGCCTCGGAGGGGACGCCCGACATGGAGTCCTGTGGTCGGTGAAGGGAGGACGCCTTGCCTACCTCAGCCGCTGGAGCCTTCCCATGGGAGAGGAACCGCATGTCGAGCTCACCGTTGCCGCGAGGGACGAGGCGAGCGAGGCGCTTCCCAGGCTGGCAGACGCGCTGCGCTCCCCCCTGCTTGCATTCGATTGCCTCGAGGATCCGGCCGCCTATGTGGTTTCGAAACTCTCGGGGCTGCCTATCGGCAGTCGGCCCGGACGCGGTCTTGTGCCAGGCGCCGGGTCGGTGCACGGTTTCAGTTCTCGCGCCTACCTGCCGGTGCAACTCGAGGCGGTTGACCGGCCGTGGCGCGACGAGCGAATCTGCTCCGAGGCAGGCGAGTTCTGGTTCACCAACTTGCCCCCCGGCCGCTATGTTTGTTTCAGCGCGGGCGAGCGGGGTGCTGGCATGCTCCCGCAACTCGTTGTCATCGAGCCGGGCGAGGGGGCCGAGACGCGCTTTTCTCAGCTGGATCGCATCGAGCCCGGCCGGCGCATCGTGCAGGGCTTCGTCACCTGGGAGGACGGCACGCCAATCGCGGGGGCAGTCGTCTACTGTCAGGACGCCCAGGACCTGCGGATGTTCCTGCGCAGCGTAGAGGTAGACGATACGGGCATCTTTCGCATCGAGGGGCTGGCGCAAGCACGAACTTACTTCCTGGTCGCCGAGCTACCTGACGGCGGCGGGCGGAGCTGGGAACGCCTGATTCGCCTCGACGGTGAGCTGGCGGAGGCCAGGGTCGAGCTGCGCGTCCATAGGCTGGAGGTCTCCGGCCGAGTGAAGCCCGGCGCCGAGCTGGAGTTGCAGGTGCAGCAGGAGAAGGACTGGATCACTCTGCGCACGGTGCAAGCCGACGAGAATGGCTGGCTCCAGGTCAGCTACATTCATCCGGGAACTTACAGGGTGCTGGACGGTAACGAAAAGGCTTCTATCCGCCGTGGCGACGCAGGAGCCTGCGGATAGAAGCTGTTGAACGGAGCCGCGGGCTATGGGGATTCGAAGCGCTCTCGTCTGCGTGGGGTGCGTCGGGGATTTCTCCGCGATAGCCGGGCGAGCCTGCAGTTGAGCAAGGTTTGCTGTTTGGGTTGGGGTTTCGCCTGCGATGGCAGCGATTCGGCTGGCCCGAAACGGCCAAGGCCTGGCTCGTCCGGCGCAGGGTATGCACTGTCCCTCACCTGCGGGCTGGCGCAGGGGCTGAGCGTCTGGGCGAAGGTTGGCTGTTGGGTCATGACGTATCGATGGTCACGGGCTCGAAGATTGGAGCGGGCTCTGGCTTCAGACTTCGATGCCGCAGCATGCGACCGACACCGCAGCTGGGACAGATCATCCCGTCGTCGTCGTCCTCGCTCGCCCCTTCGTCCTCGCTCGCTACGGTGGGCGCGTTTGCGTCGGGCTCCGGCACGCCCAGAAGCCTGCGGCAGAGTTTGAGCTTGGTCTGCCGCGCTCGGTTGGCGAGGAAGCCGTAGTGGCGGATGCGGACGAAGCGGCTGGGCAAGACGTGGAGCAGGAACCGTCGGATGAACTCGACAGCATCGAGGGTCATCGTCTTCTTCTGGTTGCCGTTGGCGTAGTCCTTGTAGGAGAAGGTGACCTTGCCGTGCTCCATCTTGACCAGCCGCCGGTTGGAGATCGCGACGCGGTGGGTGTAGCAGGCGAGGTACTTGAGCACCTGCTTGGGTCCGCCGAAGGGAGCCTTCGCGTAGACGACCCAGTCGGTCAGGTATGCCGGCGCGAGGTGCCGGGCGAAGGCCGCTGGATCCGCCAGCCCGGCGAGCTTCCCCTGGAAGGTCAGCTCGCCGGCGGCGTGCACGGCCTTGAGTCTGGCGAGCAGCTTCCCGCGGAAGAGCGCGCTCAGTACCTTGACCGGCAGGAAGAAGCTGCATCGCCGCCGGCAGCGCTTCTGCCGTGGTCGATCGATCCACTCGGTGCCGTCGGGTGCGATGCCACCGCCGGGCACGACGCAGTGGATGTGTGGGTGGTGCTGCAGGGTCTGCCCCCACGTGTGCAGGACTGAGAGAAAGCCGATCTCGGCACCGAGGTGCTTGGGATCGGCTGCGATCTGTTTCAATGTCCTCGCCGAAGTCTCAAAGAGGAGGCCGTAGACCACCTTCTTGTTCTGCAGCGCGATCGCGGCGATCTCCTGCGGAACCGTGAAGACGACGTGGAAGTACGGCACCGGCAGGAGCTCCGCTTCCCGCGCCTCGAGCCAGGCCGCCCTGGCGGCGGCCTGACACTTGGGGCAGTGGCGGTTCCTGCACGAGTTGTAGGAGACCTGCTCGTCGCTGCAAGAGTCGCAGCGATTGACGTGACCGCCGAGCACCGCGGTGCGGCAGGCTACGAGTAGATAGAGGACTCGCTTCTTGGCCGACGAAATGCGGTTGCCCCAGGCGTCGAGGAAGGCCTGGCCGTGCGCGCGGATGACGTCGGCCACCTCCAGGCGTGGCCGTGGCACGGGTGTCGCTACTCGAGGTCTTCGAGCAGATCGAGCGGCGACTTCGCCTTGCGGATCTGGGCAGTGGAGACGTGCAGATAGATCGAGGTCGTCTTCATGCCCTTGTGTCCGAGGATGATCTGGAGGGTTCGGAGGTCGGTGCCGGCTTCGAGATGATGAGTCGCGAAGCAGTGCCGGAGGGTGTGCAGCGACACACCCTTACGCAGTCGTGATCGCTTTCGCGCCTGCGCACAGATCTTGCCGAGAGTGCCCGGGCTCATCGGCTGATCGTCAGTTCGCCCGGGGAAGAGCCAGGGCGACGGACGGTACTTGCGCCAGTAGTCGCGCAGACACTTCAGGAGCGCGGGCGAGAGCGGGACGTAGCGGTCCTTCCTGCCCTTGCCGCTGCGAACTATCACGACCATGCGACTGCTGTCGATGTCGTCGACTCTCAGGTTGGTGACCTCCGAGCAGCGCAAGCCACAGCCATAGGCGACCATGAGCATGGTTCGATGCTTGCGGTTCTCGACGGCGCGAAACAGGCGCCTCACCTCTTCGCGCGAGAGGACGACCGGGAGCTTCTGTTCCCGCTTGGCGTACGGGATGTGTTTGATCGTCCAGTCCTTGCCCAGCGTCGTCCCGTAGAGAAAGCGCAGGGCGCAGACTGTCTGGTTGAGGGTCGTCCAGGAGAGCCCGCGCTCCTCGACCAGGTGGACCTGGTAGGTGCGGATCTCCTCGGGGCCAAGCAGCTCTGGAGACTTGCCGAAGAACTTGGCGAAGCGGGCGACCAAGTCGGTGTAAATCTTGATCGTTGCCGGAGCGTAGTTGCGGATCCGAAGATCCTGGATCATCTTGGAACGTAGAGGCGTCATGCCTTACTCCTTTCGAGGTTGAGGTTTTGGGTAGACACTCAGCATCTCGAAAGGAGTTGTTGTTCCGGAGCGAAGAACCCAGGAGACGCGATCTGCGGTCAGCAGGAGCCCGCCGCAGCGGGCAAGAAGCGGGTCTGGGGGCGCTGCCCCCAGCGGGGTCCAGGGGCGGAGCCCCGGTGGGGTTCGGGGCGAAGCCCCGAGCTACCGCGAAGCGGTTTCGTTCAACCTCCGTCCCCAGCGTGGCGCATCCCGCGGGGCAACCTCCGTCCCCGGCGTGGCGCGTCCGACGGGGCAACCTCCGTCCCCGGCGCGGGGCATCCC
>JAJCXQ010000273.1 GCA_029263355.1 Acidobacteriota bacterium | reverse complement strand
TCGGTCCGCGCCAGATCACCGGTGTGTCGATTTCCACCATGAAGCCCAAGGACATCACCTTGATGCCAAATTTTTCGAAGGGTTGGAGCGTTTGGCCGTCGGTCCGCGGCCGTTCGGTGATGCCGAACATCATCGGCATTGATGGGCCGTAGATGTCGGCGTCGAGAAGCCCGACCCGGCGACCGAGCTGTGCCAGCCGCACCGCTAAGTTGGCTGAAACGGTCGACTTGCCGACGCCGCCTTTGCCGCTGGCGACCGCGACGACGTGCTCCACACCGGGCAGCAATCCGGGGTCGCGAGCCACCGCCTTCTGGGCCGAGGCGCCACGGTTTGGGGGCTGCTGGACGCGGAGCCGGGCTTCCACCGCGGTGACACCATCAACCGCCCGCACTGCGTCGGCGACGGCACTGCGGACCTGCTCCGCGGCCTCCGGATTGTGGGTCGACATCTCGAGCTCGACGGTGACCGTGCTGCCGGCGACCTCGAGGTTTCGGACAAAACCGAACGATACGATGTCACGGCTCATTCCGGGGTATTGAACGGTCTTGAGCGCTGCCCAGATCTGGGCTTCGAGATCCTTCGACATACTCTCTAGGGTCCTTTGGTCGTCACTGGATCCTGGGTTGGATCAAGGGGTTGAGAAGCTGCAAGCCAAGGCCGCCAGCGCAGCTCGAGGCAGGCTGCCCAAGGATACACGTCTCGTCGTCGGGGATCTATTAAACTTGCCGGCCATGCCCATTCCATCACCCAATGCGTCGACTTTCTTGAAGATTCAGCGCGCCAGCCTTACCATCGGGGCGGCTGCTGACTTCCTGATCGCAGCGATATTGCTGCTGGCTCCCGGGGTGATCGCCAACATTCTGCAGCTTCCACTGCCCGGGGAGACACTGCCAGCCGAGAGTCTTTGTCTTTGGTTGATCGGCGTGCTGCTCTTCATGGCGAGCGGAATCTACCTTTTGGCGGCCTACGATCCCATGGCCTACGCCGGGAATGTCTTGGTGGCGATCGCAGGTCGAGCGGCGGTGGGCTGCATTCTGCTTGTCGCTGCCGCAGGCGCTGATGATCCGAGAGGGTTGGCCGTGTTGGGGGCGGTCGATTTGGGTTTTTCGGTCGTTCACACCCTCTGTTGGCGCTCGACGCGACATCTCAGATCCCAGCTGTTGTAGCTTCGGGGTCGGTTCGCTGATACGATTGGTGCCCCAGATTTTAGCGACCCGCGCTTTGACGAGCGGCTCGATCTTCCCAACTTCCTATCCCGAGGCTCGCACCCCACCCGCGTAGCTCTCCTGAAGCCGAAACATGACAGGACATATCCTGGTGACCGGCGGTGCCGGGTTCATCGGTTCGAGTTTGATCCGGCGGTTGCTGGACCGTGGCGAACGCATTACTGTGCTCGACGACTTCAACGACTTCTATGATCCGGCACGCAAGCGGGCCAACGTCGCACCGTTGCTCGAGCGAGACGACTACCGATTGGTCGAGGGTGACATCCGCGACGCCGGCTTGGTCGATCGCCTGTTCGACGCCAAACAGAACCCTGGTTGGGGCGGTTTTGACGCCGTGATCCATCTCGCGGCGCGGGCGGGTGTGCGGCCTAGCCTGGCGGAGCCGATCCTCTATGAGGACGTCAATTGTATAGGTACCTTGAATCTGCTCGAGGCAGCCCGCCACCGAGGGCCTGAAGTATTCGTCTTCGGATCCTCGTCCTCGGTGTATGGCATCAATCGTAAGGTGCCGTTTTCGGAAGACGATCCGATCGACATGCCGATCAGTCCTTATGCCACGACCAAGCGCACCGGGGAGTTGATGTGTTTCAATTACCATCACCTCTACGGCCTCAAGACGTCCTGTCTGCGGTTCTTCACGGTCTACGGCCCGTCACAGCGGCCGGAGATGGCGATCCATAAATTCACCGACCGTTTGGCGCGGGGTGAAGTCATTCCGTTGTTCGGCAATGGCGACAGCCGGCGCGATTACACCTACGTCGACGACATCGTGACCGGCATCATTGCGGCCCTCGATCTGGCGCCAGGGTTCGAGATTTTCAATCTCGGCGGCGCCGAGACCACCCGTCTGGGGGACCTTGTGCAGTGGCTGGCGTCCGAGCTTGCTGTGGAACCGAGGATCGAGTATCTTCCCGACCAGCCTGGCGATGTACCAATCACCTATGCCGATGTCTCGAAAGCCGGCAGCATGTTGGGTTACGCGCCGAAAGTACCGATCCGAGAGGGCCTGAGCCGGTTCGTCGCCTGGTACCAAGCTGCGCGCACTTGACCTGTATCTCCCCGCCCCTCCCGATTTACGTAACGTCGTTCGATCCAAGGTAGAGACCAGCTTATGAAGATCTGTGTCGTGGGTAGTGGCTATGTCGGCTTGGTGACCGGAGCCTGTTTGGCAGACTTCGGAATGAACGTCACAGGTGTCGACAAGATCGCGAGCAAGGTCGAAGGTTTGCAAGCCGGTGAAGTGCCGATCTACGAGCCGGGCTTGCGGTCGATCGTGCGCAAGAACATGGCGGAAGGCCGGCTGCGGTTCACCACCGAGCTTGGCCCGGCGATCGAAGAGGCGCGAGCGGTATTTATCGCCGTTGGCACGCCGCCACGGCCCGATGGCTCGGCGGACTTGTCGTTCATCGAGCAGGTGGCGCGATCGATCGGGCAGCACCTCAACGACTACAAAGTGATCGTCACCAAGAGCACGGTGCCGACCGGCACCGGCCAGAAGATCGAGAAGATCGTGTCCGAACAGTCGGGAGGAACGCAGGATTTTGCGGTGGTCTCGAACCCTGAGTTTCTGCGTGAAGGGTCGGCGATCGACGATTTTCTGCGTCCTGACCGTGTGGTCATCGGTACTCGCGATCAGCGGGCGATCGACATCATGCTAGAGATCTATTCGCCGTTGCGGGTTGCCGATGTCCCGTTCGTGGTCACCGACGTCGAGTCGGCGGAGCTGATCAAATACGCGTCCAACGGCTTCTTGGCCACCAAGATTTCGTTTATCAACGAGATCGCGGCGCTGTGCGAGGCGTTCGGTGCGGACGTTGGTGTGGTGGCGCAGGGTATGGGCTTGGACAGTCGCGTCGGACCGACCTTCCCGCATCCGGGGCCGGGTTGTGGCGGTTCGTGATTTCCCACAGACACCCGGGCGGTGGCGCAGATCGCCCGCGAGAAGGGGTTGCGTTTTCGCATTATCGATGCCGTGCTGGAGGCCAACGAGGCCACCAAGGCTCGGATGCTGGACAAGATTCGCAATGCCGTGGGTGAGCTCGAAGGAAAGTCTGTTGCGGTCCTAGGTTTGTCGTTCAAGCCCGATACCGACGACATTCGTGAATCTCCGGCTTTGCCAGTGGTCGAAGGATTGTTGGCCGACGGCGCCGTTGTACGAGCTTACGATCCGGAGGCGATGCCGGCGTGTCGCGAGATCTTGCCCGACGTCACCTACTGCGACAATGCCTACGACGCCGCCGACGGTGCGGTGGCGCTGGTGATCCTCACCGAGTGGAACCTGTTTCGTGCTCTCGAATTGGATCGACTGAAGCAGTTACTCGAGCAACCGTTGGTGATCGATTTGCGCAACATCTATCAGCCTTCTCAGATGGCCGCCGCTGGCTTCCGATATATTTCTGTCGGCCGCCCGGAAGGTCGCCCGGACGGCCGCCCGGAAGGCCTACCCAGCGACGACACCAATCCATGACTCAAAGAGGTGCGGTGGCGTGACAACTAGCTTAGTAACCGGCGGCGCGGGATTCCTTGGATCACACTTGTGCGAGCGTATGATCGCCGAAGGTCATCGCGTCATTTGTGTCGACAATTTTCTCACCGGACGCCCGCGCAATATCGAGCACCTCGACGGTCGACCGGATTTCCGGCTGATCGAACACGACGTGTCCCAGCCCTTCGAGGTCGACGAGCCGGTTGATTACGTGCTGCACTTTGCGTCGCCGGCCAGCCCGATCGACTATTTGGAGCTGCCGATCCAGACTCTCAAGGTTGGCTCCCTCGGCACCCACAACGCCCTTGGCCTGGCGATGGCAAAAGGGGCACGGCTGCTGCTGGCGTCGACGTCGGAGGTGTATGGCGATCCGTTGGTTCACCCACAGCCGGAGACCTATTGGGGCAACGTCAACCCGGTTGGACCGCGCGGCGTCTACGACGAAGCCAAACGGTTCGGTGAGGCAATGGTGATGGCCTACCATCGATACCACGGCATCGAGACACGCATTGTGCGGATCTTCAACACCTATGGCCCGCGCATGCGTCCGCGTGATGGTCGGGTGGTGCCGGCGTTTATTCAGCAGGCGCTCACCGGCGAACCGTTGACGGTTTTTGGGGATGGCTCACAAACTCGCTCCTTTTGTTACGTCGACGATCTGGTCGAGGGCATCTTTCGGCTGCTGATGAGCGATCGCAGCGATCCGACCAACATCGGCAATCCCCGAGAGATGACGATCCTGCAGTTTGCCGAGCACATCTTGAGGCTCACCGGCGGCAGCAGCGTGATCGAGCATCGGGACTTGCCGATCGATGATCCCAAGACTCGGCAACCGGATATCACCATGGCTCGCAAACACCTCGGCTGGGAGCCTCGAGTCGAGCTCGACGAAGGTTTGGCGAAGACCATCGCCTACTTTCGCGAGTTGCTGGCGTAGCGGATATACAATCCTGAGAAACTGGGTCTCACCGGGTGGGCCTCAACGTCGAGTTCAGGAGGGGTCGAGTATGAGCGAGAATCTACAGTCTCTAGCGTTTGCCCTCGAGAAATATCCCGAGCGCGTGCAAGCGGTCTCGGTGGATGAGTTGCTGTTGGACAGCGCGCGGGGCAACGACAAGAAGCGGGCGTACATCAAGTTGATTGTCCCCGATGAGGTGGTGAAATCGCTGCGCGGCCTGCCCGACAAGCGCGAAGATCTGCTGTTCCTGGTGTCGATTCCCAAGGAAGTCCAGGAGCGCTCGGAGAGTCGGATCATTTTGCCCGGCGAGGCGTAAGTGCCCTGCTAGGAGAAGAACTCATGGCTGAAGAAAGTAACTCTGTCGACTGTGTCCGCTGCGGCCGTACGGCGCCACCGGCGACCGGCGTTTTCTACGGTGGTGCGCTCGGAGACCAGATCCGAGCCGGGATCTGCGCTGAGTGTTGGGCCGAATGGAAGCAGAACGAGGTCATGGTGATCAACGAGCTCAAGCTCAATTTTATGGATCCAAAGTCGCAAGATATTCTGGCTGAACAGGCCCGCGAATTCTTGCAGTTGAGTGCAGACTGAGCGGCGACCACATTGAGCTCTCCCACCCTCACCGAAGAACGTCGTGGGTTTGTGGCGGCGCTGCGGAGAGTTCCGCGCAAGGCCTGGCTGCAGATCGGTGTGCTGGTGGCGCTGCTCGTGCTCGGTTTTGTGCTGTTACGTTTCACGCCCCTCGGTGACTACTTCACCCTCGACCAAATGAAGGTGCTGCTCGGGCAGCTGCGCGGCTCGCCGTGGTCGCCTCTAATCTTGATCGCCACTTTTGTGGTGCTGGGGCCGCTGGGGGTACCGATGAGTCCGGTGGTGATCGCCGGGGGGGTGGTGTTCGGCCCTTGGGTGGGATCGTTCTACAACACCCTCGGCTTGGTGTTTGGCGCAATGTCAGCCTATTACGTCGGCAAGGTTTTGGGGCGGGATTTTATCGTCGCCTTGGCCGGCAAGCGTTTGCGGCGCGCTGAGTTACTCTTCGAACGCCGCGGTTTTTGGCCGTTGGTTCAGGTGCGTTTCATCCCTTTACCGTTCTGGCTGGTGAGTTATGGCGCCGCTATGGCCGGCGTCAAAGCACCACGCTTCCTCATCACGTCGACTCTTGGCCTGATCCCTGCGACCTTGATGCATACTTACTTCTCGTCGCAGCTGATCCTCAATCCGTCGGCGAAGATCGGTGCGGCTTACATTTTGGTGTGGGGCGCCTTCAACGTCGTCACTGGCTGGCCGACGATACGGCAGGGCTGGCTGCGGCGCCAGCGCTACCACGCGTTGAAAGAGGAACGACAGGGGCGGCTTTAGGGCGATCAAAGACGCGCTGCTTGACTACGGCGGCAGAACGCCCGAATCTTCAGCTCCCATGACTCCAGCGGTTTCGGGACCTGCCTTGATATGGGTCTTGATCTTCATCGTTCATCTCCTCTCTTGAGTTGCATGGCACGTTAGCGGACGAGACCCTCTAAGGAGAAGAGGGCCTCCGTCAAGATCTTACGTCACCTCAAAAATGCGGTGTTGGGGCTTAGAGTTCCATCGGGCTGGTTCGTCAACTTCTGATCTCTATCGGCGACCTCCTCCTCTGATCAGTAAGGCCTCGTCCGAACCAAGCCTCTAGCGAGCGGGAGCCTCCGTTGCAACCCAGGAGGGCTAGGGGCGTTCTATCAAGAACCGCTGCTGGATGACGGGACAATACCCCCTTCTTCAGCGCCCATGACCCCAGCAGTCTCGGGGTCATTGATCAAGGTAATGCTTGAAAGATACCTCTCGACATCCTCGGGATCTTCATCGTTCTGCATGAAGACCATCGAAATGATGAAGACCATCGGGGCCGTTGAGCCGTCTTCCAGTGTGACCTCGATTTCGCCGTAGATCTGACCGTTCTTGGGCATGAACTTGAATGGTGTCCCTGGCCCGAGGGGAGCGTTGGAGCTAGAGAAGCGAGTCACGAGAACAGGATCGGTGCTGCTGACGTTGGGCGTTGTTACGAGGTACTCTGGAATCTTATCGGTACCCGTGATTCTCCCTTCAAATGAAGTTTGAAGAATGACGTTCCAGCGCTTGCCGTCCGTCCAATCTTCGAGTGTCGCGACCTTGTCTAAAGGGGTGTAAGACTCCGTGCCCATGATCCTCTCCTTTTTTGGTTGTAGCTGTTCCATCGATACTCACCTAGTGGGATGAGAGTGTGCGTTGTCGCACCCAGCTGTGGTGTAGAGTTCTATCCGGGTATGGTTCAGTCATCCCCTTGCAGCACGAACGTCCCCCAGTAGTAAGGGTCTTGCCATCTCCGTTCCTGCCGAATCGATAGCTGAGCACTGCGCAACGCTGCTGCCGGAGTCGCTCCGTCAGCCCACATCGAACGGTAGAATCGAGTCATTAGCTCGGCCGTAGCCCGGTCTTCGATCCGCCAAAGACTAGCGAGCACTCGTGCGGCTCCCGCGTACATGAAGCCGCGTGTCAGACCGACCAATCCTTCGCCGTCCATCTCCCGACCGAGTGCGGTTTGGCAGCCTGAGAGCACCACCAGGTCGGCGTTGAGTTTCAGGTTGTAGATGTCGTGCAATCGCAGGAAGCCGGCCCGAGGGTGGCCGCTGGAATCAAATAGCGACAGCACTAGGCCTGAAAGGCGCGGAGTTGTGGTGTCGATGACTCCGTGGGTTGCGAAGTGAACAATACGATGCTGGCTCAGGTCGGTCGCAAAGACGGTCCTCAGGTTGGCTTGGAAGCCGAGCACAGCGAGGGTCCGATTGAGCGGTGCTAGGGGTAGGATTGCCTCGGCTTCTTTCCTGCTGCCTGGTAGACGGGGATATCCAGGGGACGTTTCAGGCAGACTTGATCGCACTAGGTTTTTCGATTGCTCCTTGATGTTGCCGGCTGCTTCGACCGAGATGTCTGCCAGTCGACTGTCCTGACTGGCTGTGACCGGATCGGCGATCATCGCCAGCCATCCGGGAGCTCGGGGGCCCTTGTCGAGCTCGCGCAGTTGGCCCAGAACTGCAGCGCTCGGAAGATGCGTGACTTCATGCTGGGTGAGAAGAAGTGCTTCTGGAGTGGGGCTCGTAGTTGGCAGCGGGAGCACCGCGAAAGGTACGTAGTGAAGGGCTCCATCCGCTACCACGACCAATCGGTGAGTGCCCAGCCGGTCCACCACCGGTCCAAGCAGCATCTCGGCCAGAGTCCTAGCGGTCTGTATTTGCTCCACCCTGTCTTGGGGTCCTGGTTTGCTTAGGAGGCCGTGAAAGCGACGGGCAAGAGCTTCTATCTCGTGTCGTGGAGGGAGCTCGAAGCTCTCGATTTTCTGAGAGCTGACAAGCCACAGGAAGCTTCGTTCCGTGGCGAGTGTGTATTCGAGAAGTAGAGTGTCGTCGTCAAGGAGAGGTTGTATTTCGCTAGCGTTGAGAGTCGAAGGTTGGGAGAGGGCGGCAAATTGTGGGCTGGTGCGCCGGATCTGAGCTTCGACGCGGTCGAGTTGGCGGAGTGCCGATGCGACTTCGAGCTCTGCTTCCGCCAGATTCTCCGCAGTGTGGGGCTTGGCGAGGAGGGCTGATCTTCGTTCTGCCTTGGCGTTCAGGCGCCGTCCGAGCGCTTTGCGTTGCTCGAGTAAAGTAGGCTCGACACCTTGGTGGATGTTGGCTCCTGCTTCATTCAGAAGATCCCGCAAAGAGCGAGCCCGAGCTCGTTCGCTGGCAGAGAGCGCGGTCAGATTGTGGCTGGCGGTTGGGTGAAGTTGATGAAGAGCCATCTGCAGGTCGATGTAGGCCTCGAAAGTCTCTCGGTGTGAGCCCTGAAAGGAAGCCTTTAGGTCTGTTGCGGCGACTCGAGTGCGAAGGTCCTCAATCAAATCCAGCGCTGCCTCCAGATCCAGGCGTGCTGCTTCGAAGTTTCCGAGCCCGCGTCTGGATCTGGCAATTGCAGTTAGCACAGCAGCCTGTTTGGAGTAGTGACGCGTTTTTCGCAGCAGCTCTAGAGAAGTTTCAAGGTCGGTCAGCGCCGCTCGGTGCATTCCTCGAGAGCCGGCGGCGCGGCCCAGCAGATACAGTGTTTCAGCATGGCTGGCACCTTCCGTTAGCCCTTGAAGCAACTGGAGTGCCTGTTGACCTAGAGCCAGAGCCTGCCTTTCATCTGCCATCTCTAAGTGTGTCCAACCTAGAACGGTCAAGGCCATCGCTTGGATCCGGCGATCACCCAACCCCGCTGCTAGGACCGTAGCTTCTTGGTGGCGCTCTAGCGCTTGGTCGAGATCGCCAAGGTGCCGGAATACGTGTCCGGCCTGGGTCAGTGTAAAAACTTCTCCACGGCGGTCACCAACCTCACGACGAAGAACCAGAGACTCTCGGAAAAGAGCCTTAGCCTGCTGTGGTTCGCCAAGAACCAGGTAGGTATAAGCGATGTTGTTTAGCACTCGGCCTTCCCAGCGCTCCTTCTTTAGTTCTCGAAAGATGCCAAGGGCCTGCTCGTAGTCGGCCAGAGCCTGATCGAGATCGCCGGCCTTGCGCTTGAGCTTCGCCAGATTGTTGAGGATCTGAGCCTGCCCCAACAGATCGCCAGCCCGTTGAGCCAAAGCTGAGGCCCGTGTGTAGTGCTCGAGGGCGGAATCCGGCTCGCCCAAGGTGTCGTAGACCCAGCCCATGTTGGTTCGGATCGTCGCCGCTAAGGCTGGTTCTTGGTCGAGGACCGCAGCGTCGAATAGCGGTTGGTAACAGGCGAGTCCCTGCTTCAAGTCGCCTTGAGTCAAGAATGTAAGACAGGTGTTGTTCTGCGCGTGCAAGGCGATGGTGTCTTGATCGGCTTGTCTCCACAATGAATTGGCGCGATGAAACATGGTACGGGCCGTCTGGCCCTCGCCGAGGGCCCTTTGATTCAAGCCGATCTCGTTGAGGGTGGCCGCTTCCCAGTACGTATCGCCTAGCGCCTGCCAACGCGGCAAGACGGCCTGTGAGGCCTCCAGCGCTTCCTGAGTCTTGCCTGCGATTCGTAGCAGGACCGCCGCACAATAGAGATCCCGCGTCTCCTCGCCGTTCTCACCGAGGTGGTGCCAGTGCCTCGCTGCTGCCCGATACTGATCGATGGCGTCGAGGCGACCCTCGGCGCCGCCGGCGTACGAGCGAGCAGCTTCGGTGCGAGCGATCTCGGCCGCGATTCGTTCCTTGGCTGTCGGGCTGTCGTCCGCCAGGGCGACGAGTTGGACCTCGTAGCGTCCCGGCGGTGCAGCGCGCTCGCGGGCGCGAATCGCGATCTCGATGCTGCCCGGAGTCTCGGTCGCCATCAGCAACGACTCCATCCCTTCACGGTCGAGAGGGCTATCGACGACGACAGGCTCGCTATCCGAAGGCGTCGCCGTGAGATCGATATCAATTCCTTGCTGTTCGACGGTCACCAGCCAGTGGCCGGCCGCGAGATCGGCGCGAAAGAGGTGGATCTCCTCGGACGCGATCACGTGTTCGATCGTCTCCCCGGGGTGCAAGGGAGCCGGGCTTGGCTGGGCTGCCTCCAGCGAGGTTGGAAACCACAGCAGCGGGATCGCCAGAGTGACCCAGGACTGTTTCAGCGAGAGAGGAATCAAAAAAGATCTTCGCAACATCCGACCCGAAACTGATCCCCCAGCTCACGGGCTACACCAGCGAGGCGTTGGAGTCAGTTTAGCACTTGGTCAAGCGCGCAATCGATCGCCGAAAAGACGACCACCGAAGAGAAGACCGGTCAGGGTGCGATCGATCGGCGCCTCGTCCCACTTACTAAATTAGAAGGTCGAAAAAGTCACTAAGCGCGCCACTTTTGGCCCTGCACAAAAGACCGACCAACTCGAGGCCAGCAAACGTTCTAGATTCGATAACCGCACTCAAAAGGAACCAAGACCATGAACATCTTCCTGACTTCCCTCAACAACCGCACTCTTTTCGCCGCCTTCGTGACATCGTTTCTGCTGGTTGGCTCGTCATACGGCGCGACCCTAACGGTTTGTGCTTCGGGTTGCGCCTACACCTCGATCCAGTCCGCGGTGGACGCCGCCGCCAACGGCGACACCTTGAGCCTGTCGCCGCAGACCTTTGTCGAAGGTGATATCCAGGTCGATAAGGACTTGACGATCAAGGCCTCATCGGGTCAGGCCACAGTCGATGGCGACGGCGAGCTATCCGTCTTCGAGGTTGACGGAGATGCCACGGTGACCCTCGAAGATCTGTGGCTGGAGAATGCGACCCGCGCCATGTTGATCAATCATGGCGACACCACCCTCGAAACCGTTTATGTCGTCGGCGATGGAACCAGCACCACCTACGGCGGCATCGTGAACTATTCTACCGGCCTTCTGGTCATCCGCAGCGCCAGTGTGGTGGCGGGTAACGTCTCGACCAGCGTCGGCGGTGGGATCAGCAACTTCGGGGATCTGGAGATCAGCGGCAGCACAATTATCGGCAACCAAGGGCGTCTCGGCGGCGGTATCTTCAACTCGCAGGGTGACGTCTCGGTCGCCACCTCGAGCATCAGTTTCAATCATGCCACGGTCCGCGGCGGCGGTTATGCCAACGCTAACGTCGGTGGCGGTGCGGTCGTGATCTTGTCGAGCTCGTCCTACAGCGGCAATACCGCTGACGCGGCCTGCGACAAGTATTACGACATTCATCGGACGCCGGCCTGCGTCAACTGACGTAAGCCTTGCGAACGTTCGACCGCAGCATTCGTGGCGTCCACGGTGCTGCGGCTTTTTTTGCGTTGAGGCGTATTGCTTGCGTGACTCGCCTGGCCGGAATCAAGATGCGCAAGCTGAGACGCTGTTTCTGGATGCGATCTAGGCTGATTCTTCCAAGGAACAAGAACAGCCCGGCTCATCGAACGGTTTCACTGTTTCGACCAAGCCGGCGAGACGCCGGCGCTCCCAGCAGGTGGCTTCTTCGAGTCCCGCGAGGCCGAGGTGAAGCCGCAGGTACTTTAAGACTGAGCGAGGGCTTTGCACCCCGCGAGCGGACGGCCTATTCCTTGGCGTGGCGGTGGCCAAGCCGGCGAGACGCCGGCGCGCTCCCAGCAGGTGGCATCTGCGAGCTCTAGCCAGGCTACTCGACGACCTGAAAGGGATAACCCTCGAGTTGGATCGCTTCGCCGTCCGCAACCTGACCCTCGACGGTCAGGCGGTACGCTCCCGGCTCGAAGAAGGAGGCCGGAAACGTCACCATCAAAACTTCGAGGTCGTTGGGCATGAGATCTGCCTGTTGCCACCGCACCTGCTCGGCGGAGTCCAGCAGCGAGACATGGTAGCCGGTGATGCGTGGATCGAAGTCGACGTCAACCGCCAGCGCCACCGAGTCTTTGGCGCGGCTGAGCTCGACGATTGTGCCCGTCTCCGCGGTGCTGCGGACGGTGCTCAAGATGAATACCGGAGTGTTGGTGATGGGGGAGGAGAGGTTGCCGCGATCGGGTGACGGAGCGACGACGAGGAACCAGCCCGACGTCAAGACCGCCGCCGCCAAAGCGCCGGTGAGGAGGCCGGGCCACTGCCTGGACAGGCGCGTCAGCCGGGCGATCAGCCCGATCCGTGCAACCACCTGTGCCCGGGTGACCTCCTCGGCTGCCACGGCTTTCATACCGATCCGGAAGCCGCGGGCGGCTTCGAGCTCGGCGGTACATTCCGGGCACGCGACGAAGTGGGCTTCGAAGCGCATCTCCTCGTCGGGAGGTAAGTTGCCGAGATGATAACGTTCAATCAGGCTGTGTTCTGCGATGTAGGCGTGGTCCATGTTTACTGCCCCCCCACAGTGAGTGGTGTGAGCAACTCGATCATCGCACCCCAAAGGGCGAAAGCCATCGCTATCTCCAGATTGAAGCCGGCAGCGAGTCGCTCCTGGACCAATTCGCGGTAACGATCTCGGGCGCGATGCAGCACGCGATTGAATTGGATGCTGCTCAGATCGTAGTCCGCGGCAATGGTGTCCTTGTCCTCTTCCGCGATGTAGAAACGGAATAGGACCTGACGGTCGCGATCGTTGCGCATGTCTTCGATCGCTTTTCGCACCAGCGCGCTATGCTCGTGCTGCACCAGCCGGTCGAGCTGGCTGGATCTGACCACCGCAGCCGCGTCGACGGCCTCGCTGTCGGGCTCTGTCTTGCGGCGTTGGGCCTTGCGGTAGAACTCGATGGCCAGATTACGAGCTAGTTGGCTGAGGAAAGCGGGGAGCTTGGTAGGATCCCGCAGTTCGCCGCGGCGCAGCTTGTCGAGGCCAATGGCGAGGGTGTCCTGGTAGAGATCCTCCGCTTCGGGACGCCCGCTGGTGTGGCGGTCGAGGATGATGCGGAGGCCGCGACCGTAGCGTTCGACCACTTCCGTTTCGGCCCGGGGGTCGCCCGCCAAGATTCGCGCAACCAGAGGCGCCGGATCGTCGGAGTTGTCACCTTTGCCGCCGATACCCAAGAGCTACAAACCTTCCTTCAGCGCCTAGGTGGCCAGCGCTGCCTCGACCTCTGCGACATCCAGCAGCACCGAGCCGTCGGGGCCGTTGGATTTGGGGTCGAATTCGTAGTCTCGCACCACCCGTCGGAAAACCTCTTTCAAGGCGCGGGCGCCGAGGCGATTCTCTTTTGACGCTTCGAAGGCGATGCGACGGATGGCGTCAGGGGAGAGCGCGAGATGTAAGCCTTGGCTCTTGAAATAGGCCCGCGCCTGGTCATAACCGGAGTTGGGGATCTCGAGAAAGATTCGCACCAGCTCGTCGATGGTGAGATCAGCGAGCAACACCACGGCGTCGAAACGAGATAAGAATTGTGGGCTCATCCCATAGTCGAAGAGATCTTCGTTGCGCAGCCACTCGCGGAGCGCGAACTCCAGTTTCTCGTGGACCTGGCCGTCTTCCACCACTGTGACCGGCTTGAGGGCGCCACGGTCACGGCCGATCGTGACCCGGTCAAAGACCGCGTCGTACAAGCCTTCGAAGGCGCCGCCGCACACGAACAACAAGCCGCTGGAATCTACCGTCACGGTTCTGCCACCGGCCCAGGGCGGTAGGGTCAGCGGCACCGCCTCGTTCTCGATCACCGTGAGCAGGGCCTCCTGGGCGCGAATTCCGGAGGTGTTGGGGCGATCACCGATATAGGACCGGATCTTGTCGACCTCGTCGACGAAGACGATCCCGTTGCTGGCCTGCTGCAGCAGATTTTCAGCGGACGCGTCGACCCCGAGCTTCTCCCGCGCTCGTTCCAACAGGCGATGTAGCACCACTTCACCGGGTCGGCCCTGTTGCGCGGCCTCGCCGAGGATGTTGGCGTGCATGCGAACGACGGTCGAGCGTAAGCTGAGGTGGGGGCGGGCTTCGAGATAGGTCTCAACGGCCCGCATGAGCGTTGTCTTGCCGGTACCCGAGGAACCGATCATCAGGATGTTGCCGACCGCCAGGCCGGCGAGTTTCTTGGACAGCGCGATCGACATCTCTTGCAAGGCCTCGCGTTGGCCGATGACACTTTTCTCGAGGTCGCTGGCGATTTCCCGGGGGGACGGCACGGCTTGGGTCATGATGGGATTCTATTGCTTTGAGGCCGAAGAGTGAGCGATCTGGAAAATCGCCCCGTCCTTTGGTATTACTGTGTACGGAATAATACTTTGTACGAAAGTTGTCGCTATGCACTCGAGTCTTTATCGTCCTTCGAACCCCTACCGCGTCGTTTGCACATGGCTGATCGCCGCCCTGCTTTCGATCGCTGCCCTGCTGTCGATTACCGGCGGGCCCGTTGTCGCGCAACAGGAGGCTCGCCTGGCGATGGCCCAGCGATTCCTCGAACAGGGTAACCCTAGCGAAGCGCTGAGAATCCTCGACGAGGTGCTGAAGAAGGACAAGAAAAACGCGACCGCTTTGTTCTTACGCAGTACAGGTCGCATCATGGGTGGTCAACTGACGACCGGCTTCGAAGATCTAGAACGGGCACTGGAGCTCGATCCCAAGCTGCGTCAGGGATGGCTCAACTTGGCTGGGCTCGAGATCGCTGAGGGGCGTTATGGGGCTGCCTACGACGCTTTGATCCAGGCCCAGAAACTCGATCCGTCAGCACCCGACAACGATCTCAATCTGGGCGCTGTGCTGTCCATGCAAGGCGAGATGGATCGTTCGGTTGAGCACTTCGATAGGTACCTGGCCTCCCAAGGAGATTCCGCCGAGGCGCAGTATTTGGTCGCCAGCAACTATGCGATCGCCAAGAACGATGAGCCGGCGATCGAGCATTTGCGGCGAGCGATCGAGCTCGACGAACGAAATCGCTTTCGAGCACGCACCGACGAGCGTTTTTTGGGTCTCAAGAGTCTGGACTACAAGGTGCTGCTCAACACCGATCTCTACACTCCGCCGGACGATGCTCATCAGGTTGCGGCAGGGTTTCGGGTGCCCTATCGTCAAGGCGACAACAAGTTGCTGTTCGCCGTGCTCGATGCCCTGACGAAGCTCGGCGAGCCCTATGACCCTAAGATTGAAGCCAATCCTCGCTGGGCTCTGATTTGGGCGGAGATGCGCATCAAAGTGACCAACCAGTCCGATGGCACCGGAGTTGTCCGTCTCAGCGCTCCGGCGGAAAGTTTCACGAAAGACGAGTGGCATCAGCGATCTCAGGCGCTCTTCCGAGCCATTCACGCAACGTTTGGCGGTTAGCTGCGCGCCCTGACTCCCGCAAACCAGCGGGTACTGGCAAGCCTGCTCGAGGACCCGATCCGATGCCATGCTCCGCCCGCCTGATCCGCTTGACCGGTCGCCTTCTGGCGGTCGTGGGCATGATGACCGTGCAGACGGCGGCCGCGGGTGTCACCGTTGCAAGCGCTACCGAGGGCTCCGAGCCCTGGCTTGCGGCTGCGTTTTCTGTGTCTGCGAGTGATATCGCGCAGGCAGCTGCCGAGCTCGCTGCGTCCGATGCTGACGTCGAGTTGCTGCTGCGAGACGACCGTTTCAGTTTCGACAGCGCCGGTCTGATGACCCACACCCGGCACTGGGTCTATCGCATTCTCACCACCGAAGGGCTCGAAACCTGGTCGGTGTCGGAAGCAGCCTGGTCGCCTTGGTATCAGTCGCGACCTGACTTGCGGGCTCGGGTGGTGACACCAAGTGGCGACGAACGGGGGTTGAGCGCGGCGTCGGTCATTGAACTGGACGCCGAACAGTCGGGACTCGGCGGCGAGCGTAGGTTGATCCGGGGCCCGTTGCCGGTGACGGTCGGAGCGATCGTCGAAGAAGAAGTGATCTCGAGAGATCATCGGCCGTACTTTGAGGCCGGAATCAGCGCCAAGCACCTATTGGTGATGCAGGTACCGATTCGTCGCGGGCGCTTGACGCTCGAAGCGCCAACCCGGCTACCGTTGCGATTTGGGGTACGTGGCGTGGAAGGATTGGAGCCCCAACGCGAGGTGATCGGTGATCAGGTGCGGCTGGTCTTCAACTATGCCGACGTGCCGGCGGCTGGTCCAGCCGAGGCTGGGTTGCCGTCGACAGAGCCGCGTTATCCTCACATCGTCTTCTCGACCGGCGAGGGCTGGGCAGAGGTGGCCGGCGCCTATGCTCGCCTGGTCGACGAACGGGTTGCGACGGGGGCGAGCGACGCGGTGTTGCGTCAACTTCCCAACCGGGGAGTTGGAGCGCAGATGGAGCGTGTCGCGGAGCTGCTGAGCGGTTTGCGGCAAATGGTCGACTATCACCCGGTCGAGTTTGGCTTGTCAGGAGTCGACCCTGGCGAGCCGTTGGCGACGTTGCGGCGCGGCTTCGGTGACAGCAAGGATCTAGCAACAGCCATGGTGGCGGCCCTGCGGGCCGAGGGTATTCCAGCTTATGTCGCGTTGCTGCGGGCTGGGTACGGTATGGATCTGGAGCCCGATTTGCCGGGCTTGGGTCGGTTCAATCATGCCTTGGTGTACTTGCCCGCCAGCGAACCGATATGGCTCGATCCGGGTGACCGCTACAGCCGTGCCGGGGAGCTGGCGAGTGATCGACAGGATCGGTGGGCATTGGTGGCGAGCCCTAATACTCATCACTTGATCCGGACCTCGGCCGCCAGCTCGGCGGACAACCGGACGGAGACGATCATCGAGGTTTTCATGGCCGAGGAGGGGCCGGCGCGGGTGGTCGAGACCAGCACTCATTTTGGCGCTTCCGAGCGCCGGCAGCGTTTGGTGACCACTCGAGTCGACTCCAGTGAACGACGCCTCGGCTATGAGGCCTACGTCCAAGCCGCGTACCGCGCTGAGACCCTCGGAGCAGTAGAAGAGACCACTCTTGATGACCTCTCGAAACCGTTCCGCCTGCGACTCGAAGCTCGCCGTGCCGGTCGTGCTTGGACAACGGAGCGCGAAGCGGCCGTCGCGATCGATCTCAGTTACCTGATCACGACCTTACCGCGAGAGCTTCTGGTCTCCGGAGCGGGATCGCGTCGTGGCGGATTCGTTTTTCACGAGCCGCTGAGCGCAGTGTGGCGCTACCGTATTCATCCGCCTCGCGGTATGCGGTTGCGCGCTGTTCCCGCGGCTCGGACATGGCCGCTCGGCTCTGGTCAGCTGACGCGCTCGATCGGATTCAATGGCTCAGTGGTGACCACAGAGGTGCGTTTGGACACCGGTCCTCGGCATCTCGACGCGGAGCAGTTCCGTGCCTATTACCAAGCTGTTCAGCAGCTGCTGCAAGAGGAAGTCCTGGTCCTGTGGTTCGACAGGGTGAAAGAGCCTCGGCGTCGAGCTGACCCGTCGTCTAGATAGTTCCCCTCCAGTTTTGCCGTTCTCGGTCTCGGCATCCGGGTCTGTGGGCTCCGCGCGGTGCCTAACTCGCATGATCTCTTACGTGCCACCATAAGAGCTCTATGAATGCCTGCCATTCAGGCCGACTCAGCCGGTGCTCGCAGCTCAAACAATCAGCTCCGTGCTCGCTCCACACACCCGGATGCCGAGACCGAACTATATCTGGACGGGATCTAGATAGGGTCTGCTAGCTGCAGCGATCACTTGAGCGGCAGGAAGATCAGACCGTGAAATACGCCGAGGATGATAATGGCGCCTTCCTGGTGCAAAAAGGCGATCTGGAATTGGCCGTAGGTCAGCAAGCGTACTGAGTGCTGCTGGTGATAAGGGTATGGCTGTCCGAGGGATGGGGCTTCACAGAGTGACTCGGCTTTGTTGAGGATCGATTCAATGGTACGAAGCGCTGTCGCCGGTCGATTCTGGGCGATATGTTTGTAGATCTCGCGCAACGAGATCTCAGCCTCGGATGTCCACTTCAGTCCGACCATGCGCGGATCCGCTCCTTCAGCTCTTTGGAGTCGATGTGGCGGCTGTGGGCGGCGTCTGCAAGGCCACGATCAACCATCCGCACGAAGGCGAGCTCTCTCAAAACCTCGTCGTAAGACGTGGCGTCGGGCAAGTCCCGGACGAGACTCAAGATCCGTTGTTTGGCGGTTTTGTCCTGTGAGGGCATGGGGCAAGGTTCGCGATCGCAGTCGAACGAGGCGCGATTATATCCCTAGCCGCAGCTTCCGTGACGATGGATCGAGCACGGGATCAATGTGTTTGGCCGCCGACGTTGCTCTCAAGACGACCGGCGATCGTGGACTCGCCTTACTTATTGCCGACTTCGAGGATCTTGACGCCGTCGAGACGGGCCGCAGTCGAGACATAGCCGATGCCGCCAGTGTTGGATTTGACGTAGTTGATGGCAGCAGAATCGGATGAGACTTCTGGCGGCGGTACCGCAGCGCCGGAAAAGATCTTTCGTACCCAGTAGTTCTTGATACTGGAGACGGACCGGCCGTGGATGGCGCGAGAAAAAGCGTCACGAATCGGAGAGCCGCTGTCCAGGTCTACTGGCTGGGCGGACACGCCGCTGCTCCACCGCGAAACCTCCTTGAGCAGAAGCTGAGAAACGCGCTTCTTGCTAATCGACTGCTCCGGGTTGTCAGGATGAACGATCACCACGAAGGCCTCGTTCTCCTGCGCCGCCATAGGCATATGAAGCCAGCACACGCTGGCCAAAGCCAAAATGAGGACCACGTATTTCTTCATAAAATCAACCTCCGCTACGATCACAGCTCAGGGCTGCTGAGAACGGGCGGTCTTGGCTAGAGCCGGAGTCCTTCCCGAAATCTGATGATGATTCGTGCTTCGCAACGCGAATCCAGGCTTTCGATGTATAAGCCAATGGCTGAGGTTGCAAGGTCAATTCAGTTCTCCAACTCAGCTACCAACCTATTCTCTGATTGAAATGCTATCACAGTATCACCAAGTGAAGTATTGTCTTTCAGTCGAACTTCCCTTCCGTGGGTTGTTGGCCCCGTCGCCAAACTGATCATCTCCCAACAACCTTTCACAACGCATTACGAATGAGAAGACGATGCAGCTCACTGATTTGCCGACTTTGAACGCGTTCCTCAACGGACTGGCGGCAGTCTGTTTGATAGTTGGCTACATATTCATCCGCCAGGGTAAACGTAACCTCCATCGCGCGATGATGGTCAGCGCCTTTACCTGTTCGGTCGTTTTTCTGGTGTCCTACTTGACCTACCACGCTCAAGTAGGGTCTGTCCGGTTCCAGGGCGTGGGTGGTGTCCGAACCCTGTACTTCACGATTTTGATTAGCCACACCGTGCTGGCGGCTCTGGTGCCGTTTCTGGCGGGTGTGACGTTGATTCGGGCGATCCGCGGCCAATTCGACCGCCACCGCGCGTTGGCGCGATGGACGTTGCCGATCTGGCTTTACGTGTCGGTGACTGGCGTTACGATTTACTGGATGCTGTATCAGATGGACTTCTAGGGTCTCGATGTGACGGTGTCGGTCGCACTGACGAGTTCGGGTGTGACGTTTGGCCAGGTGTGACGATGGGTTCAGTGGCGATCATGCCGCCACCGAGGCAACGCTGGTCCTGGTAGAGCACGGCAACCTGGCCGGCAGCGATACCCGGATCGGCTACATCGAGCTCGATCTCCAGCCCATCGCCGAAGGGGCGCGCGTGGCAGGCCAGCGTCCGAGGGCTGTGACGGATCTTGACCTCGAGTTGGCTCGGCCCTTCGGCGTCGATGGCCGGTTTGGCGCCGATCCAATGCGGTGCGGGTAGCCGAAACCGTGTCCGTCGATGGCGGCAGAGGTCGTTGCGGTGAGAAGCGTAAACGATGTTGGCGCCGGTGTCTTTGGCGACCACGTACCAGGGGCCACCACCCAGCCCGAGCCCACGGCGTTGTCCGATGGTGTGAAACCAATAGCCGCGATGTTGACCGAGTCGGCGACCGGACTCGATCTCTCGGATCTCGCCGCGACGCTCCCCGAGGTAGCTGTGCACGAAGTCGTCATAGCGGATTTTTCCGAGGAAGCAGATACCCTGGCTGTCCGGGCGGTTGCGATTTGGAAGATCGAACCGCTGGGCCAAACGTCGTACTTCGCTCTTGTGGTAGCCGCCGAGGGGGAAGAGACAACGCTGCAGCTGCTGTTGGTTGAGCTGGAAAAGGAAGTATGTTTGGTCCTTGACCGGATCAACCCCCCGCAGAAGCTCGACGGGCGGGTTGTCTTCAACATCTTGGCCCTCGCTGATGGGCCTCAGGCGAGCATAGTGCCCGGACGCGACGCGGTCGAAAGGGCGCGTTGCGACCGTATCCAGAAAGGCGCCGAACTTGATGTGCTGATTACACAGGATGTCGGGGCTGGGGGTGCGCCCGGCGCGTAACTCGTCGACCGCCCAGCGCACAACTCGCTGATGGTATTCGTGTTGCAGCGGGATGACCTCGAGGGGTACCTGGGCGCTGTGACAGACCTCGCGGGCATATCGCAGGTCGTCTTCCCATGGACACTCGCCGAGGTGGCTGAGCTCGTCCTCGAGCCAGATCTTGAGGTAGAAGGCGGTGACCTGGTGCCCCGCCTCGAGCAGCAGCCGGAGTGCGACCGAGCTGTCGACGCCGCCTGAAAGCAGCATGGCGACCCGCACTGACTCACACCTCGTAGCCGAGGTTCGCGAGGTGCTCCATCATGGTGTCCTCGGCGACTGAACGTTGTGCACGGAGTACTTTTTGACGCTGAATCGCGGTCGGCATGTCGACCGGTTCGATTACGGGGGCGGTGTTGACGTAGCGAGAGATGTTGAGATTGTGGTCGTTGGCTCGGATCTCGTCGAGATCGACGACCCTAGCGAATCGTTCGTGATCCTCGAAGGCGTGGTAGGTGTCGGCCAAGCGTTGGACATTGGCATCAGAGAGACGGTTCTGATTCTTACGCTCGGCATGCTCGTCGTCACCTTGGACGAACAGCACCCGTCCACGTCGCGCGGGCTGCTTGCGGCGGTTGATGATCAACACGCAAGCAGAGATCCCAGTGCCGTAGAAGAGGTTGGGGGCCAAGCCGATGATGGCTTCGATCAGGTCGTCCTCGATCAAGCCGCGGCGGATGGCCTCCTCGCCGCCGCGGCGGTACAGGATACCGTGGGGTACAACAACCCCGAGCATGCCGTCGTGGGCAAGGCTGGCCACCATGTGTTGGACGAACGCCAGGTCGCCATAGGAGGGCGGCGGGCATCCATAGATATCGCGGCCAAAGGCGTCGCCTGTGCTCCATTCTTTGTGCCCCCATTTCTTCAGCGAGAAGGGGGGGTTGGCGAGCACCCGGTCGAAGTGGCGGAGACGGTTCTGGCGGTCGATGTGTTTGGGGTGGCGGAGGGTGTCTCCACGCACCACCTGAGCCTCGTCGATATCGTGCAGGAAGAGGTTCATCTGACAGATGGCCCAGGTGTTGAGATTCATTTCCTGGCCGCAGAGCTCGAGGGTCTTGGGGTCGGCGCCGCGTCGCTCGAGGAAGCGGACGGTCTCGAGCAGCATGCCACCGGAGCCACAGGCGGGATCGTAGATCGACATGCCTTCGCGGGGCTGCAAGCATTCGACGATCAGGCGCACAACCTGTTTTGGGGTGTAGAACTCGCCGCCTTTTTTGCCGGCGTCGTCGGCGAATTGGCCGATGACGTATTCGTAGGCATTGCCGAGCATGTCGGGTTCAACGTCCGAGTTGCGCAGCCGATGTATCTCGAAGTGGTCGAGCAATAGCTCAAGGGTGGCGTCCGGGAAGCGTTCCTGGTTGTCGAAGTTGACGTCCTGGAAGACTCCCGCCAAAGCCAGATTGGTCTGTTCAATGGCGCGTAGAGCGGCATTGAGGTGGCGACCGATATTGTGCTTGTGTTGGCGGACCGCTTTCCAAGCCGCGTGGGGCGGCAGATGAAAGCGATGCTCGGTTGGGTCGGCGGCGCGTTGGGGGTCACCATAGCGTCTTAGGCGCTCGCTGAATTCCTCTTCCCAAACGTCGCACAGTCGTTTGAAGAACAGCAGGCCGAAGATGAAATGTTTGAAGTCTGAGCTGTCGATTTTGCCGCGTAAGATGTTGGCGGATTCCCAGAGATGCCTTTCCAATTGATCCAAGGTCAGCGGCTCGTGGGTCTGGGCATCGCCATTGCCTGAGAGAGCTACCGTTTCGCCGTCACCGATGTAGATGCCGCTCCGGCAGATCCGATTGATAATCTTGGCTTTCTCCCGTCCGGAATCGTCGAGTCCGAGCGCCCGGCAAACCGCCTTGAGCTCGTTACGAGACAACAGCTCCAAAGTGCGCTGGAAAGCCCGCGAGCGCGCTAAGGCTTCGATCAGCTCAGCTTTGCGGGCGCGTGCAGGGGCGGCCAGATCGAGGGCGTTAGCGAGGCCCCGCAAGCGGTTTTTGGTGAGGGCTGCAAGGGCGTCCTGTGTCGAGAGTCCCGTCATGGAAAATAATCCTAAGCTAGCTGTGAGGAAGGGTGCGAGCACGGAAGGTCCGGCCGCTATATTGATCTTACTCGTATCATTACCTACCTGGTGAAACCTTGGCGATCAGACAGAAGATTTCTTGCTTTCGAATACCTTTGGGGATCGATGGTCTCCTGTCATCAAGTCATTCAGTGTCTGTGCCAGGTCTGCAGCTTTGAAGGGTTTGCTGATCCCGCCGCTGAATCCATAGTCGCGATAGCTCGCCAGCACCGGGTCGTTCGAGTAGCCACTCATCACCACCGCGGTGACCGCGGGATCGATAGCACGCAGTTGGGAAAGCGCTTCTTGGCCACCCATACCGCCAGGGATGGTGAGATCCATCAGCACCGCAGTGTACGGACGCTGCTCGGCGAGAGCGCCGCGGTAGCTGGCGATAGCCTCTTCGCCGTCGATGGCGTAGGCGACTTCGAAGCCGAGCTGCTCGACGATCAAACCGGTGATGCGACGGACTGCGTCGTCGTCGTCCATGATCAGGATCCTACCGCCGTGAGCGGGCGCCTGAGCGGTGTCGGGCAGTTGGTGGCGGATTTCAGCGTTCGACGCCGGCAGATAGAGACTGAAGACGGCGCCCTCACCAGGTTTGGATTGCACCGTCAGTATTCCTTCGTGTTTTCTAGCGATCGAGTAGGCAGAAGCGAGTCCGAGCCCTCGACCCTCTTGTTTGGTGGAGAAATACGGGTCGAAGATCCGGCTCAGGTGGCTTTCGGGAATACCGACGCCGTGATCGACGACGTCGATCACGATATACCGATCTTCGGTGAGAGGAGGCGGCGATTCGGTCGTGTTGCGGCCCGCAACGCGAACCGTTCCGCCA